>CAUZVG010000058.1:0-8913 GCA_963583215.1 Campylobacterales bacterium | reverse complement strand
CTTAACCAGAAAATAGCCTCTCTGCTTTTTATTCGCTATTATGCTCATCTCATTGCCAACCAGACTAATATTGATCAGGTAGGTGTCCTCAGTAGCCATAATGAAGTCGCAAAGATTGTCCAAAATATGAATTTAAAAGAACTAGAACAGTCCAAGATTGAAGAGGGTGAAACCATACATGCCTACCAGGCAAGTTTGGCTAATATTTTGGCATCAGAAGCTTTTGTGAACATGATACTGACAAAACAGAACTGCCTGGAATAGTAGAGAGTTCCAGTTGTGCAATAGCCTGATCTATAGGCCTAGCACGCAGACAATACTCTCTTTCCGAAATACAACCTTGACAATATAATATATATTCAACTTTAAGTTGTCTATACAAAGAAACTAATTCATCTGTGTAGGGCATTGGCTATCCTATATTTAATTGTTCGCAGTATAGCCTATGACCTGTCAGGTGTAAATGGCATATTTCTTTATTTTATTTTTTAAATATGGCTAGTTACTATATTACAGTACAGAGAGAACAAGTCTGTAATCTATATATTTTAAGATTTTAAAATCTGCACCAACCCATTAAGCTCTGGATACTTCGAAGCCGTTTCAAGTACATATTTGAGGGTAAGAGGTATATCATTCAAATATCCGTCTTTTCCATCGCGTATGCTAAGTCTTGCGAAGATACCAAGTATCTTTATATGTCGTTGTAAAGCAGTAAAGTCAAACCAACGCATGAATGTTTCATCTTCTACATTAATGCCTTTTAAGTCTTTAAACAAGGCTATGAGTCTTTTTATCTCTTCCTCATCTAGTTCTACATAGACATCTTTGAGTAAAGAGACTAAGTCATAGGTCAATGCACCATTTTTCGCGTCTTGAAAGTCTATGACTACTATGTCTTCATTGTTGTCTATCATTAGGTTACGTGAGTGGTAGTCTCGATGTACGAACATGCCTTGTGGCTGAGAGAGTACCTCTTTGGAAATTATAGAAAAACTCTCTAAAAGCATACGGCCTTCTAGGCACTCAACCTTTTTACCTAAATGCGCTTTGAGGTACCACTGCGTCAGGAGGTTCATCTCTTCAAGTAAAAAGTCTGCATCATAGAGGTCTAAACCTTCGGAAGATGTCTCTTGAATTTGTACCAGTGTTTTAATGGCTTTTTCATAATAAACACTTCCTTCACCCTCTTTAACCTTGTCAAACAAATGTGTGGCGCCAATATCTTCTAAAAGTATAAAACCTTTTTCTAGATCATAAGCCTTGATGAGTGCTGTGCGTACTTTCGCAGCCACAAGCCTCTCATTCACTTCTAGAAAAATAGGCACAGACTCTTTCATGTCTGATGCGTCCATAACAATGCTTTTAGGTTCTTCCAAACGGTAATACCTTCTCCCACTTGCATCACCATGCATGGTGGAGAGTTTAGGCGCTTCTATGCCTAAGCTTTCAAGCCAAGCTTTTAACTCATTATGCATATATTCCCCCTAAGACTGCATTGTCACTGGCACCAGTGACCTCTTTTAAATTTACTTTTTCTTTGTGTAGACGTTTGTAAGCAAGCCAAGCAAAGGTCATGGCTTCTATTTCATCTGCATTTTCTGCAATCTCCACTTCAATGTTGGGCAGTAAAGATTTAATACGCTCAACTAAAAAATTATTTTTAGCCCCACCACCACAAAGTAAAACAAACTCTCTGTTAAAACGAAGTACTTCATTGGAAATGCTTAATGCAGTAAGTTCAAGCAATGTTCTTTGTACATCTTCAGGATTGTGGGTTTTTCCACTAAGACAAGCTTGTAACCAATCTTTGTTAAACTTCTCTCTTCCTGTACTTTTAGGATAGGCTTGAGAAAAATAGTCATCTGCCAGCATAAGATCTAACAGTGCATAATCCACTGTCCCAGACCTTGCCCACTCTCCGCCTTGGTCATAAGTCCTGCCTTCATGCTCGGAGACCCATAAGTCTAAAAGTACATTTCCACAACCCGTATCGTAACCTATAAGCTTCTCATCTATAACCGTGATATTGGCCATTCCACCGATATTCACAACAGAAACAGAAGGTTTTATGTTATCAAATATAAATTCATGGAAGGCAGGAGCAAACGGTGCACCCTGCCCGCCCAACGCTACATCTTTTCGTCTGAAGTCTGCCACTACAGCTATGCCAGTTTTAGCAGTCAATATATTGGGGTCTCCCAGCTGCATGGAAAAGCCATACTCACCTTGCGGTTGATGCCAAAGTGTCTGTCCGTGTGAGCCGATGGCAGTAATACTTGAAGCATCAATATTTTCACGTATCAACAATGCACCCACAGCTTGCGTAAACAATACACCCAAACGATGATCTAAAATCCCTACATGTTCTAAAGTACTTTTACCTTCGATCATTGTTAAAATATCAGCTTTGAGTTCTAAAGGCATAGGGTATACCAACGAACTTAACAGTTCACACGAGTCAGCATCTATTTCACACAAAACAACATCTATACCATCCAGTGATGTTCCTGACATGATGCCGATATATTTTTCTTTAGCCATTGTTCTTCCCATTGATATTTTATTGTAAGGTTTTAAAGTATGATTTTACCACACTCTCTAGCAAACTAAGCACAAATTGATCTACTCTAGAAAAATCTATTATACTTCTCAATAGTTCATACACTTAAAAATTGATAGATAGAAGTCTAATCCAATGTATACGTAGAAACTCTTTCTTTAAAATCTTTTAGATATTGGTCAATATTATCTTTGGTTAATATTATTTCAGAGTTTATTGTATTATTGTTTTCATGTTTGCGCGTTAATTGATGGGCTAGGATAGTGCCAACCTTAGGATAAAAGTGTTCTGAATCAAAATAATTTAAATGATTTTTACTAATGTCATTTAAATCCATAAAATGATGCACTGAACCAAATACACTCACTAAATCATGTAACCATCGTTCATAATCTTTCATACGACCTTCTTGCTTCAATATACTAAGTAATAAACCATCTGTTACGGGTGTAGTAAAAACAATAAAAACTGTTTCCTTATTAGAATTTTTAATTTTTTGCACTGTATCTTTATAGTACTCACTATAAACATATCTTGTATTTGTAAATGTACTGGTCTTTCTTATAATATTTTTATTATATTTTGCCAATCTTTTGACAGTACTTAGAGCAGGTCTATATTTAATATTATGTCTATCATAATAGAGTCTACTACCACCTTTTATACTATAAAAAATATTTTTAAAACTCCCTTTTGTTGTATCTAAATTTAATAGATTTTTACACTTATAACAAAACCCTTTCATAGGTTTTACATATTTTTCCACATCATTATTCAATAAACGCAACTTATCATTTGTCCCAAAAAAGTCCATCCCAAGTAAAATATACTTTAATTCTTTTCCTGATCTTTCTTTTACAAAATCGATATAGCTTTTAAATTCAAAAGGAGTTGCATAACTTAATCCATAATTATAAACATTCATATTTTTAAAATTATTTTGATTAATATAGGTTGTTCTACTACTCCCAAGAAGAAGTGAATCATAAGGAAAACCATTAAAATATATATAGTTCGTTTTTTGCTGTCTTTCATTAAATGGTTTTTGCACTTGGTTTAAAATATTTTCATGTTTATAGACCCAGAACGGATCAACAGAAAAATTAATTCCCAATAATAATAAAATTAAAACAGTAAAAGATAAAAACCAATTTTTTACCCACTTTTGTGCATTCATAAGTAGCCTTTAAAAATTAAAATACAAAAATTCTGATACTTTATGTAAAGAAAGTACCCCAAAAATAAATAAACCTAAAGACAACCATGTATTTTTTCTGTTATAAGTAAATTCATCTAATTTTTGTATAGAATTTTTTGTAAAAAGAACAATTATAAAAGTTGGTATTAACCATTTTAAAATAATTGTATCCCCTTGCATATGCGTAAATATAATATCAAACTCAACACCAAAGTGTTTTAAATAAGACAACTTACCTTCCAAGCTAGTATATAAAACGATTCCATTTAAACCAAACATTGAACTAACTATTGCAATAGCATCGTTCCATTCTTTAGCTCTAAAAAAGACCCATGCAATATTGATAAAATTAAATGTAATGAACCAAGCAAGAAATTTCGGAAGTATAATGCCTAGTTTTTGCCAAAAACGATGTATAACTAAAGCCATGCCATGCAAAAAACCCCAAAATAAAAAAGTCCATCCAGCCCCATGCCAGATTCCACCAATAATAAATGTTGCCAAAAGATTATTGTAGGTGCGAAATGAACCTTTTCTATTACCTCCAAGAGGAATATAAACATACTCTTTTAAGAACCTACTTAAAGTGATGTGCCATCTTTTCCAAAAGTCTTGAATATTTAAAGCCTTATAGGGTGAATTAAAATTGACTGGAAGTTTAATATTAAATAGTAAAGCTGCCCCAATTGCCATGTCTGTATAACCACTAAAATCAAAATATAATTGAAAAGTATAGGACAGACTGGTTGACCAGGATTCAAGTAAATTCAAAGTACTCGTAGCATCAAATCCAGAGTTTGCCCAGATTGAAAATTGATCCGCTATGATAACTTTCTTAAAAAGTCCAATAGAAAAAATAAATATACCTGCAGAAATATTTTTATAATTTTTTACAAGATTCCAAGATGACATAAACTGGGGCATCATCTCTTTATGGTGAACAATGGGACCCGCTATTAGCTGAGGGAAAAAAGTTACAAATAAGGCATAATTTAAAAAATCATATTCCTTAGTTTCTTTTCTATAACTATCTACCAAGTATGCTATCTGTTGAAAAGTAAAAAAGGAGATAGCAAGAGGAAGCGCTAAATGAAGAAGTGGGAGAGAGACATCTAGACTTATATTTATATTTTCAATGAGGAAATCACTGTATTTAAAATACCCTAAAAGTGCCAGGTTAACAACAATACCAAATATTAAAAGAGTTTTTTTATCAACTTTAGTATGTTCAAGACTATTGTTTAAAGCGTTTCCAATAATATAATTAAAAAGCATGGATGCAAGAATAATTGGGAGATAAAGAATATTCCACCAACTATAAAAAAACAAAGACGCAAAAACTAAGAAAGCTTTGGCTCCCGTAATTAGCCTAAGTTGTAATAAGTAAAAATATATAAAGAAAGTAAATGGCAAAAAGAAAAATATAAATTCATAGGAGTTAAATAACATGTGAAATTATATATAAAAATATCTTAAGGAGAGTATTGAAATGAAGTCTAAACACTCTTTCTTTACTAATGCAGTATTAAAAAGGCCACTAAAAAGAATGCGCATTGATATCCCGGAACTTCTACAAAACTAGCCTTGTATTTTCTCTTTGCCCATCATCATCACCACAAAGGAGACAAATGTTCCCCCCAGTATTTGCCAGGCAAAGCCTAGTTTGAAGTCTAGAACTGCGCCTAACACATAAGGTTGAAGCAAAAGGACAGTCGTAAACCCTGCTAAAAGTGAAAAAGGTACCAGCGTGGCAGAGCCTCGTTTGGTAAAGATGGCTGCACCAAAGACACCAAGGAGCCCCGTGTATGCAAACGCCATGACACCAAGGGCAAAGCTAAGCAGTGGGAGTTCTGTGTAACGTTGCCAGTAGTAAGAGAGCATAGCCATGAGTGAAAGGGCCACAGCAAAGAAAAGTACCGCATTGCGCCCTGCTTTAACAAAGTGCATTTCCTCTACTTTGGCTCTTGCTAGTTTCCAGGGCTTGTAGAGGTCTTCGATGGCCACAGATGCCATGGCACCTAAAACTGAGTTTGAGCTACTTAAAGCCGCAGCCACAGCACCTACAGTAACAAGTCCACGCATCCCTTCTGGCATTTCATGTAAGATGTAGTACATAAAGATGGTGATTTTTTCACCTTCAAACTTTTGTACCACGTTTGTGCTAAGCCCTGAAAGTTCTGGGTGTTGGTAAAAGAGGTAAAGCAGTAAGCCAATACATAAAAATAAAATCGCGACAGGAATCGTAATGTAAATACTTATCATCAGGGCTTTTTGTGCTGCCTTACTGTCTTTACAGCTTAGGGCACGTTGTGTCATGTCTTGGTCTAGCCCGTAGGCTGCAATATTGAGCAAGAACCAGCCTCCAAGCAAAGCCCAAACAGAAAAGCCACCAGAAAGTGACCAGTCAATCACCCTTAGTTTGTTATCTGCTTCTAGGGCAGAAACAAGCGTAGAGAAATCAGCATTGATAGTCATATAAAGATAAACAAGCACAGCAATACCCGCACCAATGTACGTGACCGCCTGAATAATGTCTGAAAAAATGATTGACTTTACTCCACCAAAATACGCATAAGCCAAAGCACCAAACATTAAAATGGCTATGGAGATGGCAACGTGTGAAGCACTGATGTCTAAAAAGAGTATCATCGAAATGGCTAAGGCACCAATGTAAAGCCTTGCCCCTGAAGCAAAAAGACGACCAATAAGGAACATGATACCCGCTTGTTTTTTGGCTCGCTCCCCATAACGGACTTCTAAGAGTTCATAGACCGTGACTGCTTTAATGGCATAAAACTTAGGTATAAGTACATAAGCCACAAAAATCACAGCTAAAAAAGCGGAAAAGTAAAAACCTAAAAAGGTTAAATCTTTGCCATAAGAGTACTCAGGACCACCTAAAAAAGTAGCTGCCGACTGAGAAGTGGCAAGTACAGAAATAGCCACAGCAAACATGGGTACAGTATTGCCACCCACAAAATAATCTCTTGTACTTTTCACTTGCATACGTGAAAGAAGTACGGAGGTAACGGTTAATACTAAAAAATATGCACAAAAGACACTCCAGTCTAAAACGGAGAAAGAAGAGTTCATTAACGTGCCTTTGGTGCTGCTTTGAGTTTGAGCCTTTTAGTGGCTGTTCTCATCTCAGACATAAACTTAGCCCCAGGGTCTGACTTGACCGTTCTGTAGCCTTTGTCTTTTTCCAACCACAATGAAGTGCTTTCCATTTGCTTGTATTCATGGTGTCCAATGAGGTACTCAATACTTGGATATTTGGCTTTTAAGTAATAAATCAAATCAATGTTGGCTCTACGTTGTGCAGGAGTTAGGTCATCTTTTTTATTGCCTTTGCCACCTACATTCTCTACCCCAATGCTTGAGTAGTTTAAACCAATGACATGACGTGCCATCCAGTTTTCTGGCATGAGGCGATAAATGCTTCCATCACGCGCCACTAAAAAGTGTGCAGACACATTAAGTAAAGAGGCTTTGGCAATGTCTTTTCTGTCTGTAAAAAGTTTTTGTGGCTTCAAACGTTTAAAAGATTTGTTAAAAGACATGTCTGCTGTCCAGTGCAGAACAATGATTTTGGGGGTTATTTTAATGTTTGAGACGCGTTTTCCGTAATGCGTCTTAATGTACTCTTTGGTCATTTTAATGCGATCAGAGCCAAAGTCTATGGGTTTGTCTATGATTTTTAAAGGTTGTATGGGTTTTGTTGTGGAGACCAAAGGTTTGTGTGCCTCATTTGCCAAGAGTGCAACAGTACATAGTGCCAGAGAAAATAATAGTTTTTTATACATCCATACGTCCTAAATAAGTAACTTGAACACTCTGCATAACCTAGGTGTCCATAACATCACTAGCTTTTGTCTAGGCTAGGCACTCTTTTGAAGTCCTAGCCATAGCTAAGTCAAAAAAGTGTAACGACGCATAGGCGGAAGCTAGTGATGCCCTTTGGGTGGGCTTTGCAAACGCAATCTTTCACAAGATACTTACTTCATCTTAACTATGGCTAGGACTTGAAAGTCTCTTATGAAATCTCACATTTGCAAAACCCATTATGGATACCTAGGTTATTCAGAGGGTTCAATAGATTTATTGTATCGTATCTTCTGTTTCTTTCTCTTTGACCAGTACTGTCACAATGACAATGGTAGGCAAAGCAAGGGCTAAAATATACGTCCAAATGTCTAAGAGTCCATGTCTGTTCAGATAGAAAAATCCAAGTATCAGTACCCCATACGCCCCTAAACGGTAAACAGAAAGTGCGCCTTTGGCATCTTTCAGTGATTGGCCTACGCTACGTGAATCTTTAAGTTTTTTACGTTCTTCTTTAACCACTTCAACTAAGTCAACATCTTCTTCCTGAACCAACACATCTTCAGAATAAAGGTCATGGGGGTCTTCCAATTTATCAATGACATCTTTAGAGTCATCTAAGGTAATGATGCCATGTTCTACTCTTGCATTCACCATACGTCTGTAGGAATTCAGAGAAGCAAGCATGACCAAAGTAGAAGAGAAAAAGCCTATTTCATAGGCATACAGTAATTTAATATCAAAAAATATTATTATTACCAGTACCCCAGCTACATTCACGCTCACAAGGGCTTTAAGTATCTTTAGGTTACGATTATTCATCATCTTCTTCATCATATTTTTTTTGTAATTCTTGATTGGCTTTATAAGTATAACGTGGGTCTTTTGCCAATTCATCTAAAACGGCTTTTTGTTTGGCATAGGCTTTGTAGACATTTGAAATTGCTGCACCCACTCCAATAAATACACCAATCCAAAGTGTCCACGTTGCACCCGTTAACTTTTGTAAGCCAAGACCTATACCTACGCCGATGAGTACCGCCACCACTATAGAAATGCCAAGGCTCAAGCCATCTGCCGCGTGTACTATTTTTTTAAGTTTTGGTTCTTCTTTTTTCATACATTATCCTTTGTGCCTAGCACATCCATTAATCACGCAAAGCGTGCCTTGTCATCACGAACGCCTTTGAAAGCGGAGCGATTCGAGAATGATGACGCTTTTTTGCTTCGTTTTTTCTAAAAAAATGAAGAGAGAAACATCATCACACGTAAAATAAAAGGAAATTAAATAAATTCCAAATATTTAAAATAAAAATTATGCTGTAAT
>CAUZVG010000057.1:0-8958 GCA_963583215.1 Campylobacterales bacterium | reverse complement strand
GGATTGGTTACTTTTAATTCGTTTAATTTCATAGGCTCATAGTAGCTAGAGAAACTTAAAGGGAACATCTAGTTATAAAAACATATATAACTAGATGTTCCCTAAGTGACTTAGGAGTATAATACTTGCAATAATTACTGAAGGATATATCTATGGGTAGAGCGTTTGAATACCGTAAAGCATCAAAACTAAAAAGATGGGGAGCCATGTCAAAACTGTTTCCAAAACTTGGAAACGTCATTACAATGGCAGCAAAAGCAGGTAGCCCTGATCCAGACATGAACCCTACGCTTCGTACAGCAATTCTCAATGCCAAAGCACAAAACATGCCTAAACATAACATTGAAGCAGCCATCAAAAGAGCGCAAGGTAAAGATGCAGCAGATATTAAAGAGATCCACTATGAAGCTAAAGGTCCTTACGGGGTTCAACTCATCATAGACTGTGCAACAGACAATGGTACAAGAACGGTAGCCAATGTAAAAGCAACACTGGTTAGAAACAAAACAGAAATGCTTACTTCTGGTTCACTTAACTTCATGTTTACACAAAAATCTGTATTTACCTTCTATAAAACAGACGACATGGACATCGAAGAGTTAGAGTTAGAACTTATTGATGCAGGACTTGAAGAGATAGAAGAAACCGTAGAACCTCAAGAAGAAGGTGAAGACAAAGCTATCATTAAAATATTTGGAGAGTTTACTGCCTTTGGAGACTTGAACAAAGCCCTTGAAGAAATGAACATAGAAGTAAAATCTGCAAAACACGAACGTATTGCCAATACGCCCATCGACCTTACAGATGAGCAAATGGAAGAGCTAGATGTCCTCATTGACAAACTAGAAGACGATGAAGATGTACAGGCAGTGTATACAAATATCAATTAAGCTTTTGCCTTAAGACATAAGGTAAGATACCTCCATTTAAGTAATAACTTAAATCTACGGGGGTGTCTAAACGTACATCTACTTTAAAAGAAAATACAGCACCATCTTCTTTTTCTACTTTTACGTCTAACTCACTTCGTGCTTTGAGTGTGGCTAAACCGATTAGCGTAAAACGTTCTGAACCATCTAAACCTAAACTCTCTGCTGATTCTCCCTCTTTAAAACTCAAAGGCAAGACACCCATACCCACTAAATTGTTTCGGTGTATACGTTCATAAGAGGTGGCAATGACTGCTTTGACACCCAAAAGTTCTGTACCTTTGGCTGCCCAGTCACGAGAAGAACCCATACCATAGTCTTTACCTGCTAATACAATGAGAGGAACTTCCTCTTCTTTGTACAACATGGCAGTATCATAAGTAAAACCCTCCGTTGCTTGAGGAAAATGTTTTGTAAAGCCACCCTCTTTAGGAGAGACCAATCTGTTTTTTATGCGTTCGTTAGCAAAAGTACCACGTATCATGACTTCATGGTTTCCCCTTCGCGAGCCATAAGAGTTAAAGTCTTGTACTTCTACTTTATGTGCTTGTAAGTACTGACCGGCAGGGTAGGCAGAAGGTATTTTACCTGCAGGTGAAATGTGGTCTGTTGTGACGGAGTCTCCTAAGTTTAAAAGGGCGCGTGCATTGTGAATATCCTTGATGGGTGCTGCATCTTTTGAAAAAGCTTCAAAGTAAGGAGGCAAACGTAAGTAGGTAGAGTCTTGCTCCCAATGATAAATGTCATCATCGGGGATTTCTAAATTTTTCCAACGGCTTTCACCTTCTAAAATATCTGCATATTTCTCTTCAAACACTTTTGGATGAATGTAGCTTGACATGAGTGAGAGTATCTCTTCTTCTGATGGCCACAAATCTTTTAAGTACACTTCTTTCCCATCAGACCCAATGCCTAGAGCTTCTGTCTCAAAGTCTATACACATGGTACCTGCCAAAGCATAGGCCAAAACCAAAGGAGGTGAAGCTAAAAAGTTACTTTTTACTTGTGGGTGGATACGTGCTTCAAAGTTTCTATTTCCTGAGAGTACAGCTGAGACTATGAGGTCTTTTTCTACAATCACTTTTTGTAAATCTTCATCTAAAGGACCACTGTTTCCTATACAGGTGGTACAGCCATACCCTACAATTTGAAAACCCAAAGCTTCTAAAGAGGGTAGCAAACCTGCCTCTTTTAAATACGCTTCTACCACCTTGGAACCCGGTGCCAATGATGTTTTGACATACTTTGGCACAGATAAACCTCTTTTGACTGCAGCTCTTGCGAGTAAACCCGCACCTAACATCACCGAAGGGTTAGAAGTATTGGTACAAGAGGTAATCGCTGCAATGACTACTGAACCATCACAAAGCCTCAGATCCTCATTTTTAAACTCTAGGCTTTCACATAACTGTTTCGTCGAAACCCGACAGGTAGTACTTATGCCCTCATCATGCAGCGATGCTTCATCTTCAAGGACAGCCAAACTCTTTTCATCTATCTGCCGACCATAATCCGTTGAAAGCATCGCTAGAAATTTCTCTTTGACTTCTCCAAGGTCTATGCGGTCTTGTGGTCTTGCAGGCCCGGCAATAGAAGGCACAATCGTTGCTAAATCCAGTTCTACAACTTTGCTGTAGTTGGCTTCTGTTGAGGCATCATAAAAAAGGTTTTGTGTTTTTAAGTAGACTTCTGCCCTTTTTGCCTCTTCTTCCCTGTTAGTTAACCTCAAATACGCCAAAGTCACCTCATCTACAGGGAAAAAACCCATGGTTGCACCATACTCAGGAGACATGTTTGCCAAGGTTGCTCGGTCTGGTAAAGAGAGGTTTTGCATACCCTCTCCAAAATACTCCACAAACTTTTCAACCACATCTTGTTGACGCAGTAGTTCTGTGACACGTAGAACCATATCTGTTGCAGTCACGCCCACGGAGAGTTTACCACTCAGTTTTACCCCAAGTACCTCCGGAATTTTCATACTGTAAGGCTCACCCAAAGCCACTGCTTCAGCTTCAATGCCACCCACACCCCAACCCATCACACCCAAAGCATTAATCATGGTCGTATGTGAGTCTGTTCCTATGAGTGTGTCTGGAGAGAGTATAATTTCATTCTCTTTTTTTGTCTCGCTTACTACTGTGGCAATGTATTCTAAATTGACTTGATGTACAATGCCTGCACCAGGAGGGAATACACGAATGTTATCAAAAGCTTTTTGTGACCACTTAAGAAGCGCATAACGCTCTTGATTTCGTTCATACTCTTTAGAAAGGTTCAGTCCCAAAGCCTCTTTAGAAGCATAATAATCTACCTGTAAAGAATGGTCAACAATGAGGTCAATAGGCACAATAGGATTAATCTGAGCGGGGTCTCCACCCTCAGCTAACATGGCAGTTCGTAGTGCAGCAAAGTCAACAATACAAGGCACGCCAGTAAAGTCTTGCATCACCACACGCGAAGGATAATAGGCTATCTCTTCTACTTTTTTTTGATCTCTTTCCCATTTAGCGAGTTTTTCTATGCTTTCTTCTGTAACATTTACTTTGTCTTGATGGGCTAAAAGATTTTCAAGCAGTACACGTATGCTGTAGGGGAGTTTTGAAAGTTCAATGTTGAAATGTTTAGCAAGGTCATTTAAATCATAATACGTATAAGTCACACCCTTAATCAAGAGTGTACGTTTACAAGCTATCTTGGCCATAAGAACTCCTTTAAGAGTTTATGACAAAAGATACACTTTCATTGTGTAATTGTTGTAGAGTCTTTGAAAAATATAAGTGAGAGAGAAGGTGGGGTTACCCACCTACATTTAGGTTGAGAGTGAGTCTATTTTTCGAACTTCTCTACAAAGTCTTCATAATTACCTTCAAAGTCAATAATGCTACCATCTTCGTTTATTTTGATAATACGGTTTGCAAATGCGTCGATGAGTTCTCTATCGTGAGAGACACAAATCACGCCACCTTTGTAGTTGTGTAGTGCTTCACCAAGTGCAACAATAGCTTCAAGGTCAAGGTGGTTGTTTGGCTCATCCATCACAAGGAAGTTTGAAGAGTCCATCATAATTTTTGAAAGCATAACACGGTGTTTTTCTCCACCAGAACACGCATCAATCTTTTTCTTTTGCTCTTCACCTGAGAAAAGCATACGCCCCAATGTTTTCCTAATTTCATCAATATGCCATTTGACATCAAAACCTTGAATCCATTGTGGTAACTCTTCATCACCTGTCACTAAGTCTGTTGTGTTTTGTGGGAAGTAAGAATAAGTAATCGTTTGTCCCCATTTAAACATTCCTGCATCTGCTTTCACTTCTTCCATGATGATTTTAAGCAGTGTTGTCTTCCCTACACCATTGGTACCAATAATGGCTATTTTATCGCCTTCATTGACTTTTAATGATAGGTTTTCAAATACACTTTCACCATTATAAGACTTTGAAAGGTTTTCAATCTCAAGTACTTCGTTTCCAATGTCACGGTGTGCTTTAAACATAATAGACGGGTCACGTCGTGAAGAGAGTTTAATGGCTTGTACATCAAGTTTATCTAGTTTTTTCTGTCTTGAAGTTGCCTGTTTTGCTTTAGAAGCATTCGCAGAGAATCTTTCGATGAATTTTTCAAGTTCTTCTTTCTCTTTCATCGCTTTGCCTCTATCAGTCTCAGCCTGCTTGGCTATGAGGTTTGCAGCGATGTACCACTCATCATAGTTTCCTGAGAATTCACGAATGTTTTGGAAGTCAAGGTCAAGAATGTGCGTCACTACCCCATTAAGAAAGTGTCTATCGTGAGAGATAACCATCAAGGTACCTTCATGACGTTTAAGTTCATTTTCTAACCATGAGATGGTTGCCATGTCAAGGTTGTTCGTTGGCTCATCAAGTAGTAATACATCTGGTTTTAAGAACAATACTTGCGCAAGTAAGATTTTAAACTTATCGCCACCCGTGAGTGAAGACATAAGGTCTGAATGCTGTGCCACAGGAAAGCCTAGTGATTGAAGTAATTTTTCAATCTTTACATCAGACTCATAGGTTGGGTCTTCATCTGCACAGATCATTTCAAGTTCACCCAGACGCGCATTAACTGCATCATCTTCAAAGTCACCTTCTAAGTAAAGTTTTTCTTTCTCTTTTTGTGCATCAAAAAGTTTTTTGTTTCCGTAAAGTACTGCGTCAGAAAGTGTATAGTCTTCAAAAGCATACTGGTTTTGAGAAAGCATACCTAGTTTAAGTCCTGGTTGTAACTGTACTTCACCATCACTTTGTTCAAGCTCTCCTGCAAGAATTTTCATAAAGGTAGATTTTCCTGCACCATTGGCACCAATGAGTCCGTAGCGTTTACCAATATCCATGGTCATATTGATTTTGTCGAAAAGAACGCGTTTTCCGTAACGTTGTGTTAAATTTACTGTACTAAGCAAGTGATATCCTTGTGTATTTATATCTATAATAATTAATGTGATTTTAGCGAAATGTGCTGAAAGTGGAGAAAATGAAGTGTGAACACCCTCTTTTGGGTGTTCAGAAGAAAGTTATTTGAGAAGTTCTAGTATATTTTCAATGGGACGGCCAATGGCTGCTTTCCCATCTTTAATGACAATAGGTCTTTCAATGAGTTTTGGGTTTTCTACCATTGCAGCAATGAGCTTCTCCTCATCATTTTCGTTTTTCAAATCTAGGGTTTTGTAAATCTCTTCTTTCGTTCGCATAAGCTCACGTGCACTTAAACCAAGCATCTTTAACATTTCTGTAAGTTCTTCTTTGCTTGGAGGGGTATCCAAATACTTCACTACCTCTGCCTCCACTCCTTTTTCTTCTAACAATGCAAGTGCAATTCTTGACTTAGAACATCTTGGATTATGCCATATACTTATTGTTGCCATTATTGAGCCTTTAATTTTTTCAAAAGTGTACACTATGCTAACTTTATGGAGACATAAACGTCTCTTTATTTTGATTCTACTTACTTCTGTTTCCCCCTAAACTCAAGTCAAACTATCTATAAAGCAGTCAAATATACACAATAAGGTTTTTAATATCTAACAAAATTAGTATAATAAAGCATTTTTATATTGTTTTCTATGATATACTAAATTTGGATAGAGAGGACAGAATAGCACATGAAGAAATTACTGAATAAAATTTTTAAGAAAAAAAATGACGTACAAGAAGAACTTGTAGACCCTCCTGGTAGAACGTTTAAAAGGGTTTTAACTTCTGAGTACTTCCATAATACAGACAGTGAAGCAGACCAAGAGATGCATCAATCATCCAAAGCATCTAAAATTGCACAGATTAATGAACATGAACTCCTGCCTATGTATGTACGTTATTTATATGATGGAGATAGCCCTATATCTGCACATATTGCTTTTCAAAAAGAAGTATTTGCTAAAAAATGGAACATGATACACATCACAGAAGTGTCATTTAACATCAATGCTTCTGACTTTTCAGAGTTTGAAAAGATGGCAAAAGTGACTTTAAAAAACGACTTTAGAGATGTTACACCTAAAGAAGGTGAAAGCTACACAGGTGAAGACCGTAGAAAAAAAAACAGGAACTAGCATAAGATAAGCTTAAGTTTATCTATTTATTTCATAACACTATATAGTAAGTATAAAAAGTAACACTCTTTTGCTTAGTCATGCTTTATCCCCGTAATTCGCTAGGTATCTTTTTACTCGTTTGCGCACCCAGTTCTTTCAGTTGTTCTACCTGTCTTACTAAGTTTCCTTTTCCCGAGCTAAGCTTGTTACGAGCTGCCACAAAACTCCCTTGTATGCCATCTATTTGTTTTGAAATTTTCATCAAATCTTCTGAAAATCCTACAAACTTGTCATACATGGCCCCTGCTCTACGTGCTATCTCTTGGGCATTTTGGTTTTGACGTTCAAACTTCCACACATTTTCAACCGCTCTCATGGCTACAAGCAGTGTGGTAGGACCTACTAAGAGTATTTTATTTCTAAAGGCATTGTCATAAATGCTATTGTCATGTTCTAAAGCCAAAGCCAAAGCACCTTCAATAGGCATAAACATAAAGATGAAGTCTAGCGTGTTGACCTCTTTAAGACGTTCATAATTCTTTGAAGAAAGGTCAGTGACATGGCTACGTATGGAGTTAAGATGGGCCTTAAGGTATATTGCTTTGTCATCTTCGTTACTTGCATTCACATAACGTTCATATGCCACAAGTGATGTCTTCGCATCAATAATCAAATCTCTGTTGTCAGGTAAATGCACAATCACATCGGGTCTGAGAGTTTCATTGTCATCTGTTTTTAGGCTAACTTCTCGCTCAAACTCATACCCTTTACGCAAACCTGAAGCTTCAAGCACATGTTCTAGTACCATCTCACCCCAGACCCCTTGTTGTTTACTTCCACCTTTGAGAGCATTCGTTAAGTTAATGGCATCTTTAGAGATTTTTTCATTGAGTTCTTTCAGTGAATTAATTTCATTTCTAAGGACTGCTCTGTCTCTACTTTCAGTATCGTAAGTATCTGAAACTTGTTTTTTAAACTCTGAAATTTGTGTTTGCAAAGGCTTAATCATAGAGTCTAAGTTTTCTTTTGAGAACTCAGCAAACTTTTGAGAGTTTCCTTCAAAGACTTTTTTGGCCAAAGATTCAAACTCATTTTTGATCTCTTTTTTATGTGCAGACATCATCTCTACTTGTGAAGAGGTATGACGTGCTTCACTCTCAAGTTTCATGAGAAGTCTTGCATTGTTTGTACGGTATTTACTGTTACTTTCAAGCACTTCATCATGACGTGTTTTGAGTGTTTTATGCTCTTCAAACAAGTTGCTATGGTTACCCTCTGAACTCTCTAGTTTCGCAGCAATTTGACTTAGCTCTTTTTCCAATTCGTTAAAAGATTTTTGTAAAGACAGAAGGTTTTCACCTGTAGACTTTAATGTCACTTTTGTCTCTGCGAATTGCGCTAAAATCTGTTCATTACTTGCATTTTTGATTTTGTAGGTTTGAAGCTCTTTTTCTAGTTCAAAAATATGTTCTGATTTTTCTTTATTGTCTACGTGGGTATTCCACCATCTGTCTTTGTACTTTTTGACACGCATGGCTGAGACCAATATTACCAAAACAATGACTAGTAAAACCACGACTGCCAGTCCGGCAACTAACATCAGTGTAGAGTCGTTTTGTAATTTTCCCAATAATTCTTCCATTCTTTACCTTCTTATCATGTCATAACTAGCAGGGTAGTTACACAACATCGATTTTTTTGAGAGCTTGCCTTTGCCGTACCTCATACTTTTAAAGGCTATTTGTACTTTATTGTCAAGTGTGTCAAAATAAGCCAAAGAGTGCAAGCGCTTCTTTGCATCTAACTGTATGGTGTAGGAGACTCCTTTATGTTTTGCTACATAAATATTTTTACTATGCAATTTAGCTTTGGAAAGTACTTTAGAAATGTCTAAATCTTCAGAAACATAATAGGCTGAGACTTGCTCAAGATCATGGTCAACGACCATGATTTCTGAACCATCTGTACAAACCTCTTTTTTTGTAGGCTTCACATAAGACCATTT
Organism: Campylobacterales bacterium; assembly: GCA_963583215.1. Taxonomy (GTDB): domain Bacteria; phylum Campylobacterota; class Campylobacteria; order Campylobacterales; family Sulfurovaceae; genus Sulfurovum. The sequence continues at coordinate 474 of CAUZVG010000057.1, read as the reverse complement.
AAACTGTGTTTTGTTAGAAAATCGTACGCTGCCACTGTAGTGTATGACTTTGTTTTTAGTAGAGGTGATACTTTGGCTAAATTTAGCTTTGAAGTTTTCAGGTAAGTGTATCTGTGAAAATGCCAGTGATGACAGCAAGCCCAAGATTAAAATTTGTTTCATTCTATTTCCTTAAAATAGTAAGAAATATACCCAAATAGGACTTGTATCGCGATTATAAATATACTTTATTTATTTACTTTTTTGTCTAAAGTAGACGTCCGTAAGTATTTCATCATTTACAGAAAGTGCATCTTGTGTGAGTGGCTCATCATAATAGTAAAATCTGTCTTTCCCAGAAAAAGAATATCCCGTTGAGTGTTCAAGGCTTATTTGATCTTCTTGATTGATACCCAAATGCTCTTTTTGACTCTTCGTAAGTTGTAAATTCACCTGGTATCCTAAAGATAAAGTGCAATAATACATGATTCATCT
>CAUZVG010000056.1:0-8998 GCA_963583215.1 Campylobacterales bacterium | reverse complement strand
AGATATTACAAGAGTTAGAGAGTGAACCTAGAATGGCCGTGTTAAATTTACGAGGTAAAACAGAAATCCAATCAGGATTTTCACCAATAATAGCTTGCATGTAGTCGATGAGTGGTTTTGTTTCAATGATATTGTCATAAGCAATGCCATCAAGTGGGTCAGTGACAATGTTCCGAGGATTGTCTACACCCGTTTGAAAGGTAGAGATGCCAACTTCACGAAGTTCAGCTAGGACTGTAGCAATGTCTTCTATTTTCACATAACGAAGCTCAATTTGCATACGTGTGGTAATGTCAATATAGTCATTTCCATACTTCTTAGCCACTTCACCAATGCGAATAGCTTGCGTAAAGGTACATTGTCCAGCAGGGATACGTACACGAAGCATAAAGTCTTCACCTTTGTCAAAAAGGCCAAAACATTTTAAAAAGTAAGCAGAGTCCTCTTTGGCTAAACCCTCATAGCCTGCGGCTGCAATCTCTTCAAGTTTTGCATAGACATCCATTGGGGACTTTAGTGCCTTTGTCGATTCTACTTTATTGATTTTTTTACTTCTGGCTTCTAGGGCTTTTTCCAATATACTCATCTGTATTACTCTCTCTGTGTGAATTAAGAGATAGTATATCTTGTTTAGATTAGTCTATCTGCACTTTTTTGTTTAAAAATTAATCATTTAAGCCTAGCACAGTCGAAATATTGGAAGTCCTTTCTCTTCTTGCTAACCTATCAGAAGGTATATTTTAGAGAATGATTAAAAATGAAGCACTCCTCTACTTATGCTATCTATAATTTTAAGGTATAATCGCGATTATAGTTACATTATAAGGATGAACAATGGCAGGTTTAAAAGCTCTCAAAGGACAAGGACACGCTCCTACACTCTTTGCTGCATTTATGTATTTTGATATGAGTTTTATGATTTGGACACTTTTGGGACCACTCTCAGCAGAAATTATTGAATCATTTGCAAACGCAGGTTTTATAATGACAGCAAGTCAGAAAGCGACTTTACTTTCTTTACCGATATTGACAGGAGCACTGCTGCGTATTTTACTGGGCTTCAGCGTAGATAAGTTTGGTGCCAAAAAAACAGCATTGGTTTCACAGTTCATTGTTATCCTCTCTTTGTTTTATGTGGCTTTTTTAGGTGAATCTATTACCTACAATCAACTTCTTGTTGTGGCCTTCTTTTTGGGCTTTGCTGGTGCATCGTTTGCTGTAGCACTCCCTCAAGCAGGACAGTGGTATCCACCTAAGTTACAAGGTTTAGTACTTGGTATTGCAGGTGCTGCAAACTTTGGTGTGGTTATGGGCTTTCTTTTTGCACCAAAAATTGCAGAACATTATGGATGGACAAGTGTTTTTCTTGTGGCAGGATGTTTGGCAATTGTATTATTTATAGCCTATGCTTTATTGGCAAAAGATGCACCGGTTGATGTCTATAAAGCAAGACCTAAAAAACTCAAAGATTATGCCAAGTTACTTAAAGACAAAGATACTTGGTGGTTCAACCTTTTTTATGCCGTCTCCTTTGGTGGTTTTGTTGGTTTTGGTGTTTTCTTAAAATTATTCCTTACTGACACGTATCCTGAAGAGATGAACGCTTTAGGTTTAGCATGGTTTGCAGAAGACAATATTAAAGTAATGGCAGGATACTTTGGTGCATTGTGTATTTTTGCGGGGACAGTGTTACGTCCTATTGGTGGTGCCATTGCCGATAAAATCGGAGGGGTAAAATCACTTTATATTCATTTTGCGATTGTGGTTATTTTGATGGTTGTGAATGCAACAATGGAACTCTCTTTCCCTATGGTTATTTTGGTTTTCTTTTTGACCATGGCAAACCTTGGTATGGCAAATGGAGCAGTGTTCCAACTGGTACCTCAGAGATTTTCTAAAGACATCGGTGTGATGGTTGGGATTGTAGGTGCAGCAGGTGGTCTTGGTGGTACAGCACTTATTAAGACACTGGGTTGGTCAAAAGGTGCTTTTGATGGCTATACTATAGGGTTCCTTATTTTTGCTGCTGTAACTATGGTTGCCATTTTTGGACTAAGTTTCGTAAAAACAAGATGGAGAACAACCTGGGGTGTACATTCTGGAGGCTTGATCTAAACAACGCTGCTTCTCTACAAACATTTACTGATTAAATTTTAATCAGTAAAACTTCACAAACTACTTCTATATACCTTAGTACCTCGTATAAGCATTAAACTTATTGATTAAAAATTAATCAATATATAAAATAATATGCACAATATTAACGCTATACTCTGCCATCTAAACTTTAGGAGAACACAATGGCAGGATTTAAAGCACTTAAAGGACAAGGACATGCACCTACCTTGTTTATGGCTTTTATATATTTCGACATGAGTTTCATGGTATGGACCATGCTTGGACCACTCTCAACTGAAATTGCAGAAGTATTGGCAGCAGCAGGACACATCATCACAGCAGGAGAGAAAGCTACCTTGCTTTCTCTTCCTATACTCTCTGGGGCTATTTTACGTATAGTCCTTGGTTTCGGTGTAGATAAAATAGGTGCAAAACTGACCGCACTCATTTCCCAAGCAATTGTCATTGTCGCTTTACTTACAGCTTTTACCATAGGTTCGGAAATTACCTATAATCAACTACTTTTAGTAGCACTGGGTCTAGGCTTTGCAGGGGCATCGTTTGCCGTGGCACTTCCACAAGCGGGTCAGTGGTACCCAGCAAAGTTACAAGGTATTGTGCTTGGTATTGCAGGAGCGGGTAATATTGGTGTAGTGATTGACTTTCTGTTTGCCCCTAAGATAGCAGAAAAATGGGGTTGGGAATGGGTATTTGGTATAGGTGCAATCATGGCAATTGTCGTCTTTATAGCGTACCTGTTCATTGCAAAAAATGCACCAGAGTCGATTTATAAATCCAGACCGAAAAAACTCAAAGATTATGGAAAACTATTGAAAGACAAAGATACTTGGTGGTTCAACCTCTTTTATGCCATTTCATTTGGTGGTTTTGTTGGTTTTGCAGGATACATGAAAGTTTATCTTATGAGTACCTATCAAGCAGATATGGCTGTCTTTGGACTGAATGTCTTTAATGAGCCAAACGTAAAAGTTATTGCTGGATATTTTGGTGCATTAACCATCTTTGCAGGTGCAGTACTTCGTCCTGTAGGTGGCAGCATCGCCGATAAAATTGGAGGCATCAAAGCACTTTACTTCTTTTATGGAGCAGTGGCTTTATTAGTGAGTCTATTGGCTATTTTACCCTTACCATTTTTCGTAGCCATTGCGGTGCTTTTCCTCATAATGGCAAGTTTGGGTATGGCAAATGGTGCAGTCTTCCAGTTGGTACCCCAACGTTTTGGTAAAGACATTGGTATTATGACAGGTATTGTAGGTGCAGCAGGTGGTCTTGGTGGTACAGCACTTATTAAGACACTGGGTTGGTCAAAAGGTGCTTTTGATGGGTACATGGTAGGTTTTCTAATCTTCGCCGCTGTGGTACTTGTAGCCATTGCAGGACTCTCTTTTGTGAAAACAAGATGGAGAACCACATGGGGTGTTAAATCTGGGGGTATGATATAAGGCTTTGCCTTTATTATTATCCTAGTACTGTATCGCTCTTTATGCATTGTTTACATTTTGAACATTCATCTATGAAGTCAATACTACATACATGTTATAATGAAGACTAGAATAAGAGAAGTATCACAAGGGTAAAATATGTCTAAACAAAACATCGAAACTTCAGGCTTTACTTTGGCTAAAGGCACAGAGCTTAAAGGGGATGATTACTTTGATGTTAAAGTCATGGAAAACATTACTGTGGCAGTGGTCTGTGATGGTGTAGGCTCAGCTTTAGAAGGTGCACAAGCAGCAAAACATACCACAACATTTCTCATCAATGCACTTAAAAATAGACCCATTTCTTGGTCTATGGAAAAATCCATTAAACATTTTATTTCCAATATTAATAGAGTCTTGTATTTGGAGTCTATGGCTGACTATGAAAGAGAAGAATTGGTTACAACTTTAACACTTGTGGTCATTGAAGGTGACCAACTTTATGGAGCGAATGTAGGAGATAGCCGTATTTACCTGCAACGTAGAGTGGAAGAAAAAAACCAATTTATTCAACTTTCCGAAGACCATAGTATGCATGAAGAGGGTATGGAGAATGTCTTAACCGCGGCCATGGGACTTGAGGAGACGGTGACGCCATATTACTTTGAAAATAAACTTTTAGCAGGAGACCAGATACTTCTCTGTTCTGATGGACTGTATAATGAACTAAGTGATGATACTTTATGTGAAAGCATGAAAATGGGGGCTTCATTTTTAGTCAAAAAAGCTTCAAAACTACATGATGATATGCTGCCAGATGATACAACGGCAGTGGTACTTGAAATCAAAGAGCTTGACCCAAGGTTACAGTTTAAAGCGTTAGATCTCATCATTCAAGAGCAGTATAAAGTAGGTGAAGTGATAGATGGTTATACACTGATTTCTCCACTCATTCAGAACAACCGAACGTGGCTTTGTGAAAAAAGAGGATTAAAATTCGTTATAAAATTCATTCCTTATGAAGCCTTAGATGATGTCAGACAACTTGACTTATTTGTCAAAGAAGTTTGGATGGCAAAAAGGTTAAAAGCAGGGTTCTTCCCTAAATCTCTTGTGCCTAAAAACAGAACACACCGTTATTATATTATGGCTTATGTAGAGGGCAAGACACTCAAAGAGTATACGAAGAAGAAGTCTCTCTCTGTGGATTTATCTGTAGAGTTGGCGAAATTTATTTTAAAAATGTCACAGTTTCTTATACAGTATGACTTAGTGCATGGTGACATTAAACCAGAAAATATCATCATCACTGAGCGTAAAGGAAAATTGGTATTTAAAATGATAGACTTTGGGAACATTACTGAAGCTTATTCCAATGTTACACGTGCAGGTACACCATCCTACTTGGCACCAGAACGTTTTAAACAATCTCCTATCAATGAACAAAGTGAAATTTACGCCATTGGTGTGACACTTTATGAGTTGCTGACACAAAAGTATCCTTTTGGAGAGATAGAACCTTTTCAAAACCCTTCATTTGAAAAGAGTATTAAAATACCTACAAAACTAAACCCTAAAATACCCACATGGCTGGAGTCTGTGATTTTAAGGGCTTTAGATGTCAATATTGATACACGTTACCATAACTACTCCGAAATGTTGTATGAAATTTCAAATCCTGAAAAAGTAAAACCATACTTCTCTAAAGGTGTCTCTTTTATAGAAAGAGAACCACTCTTGGCATGTAGGGTCGTTTTAGGGGCAATGATTGTACTAAATATTTTACAGCTTATTTTTTAATAGCTTAATTAGAGGGTTCGATTATATTTTTTGAGAAATGGGTAGATGGTATACTTGTGAAGCATGTGTAAAATAAATTTCTTCACAAAATGAAGACCAATTGGTAATGAGGGCCATTTGGCAAGACGCTCCTTCAGAAAATGAAGGTAGTGCCTTACTTAGACCTATGTAAGGTTGAGATATTAAACTTTTACGGATGCTTTGGGCATTGGCATACATGCCTTTATCATATAAAATAGCTCCCTCATAGTTTCCTGCATCATCGTTGTTTAATTCTTCTAGTTTATTTCTAAAATTGATTGCCATTAATGTGATGCGGCTTTTAACAAAGTTTGAAAAAGTAGAAGTTAAAATGTCATTTGTTGATACAAAACTATTTTCATCCTTAGCTCTGATTGATACTTGCCATCTGTTTTGCAATAAAGGTCGATTCTATTTCTAAAAGTGCTAATGTTGTTTGCATATTTCTATTTTAGCTAAGTTATCTTGCTTTTTGTATGTTTCTTCGGTGTGCTTTGTAACTCTTGGAAAAGTCATGTACACCTTCACTGTTTTTCATAAAGTAAAGAAAGTCTGTTTTGGCAGGTTTAATAGCTGCTAAAATAGCAGAGAGAGAAACGGCGCCAATAGGTGAGGTTGGTAGTCCTTTGTGTTTGTATGTGTTAAAGCGGGTTTTATCATTTTTAATGCGTTCAGGTGTTACTTTCATATGAGAGTATTTACCGTAGTTGAGGGTGCCATCCATTTGTAGTCTCATACCACGTTTAAGGCGGTTAGAAATAACAGAAGAGACAAGGGGCATTTCTTCTGATTTGGCTGCTTCTTTTTGTATGATAGACGCAGTAATAAGTACTTGTAACCATTTCTTTTCACGGTAGTTTCCGTAAATCTTGTTGGAGATTTCTTTATATTTTTTTTCAGACTGCGTGAGTAAAAAGTGCATGAGCTGTTTTTCAGTGATGCCATAAGGTACAAAATAGGTGTCTGCATAAATACCCGCTTCTGGGTAGGTGGAGAATTCGTTATAGTAGCTATTGAGCTTAGACTCATCTAAGTGTAGTTGTTTTGATAGTGCTTCTAAAAAGAGTGTTTTTGTTTCACCTGGAATGAGTGTGACTTTTTCCATTTCTGCTTTGGCTGTGGTAAGTTTATAGAGAAAATCTATACGATTTAACTTCGTTTCTCCAATGTGTACCCAACCACTTTGTGGCTGTCCCATGAAGACCAAAATAGTTTTGTCAATAAACGATAAAGCATGCCCTTGTTTGTTTAGCTGTGTTATAATATGTGTAATTGAACCCTGTGGAACTAAAAGTGTTTTGCTAGTTTTCACAGGTAGTGTAGTATAAAAGGCAAATGAGATGGCAAGGATAAATATAATGTTTTCTATCCATGCTGTGATTGTTTTTTTGCGCAATAGTCTCATTTTTTTACTACTCCTTGGTACAATTGTGTTTGTTTGGCTTAAAATAGGTATACAAATTGATAGCCTAAAAATTGCAAACTTTTCTGTGCAGGGATTATACATCAAACTTGATAAAAAGTTTAACCTCAAAGTCTCTAAGATTATTGTTCCTAGACGTAAATCAAATCCTTCTTTTGAGCATATAGATAAAACCTTAGAAAATGTCAAATATATTTTAACCTTTTTTGATGAGATCGAAATCAAAGAGATACATTTTAAAAACAATATTTTGGCTATCCATTTTTTTGATGACTTACTTGAAGTAAGTTCTAAAGACTATGTCATAAGAGGTACAGTGCATCGTGAGGGGAAAATGCTTAAGGCTTCTGTGACAAAACTAGAACTCAAAAAGTATGATATAACGCTTCAAGGTACCTTTTCTTATGACTTAGTAACGGATGTCTTAGTGACAAAAGGTACCTATAGCACTGGAAGTATTTTTGGAGACTTTAGAGCAAGTAAAAAAGAGCAAGAGATTTCTTTTTCTTTACGCAGTGACAGCTTTTCTGAACTTCGCCCATTTGTAGATAAATTTGACATTTCACCTGGCCTTAAAAGTTGGATAGTAGACAAAGTGCAAGCAAAACATTATCACTTAGAGTACTTAGAAGGGAAAGGAAACATAAAAGGTGAAAAATTTGTTTTAGACTTAGAGAGTTTAAAAGCCAAAATGTTGCTCTCAGAATTTGAAGTCTATTTTAAAGAGGGGATTACAGCAGTTAAATCACCTAACGTGCATATCACATACCATGATAACGGTCTCTTTTTTGATTTGGAAAAACCTCGTTATTTAGGTAAAAATCTCACAGGTTCAAAAGTCTCTATTGTCAATTTAAAAGATGCCAATACCACAGTCCATGTCAACCTAAAACTACATGACTCTGTAGATGAGAAGGTGCAAAATTTACTTAAAGCGTATGCTGTTTCTTTGCCTGTGATGCAGAAAAAAGGAAAAGTTAAAGCAAGTATAGACATAGCAATTGGATTAAAAAACAATGAGAAACATTTTGAAGTGGACCTTCAGTTTATGCCAGGAGATGTATGGATTGACAGGCTTAAACTTCCTGTACAATCAGGACATTTACATTATGAAGATTCACGTATTGTCTTAGAGAAGATAGCTTTGAAAAATGAGCTTTATGCGGGTTTACTATCTGCTAGCATTGATTTGAAAAAATCAAAGATAAAAGGCCTTTTTGACGCAGAATATATAAAAGTGAGTTCCAAGTCTGAAACACTACTCTCTCTTAGCAAAAAGAGTTTTCCTTTTGAGTTAAATTATAAAAACACCTTAGAGCTTACAGTGCCTATGTTAGCCTTAAAATACACAAAAGAAAAAGAACGTTCTGTCCTCACTTTGTCTGACTTCAAAAAAGTGTCCGCCTATTTCTCTAAAGATTTACCTATCTCTGAGGGTGGGAAGATTGAAATTCTTACAAAAGATTTTGAAGTCTATACATATAAAGGCATGCTCAATTTTTCTTCTTGTTTCTTATATGAAGCAGAGAATCTTTGCCGCGCGAAAGTGGACTTTGAAGGGGAAGTAGTGAATGGAAAGATAGACTTATATGCTTTCAATAAGCATCTTTACTACAATCAAAAGAAAGAGCTAGTAAAACTTTCAAAACTTAACTTTGATTTGAAGAAGTTTCTTGAGACAAAGGTAAAGGATGAAAAAAAAGCAAAAAGCAAAAGAAAGCACAAACTAGAAGAAAAGAAAAAGCCAGAAAAAAAGAAAAAAGTGTTAAAGAAGAAAAAATCTAAAACTTTACATATTTTAGGGGAAAAGAGTAATTTACGGTATGGGGACTATACTCTTCTTCTGGACAGTTATGACGTAAAAATTGATAAAAACTCTAACATTCAAGCCATTGGAAGTTCTGATGGGGACATCATACAATTTTCAAAAGTTAAAGAGGTGATTTCTTTAGAGGCACTACGTATTAAAGACAAGGTTTTACATCCACTTATTAACTTTGATGGTTTGCATCATGGACGTTATACTATAAGTTTAAAAGGCATACCTAGCAAACATATGAAAGGTAAAATTGTGGTTGAAGGTGGGGTGATGCGAGACTTTAAAGCATACAATAACACATTGGCGTTTATCAATACCATCCCCGCATTGGCTACCCTACACAAGCCAGGTTATTCAGACAAAGGTTTTGTCATT
>CAUZVG010000055.1:0-9093 GCA_963583215.1 Campylobacterales bacterium | reverse complement strand
CCCCCTTCTACCAAGACAAAAGACGGTTTTTCTAAAAAGCCCAAGTCATCACTAATGTCTACTTTTCTATTATTCACAGAAAACAAGGCGATATCTCTATCAAAATCATCTTCTTTAGAATAGATTTTGACATCAGGTGCCTGCCCTTTACTAAAACGACAATCTAAAGTAGGTCTGTCCACTCTTACTGTATTGCCGCCTATGAATAAAGTATCACAGACTTCTCTTAGCTGGTGTACAGATCTTAAAGAAGTTTTAGAAGAGAGGTAGCCTCCCCCTATACGCCCATTACTCGTTTGTGCCAATTTAAATAAAACAAAGGCTCTCTTTTGCCAAATTATAAACGGTTCAAGTAGGGCTTCACAAGCCTCTTCTTCTACGCCCAAACGTACATTGTTTAAAAACTTTGCACCTTGGTCATGTCCCTCTATAGGATCTGAAATGCCTATGATGACCTCTTTGAGATTTAAATGTTGTAGTAAAGAAGCACAAGAAGGTGTTTTACCTTCATGAGAACAAGGCTCTAATGTCACAACAATACTGCAAGCGGAAAAAAAGTTTTTGGGAAGTGAACGTAAAAAATCATGGGCTTGTTTTGCATCAAAATAATCAAAATCTACTTGAGTGTTTATGAGATTTTCATAGGCTTTAATGAGGGCTAAAACTTCTGCATGTGAAGTGCCTGCTTTTTGGTGTGCTTCAATGGCTAAAATGTTTCCATCTAAATGAACAACAGCACCAACTGCAGGATTTGGGTAGGTTAAACCTTGGTATTGCCAAGCTTTATTGAGGGCGAGTTGCATGTAAAATTCATCGTTCATAGCAACCCCTTTTGTCTTGCGTCTAGTTCCAGTCAAAATACGTCTTAGACGTATTTAGTTCTCCATAAGTAAAAGCTTCATCACCCTGTTTTGTTTCAATCACGATCCCCTTGGCATCTGCTGATTTAAGTAAACCTTTTACTTTTTCACCTTCACCCAGTTTCAACTTTACTTTTTCACCAATAGCATTTTCAAAATGTACCTGTTTTGTGAGTTTACGCTCAATACCAGGAGAAGATATTTCTAAACGGTATTGCTGACTCATAGGAGGATGCACATCTAAAAAGGGAGAAAGTTCATGTGATATTTTTGCACAGAGGTCAAGTTTCACACCACCTACTTTGGTCACCAAGACTCTAAAAATGGTTTCATCAAACTCTGTCACAATTTCAGTATCGTACAAGGCAGCACCATTGGCTTCAATGATTTTAGCTATTTGTGTTTCAAGATTCATCGTTACTGTCCTCTTCCTCTACAGGTTTTCTAGAAGCAATTTGTTTAAACAAATCTTCCATTTTTGATTGGTGTTCAGGATGAGCGTCAAATTCAAAAACAAAACGAGGTGCTTTAAACCAGCCTTCACTCTGCTTACAATGATTTTGAATATATCCAGATACCACACGTAATTGACGTAAAGCTTCACCCTGCTCTTTATCTGTTAAAAACGATTTATCCAAATATACTTTGGCATCAGAACGTCCTCTTGAACAAACAACAGCAGTTACAGAAAGCCCATTGATACGGTCATCATCAAGTGTGCCTAATGCTTCAGGGATAATCTCCCGAAGCACAGACTCTACACGGTGTCTTTTTATCTCTTCTTGTGTCATAGACTTTACCTAATCCATCGTCACTTGTTCTTCAACATTTTTGTAGGTTTCAATAACGTCACCAGCTTTAATGTCGTTGAAGTTAGCAAGCATAATACCACACTCGTAACCATTTTTCACTTCTTTAGCATCTTCGTTGAAACGCTTGAGTGATGAAATAGTACTTTCATACACAACCACACCATCACGAATAAGTCTTGCTTTAGAGTTTCTAATAATAGAACCATCAGAGACTTTACATCCTGCAATAGTTCCCACTTTACCAACCACAAATGTTTCACGAACATCTGCTTGTCCTGTGACTTCTTCTGTAATCACTGGAGACATCATACCACCAAGAAGTGCTTTAACATCATCAAGTAAGTCATAGATAATAGAGTAAGAACGAATCTCAATACCAAGTTCTTTAGATTTTTTCTTCACGGCACCGGTTGGGCGCACGTTAAATCCAAGTACCACAGCATGTTCTGAAGCATCTGCTAGTGTAAGGTCAGACTCTGTAACACCACCCACACCTTCGTGTATGATGTTAACTTTAACTTCTTCATTTCTGAGTTTCTCTAACGAACCTTTAATGGCTTCTAGTGAACCTTGTACATCTGCTTTAATAATGATAGGCAATGTCTTGAGTTGACCTTCTGCAATAAGTGCAGAAAGATCATCAAGCGTTGCTTTCGTAGACTTAGAAAGTACTCTTGCTCTGTCGAACTCTGCTCTTTTCTCTGCAAGTTCACGGACTTCTTTGTCTGTTTCCATCACAATAAGTTCTTCACCTGCACCTGGTACGTCGTTCAGTCCTACAATGGCTGCTGGTGTTGATGGTCCAATTTCTTTTACAGAAGTACCATCATCAAGCTTAATCGCTTTGATACGACCATAAGTCTTACCAACAATCACATTGTCACCCACACGTAATGTACCATTTTGAATGATTACGTTTGCAACTGGTCCAAAACCTTTTTCAAGGGATGCTTCAACCACTACAGCTTTAGCATCTCTAGAAGGATCTGCTTTAAGTTCCAACACTTCTGCTGTAAGTAAGATAGTCTCAAGAAGATCATCAATACCTAAACCTGTGTGTGCAGAGACAGGTACAAACTCGTACTCTCCACCCCAATCTGTTGCCATCACGCCAATTTCAGAAAGTTGTGCTTTCACATTGTCTATGTTTGCAGATTCTTTATCCATTTTATTCACAGCAACGATCATTGGAACACCTGCTGCTTTGGTATGGGAAATTGCTTCTTTTGTTTGAGGCATCACACCATCATCCGCAGCAACTACGATAATCACGATGTCTGTTGCTTGCGCACCACGTGCTCTCATTGCTGTAAAGGCTTCGTGACCCGGAGTATCGACAAAAGTAATTTTCTTACCATTTTTTTCAACTTGGTAAGCACCTACGTGTTGTGTGATTCCACCTGCTTCTTTGTCTGCAACTTTAGAAGTACGAATTCTGTCAAGTAAAGACGTTTTACCGTGGTCAACGTGACCCATAATAGTAATAACCGGTGGTCTTTCTTGCGCATTTACATCTTCAATAGCATCATAGGCATCAGAGTAGTCAAGCTCATCAAGAGGGTTTACAGTTGTCACTTCTACTTCAAACTCTTCTGCAAGTATTTCTATCTCATCTTTTGAAAGGAAATCATTTTTAGTGACCATAAGTCCTAAAGCAAAAAGTACAGAAATAATTTCAGACATTGAACGGTTTACTTGTTCAGCAAACTCGTATACCCTTACATTTTCTGGAATCTCAATAGAAGTAACTACTTCTGTGTTCTCTTCTCTCACATACTTCTTACGTTTTCCACCACGTTTTAAAGAACGTTTCTGATGAGGACGGAAAGGTGTTTTACCTCTAATTGGCCCACCATTTTTCGCTTCACGCTTTTTCATCTCTTCTTTACGCTTTTGCTCTTGACGAATCATATTTTCGTAAATATTTTTGTCAGAGAAATCTAAAAGTACAACTTCTTCTCCACCAAAACCAGAGTCAAAGTCACCAGACATAGAGTCATGGTTAAAGATATCAATCCTTTTCCCTGTCTCTCTTGCTTCTGCTATTTTCTTAGGTTTTTTCTTTGCAACGTAAGGCTCGTAATCTTTGCTTCCAAAGGTTCTACCTAGAGAGATGTTCGTCCCTGCTCTTACTGGTGCTGGTTTTGCTTTACGTACAATTTTAATCCCCGCACGTGATAGTACGCGTCTTACAGGTTTTGCTGTAGCCGCTTCTGCGCCAGCTTCAGATGTTTCTGTTTTTTTAGAAACAACAGAAATACCTTTACGTTTTTTCACTTCTTTAGGTGCAGGTGCTTCTACTTTTTCTGCTTCAACTGTTTCAGTTTTTGTAGCTGCAGTTTCTACAGTTTCTGAAACTTCTTCTGAGACTGCTGTTTCAGTAGTTTCTGTGACTTCAACACTTGGCACTTCTTTTGTTGTTTCTGTACTTGCCACTTCCGTACTTGTTTCTTCAACTGTTTCTGCAACAGTTTCTGTACTTGTACTTTCAGTAGCTGTTTCACTTACTGCTGTTTCTTCCGTTTTAGCTTCTACTTTAGCTGCGACAACTTTTTTCTTTGTCACAGTAATTTTTGACTTTGAACCAGCTTTTTTAAAGCCTTTTGGTAAAGTACCAGAGATAGCATAATCCACAAGGATTCCAGCATCTTCCATACTAATGGTACTGTTCCCTGCTTTTACGTCATAGCCTAATTCTTTGGCTTTTTCTACTAACTCTGCATTCGATAAACTAGCTTCTGCAGCTATATCTTGGATTTTAACTTTATCCATTCTTCATGAACTCCTTAATTTAAATGCGATTGTTCGCATGTGTCGACCTGTGAGGCCAACTTCGTCAATAGCTTAGTAAAATGTTCCGCATCTTGTTTGAAACGTTTCACTAAGCCCTTGACTCTTTTTTCATTCTTAACACAATCACAACAAAGATAAAAACTTCGTCCTGTACCATTATGTTGTACAACTTCTTTACCCTCTTGTTTTAATCGAATCAAAATGTTTTGAGGGTGCCTATTTCGGCAAGCGATACACATACGTATTGGCTGTGATTTTTTCATGGGTATTATACCTAAAAAGAGATTAAGACTATCGCTTAGCTTTTTGTGATAACACCAGTGTTATCTAAAGCCAGTGTAAAAACCCTAAAATGAGGGAAACGCGCTTGTAAAGCTTTTGCCATTGCTTCTGCATCTTTGTCATAGACCAAATTAAAGAAAGTAGAACCTGAACCTGAGAGTGTAGACATCAGTGCACCATGTTTGAGTGCCACTTTTTGTACATCAAAAAGTTCAGGTATCATCTTCATACGTCTGGCTTGGTGCAACTTGTCTTTAGAAGCAATACGCAACAAATCCCAAGACTCCGACATAAAAAGTGCCGTCATGTAGGCAGCACGTGAAAGTGAATACACTGTCTCTTCTTTTCTATACATCTTTGGTAAGATAGTACGTGATTTTGCTGTAGATGTCGTACGGTTTGGTACCACAACCACGGCTTTTAAATACTCTGGCATACGTCTTTTTTTAGAGTAAACCCTGTCCCCTTCAACACAGGCCACATTAAAGCCACCCATCACTGCAGAAGTGATGTTATCGGGGTGATGTTCATAACGTAGTGCCTGGTTGAGAATTTCTCTTTTGTTGTACTTTTTGTCTGCTGCAGTGTATGCTGCAGACAATGCTGCAACAATGACCGCTGAAGAAGAGCCCAATCCACGTGAAATGGGAATGCGGTTATGAAACTCAAATCTAAAGTTGTCATCTCTGCCTGAAAGTCTTTTATAGTTTTCGTTAAAAATACTAAGGAAGAGTGAGTTTTTTTTGATTTTTGGATTATCAGCACCTTCTCCATGCGTTGAAAGGCTTAAAAACTTTGAAGGTTTAATGATAATTTCATTTCTCAAGTCCACTGCCAGTCCCAAAGTGTCAAACCCTGGTCCTAAGTTAGCAGAAGTTGCTGGTACGCTTACAAACATGTTACATTTATCCTTATACGGCGGGCAGTATATACTCAGGGGTTGATTCTTCATCTATTTCAAGATCATGAATACTTTGAGGTAAAGCAAAACTTGCTTTGACTGGCTGCTCATATTTTTTTGTTATTATAGTCTCTTTTTCCTTGATAAAATAGAGATTACCCATGGCTTTTATGGGTTGATTGTCATTTAAAGTAAAACCCAAACAACCATAACATCTAATACCTCTGGTGATTTCTAAGGTTTTAAGCATAATATAGGTCAGTTTAATCGCCATATAAGAACCAGGACCACGTGTATAGATGATGCGTGAGAGAGGGTATTTATCCAACATTTCCATGACTATAGGCAAAAGAATTTCAGATGTCTTTAACTCAGAAGTTTTACTTTCTATTAGAATATCGTCTTCATACACCCCTATCATAAGGGGTGAAGAGATGGAGATAATAAGAAGGGTGTATGTTTTAGGCGAAAGATCTTGCAAATGCTCTACTTTGTAACTCTTCGACTGCTACAAGGTCATAATTTTTACTATCGGACAGTAGCTTAGAGGTCAACTTGTAGTTTAAGTTGTGGCTTCCTGCAAATGACTCATATTTTCCTAAGATGTTATGCCCTGAGACCATCATGTCTCCCATAGCATCCAATATTTTATGTCTTGCAAACTCATTGTCAAAACGTAGCCCTTCAGGGTTGAGTACCTTATGGTCATCAAGCCCAATGGCATTTTGAAGTGTGGCACCAAGTGCGAGGTTTTGACTTTGTAAGTATTGAATGTCTTTGGCAAAACCAAAGGTTCTTGCACGGGCAATCTCTTCTATAAAGTTTTTGGTTGAAAAGTCAAAAGACTCTTTCTGATCCCCAATGACTGGGTGGTCAAACTTAATGCGAAAGTCAAAACTTGCAGAATCATGAGGTAAAAGTCTTACAAACTTTTCACCTTCTTTGATTTCCACAGGCTGTTTCACACAAATAATTTTCTTCGCGGCACCTTGTTCTTCAATCCCTGCTTCATCAAGCAGAAGACAAAAAGAGATAGATGAACCATCCATAATAGGCATTTCATTGCCATCTACACTCACACGCATATTGTCTATGCCGTAAGCATATACCGCAGATAAAAAGTGCTCAATTGTAGAGATGAACCCTTTATCAGTCCCAATCACTGTGGCCATACGTGTATCAATAACAGACGCTGGACTAAGAGGAATGGTCAAAGCCAAATCTTCACGGTAAAATACAATCCCGGCATCGACATCTAAAGGCTCAAGACGTAGCCTGATTGGTTCACCTTTATGCAAACCAATACCAACAACTTCAACAGATTTTTTAATGGTACGTTGTTGCATGTTAGCTCCTTAGTCTTTTACTTATCCAAAATATAAGTTATTTTGGTAAATTTCGAAATTATAACATAAGAAGGTTAACGGTAACTATCTTACTTCACTTTTGTGTCTGTCTCGTACTTAATGAGTGTCGGGTCCATATGTTTTTCTAAATCACCATTAGAGAGTGCTTGTTGGAGTAAAGCACCTTTATCAAGGTTCAAAGACTCAAAGGTATGGTCTTCTAAAAGTTCCACAAATTCAAAGATCTCTTTAGTGATTTCAAACTCACCCTCTTTCACGCGCACCTTTTTAAAATGTTTTAAGAAGACTTGCACATTTTCATTGTCACTCTCTTCTATGTCATGGTAACCAAAGGGGATGATATACACACCTGCCAAAGCAGCTGACTCAACAAAGTTCATGATTCTTCTTAGCTCGTATGCTTCTGTAGGGAAGTTTTCTAAATTGATCATTACCAAATGATACTTCTGTTTTAACTTTGATTTTTGATTATGCTCATTAATACTTGGTCTATTACAGCAGAGTAACTCTTCATGACGTGAAATAACGATTTTTTCAAGCCTGTCAAAAAGCATGGTCATCATCTCTTCATTATAGGCTACTTTGAAGAGTTGTATGTGCTGTAAAGTCGTCAAGTTATAAAACTTCTTTTTACCAAAATCAAAAAGATCAACTTCTAAACTATGGCCTGGCATCGTAGCAAGCATTTCCAAACAAAGGCTTTCAAGTAATCTGTCTACTTTGGGCTCGGAAGCTTTGTCGTACAATAGGCAAAACCCACCATCTTCACTGCTCGTATAGAAAGGGATACTCTCATTCCCTTTATGTAATTCTCCCAAATGGAAACCCCAAGGAAAGGTATAGTTTTCGTCTTTATTGCTCATGCTTATCCCTACTTACTTAGTCTAAATTTAGGCATATTTAAAAAGTCATATGCATCACATAATTTCGTCACATCATTATCGATAGACTCTCCGATAAAGATCATAATAGAAGGCTCATCATACACTTCTAATTCGTCAAATGAAATGTTACCAAAAGCGTAATTGATGACAAGAGGGGTTGGTACATCTTTTACTTTTACCACACCTTTAACTCTATAGATACTTTTAGGAATGTTTTTTAAGACTTCATCTATATCAGCGAACTCAATACCTTCTTTGAGGTAAGCCACTTTTTGTGTAATGGCATCTTTAGCTGTATGGTCATGATGTTGATACTCTTTTGCCAAACCTATGATTTCATCAATTTTAAACATACCCTCAAACACTTCTTTATTGACAACACCCTGTTCTGCAGTATTTATCACATAATGATTAAACACTGGCGTACCTGTGAGTGTATTTTTAATGTTAAACTCTTCTTTAATGTCTATCACTTCTTGTTTTACGGCTGCAAGTTCTGCTTCAGAGACTAAGTCTGTCTTATTTAAGACCAAGATGTTTGAACCACCAATTTGATACTTCGCCGTTGAGTTCTCTTTGTAGCTATCAAGGTTTTTAGAGTCAATCACACAAATAACACCTTCAACAGAAATGCCAAGGTTTTGCATAGAGAGGAAGATAGGGAAAGGTTCAGAGGCCCCTGATGTCTCTACAAAGATAATCTCAGGCTGGTATTTTTCAATGATTTCAAGTACGCCGGCTTCAAACTCTTCTGCCAATTGACAACAAATACAACCCTCAGATATTTCAAGCACTTCAGAGTATACATTGCTCAGGATATTACCATCAATACCAATATCACCAAATTCGTTGACAACAATAGCCACTTTTTTATCTGCAAAATGTTCTTTAACTGTGTTCGTTAGCATGGTCGTTTTACCCACGCCTAAAAATCCTGTAATAATAAATGATTGTATCATCTGTGTTCCTTGTAAATAAACTTATTTAATAAGCTCTTTGTTTAAGTGTTTATAAAAAAAGTTTGTGAGTGTTTTTGAAAGGGGGAAAGCAACAACCGTGCCAAAGGCACAGTTAGTTGATTACTTTTTAACGTTACCGTTGTTGTGCTTAGAAGGTTCAAGAATTGGCTCAAGACCAACTTCTTTTGCCCAAGCTGCAGTTAAATCGTAAGCTGCAGATGCAGTCTCAAGGTTT
>CAUZVG010000054.1:0-9320 GCA_963583215.1 Campylobacterales bacterium | reverse complement strand
TTTACTTCAGGGGGTATTCTTTAGAAGATGTACGCAAATAAGTTATAAATGTATTATGTTTACATGGTTGAATGTGCTGACAGTACCTTACAATATTCCCATACTTCTGAGGGAAGGGCATCTATCCATACTTGTTTGTAATCGTGTGCTTTTGCATTTTCTAAGCCTTTATCCCAGCCAAAGTCTTTCTTTGGATTCTCAGCCAGTTCAGTATAGAGGTTAATAATTTGATGATACCCTGCCATTACTTACTCCTCTTCTACCGTGGGATAGCCTGCAAGTTCCCATGCCTTTAATCCGCCTTTTAAGTGATACACATTTTTATAGCCCAAATCTTTTAAAGTCGCTGCTGCAAAAAGACTTACTAGTCCTTGTTTACTATATACAATAATAACGGCATCTAGCTCTTGCATCTCTTTTAATGCAGAAAAAAGTACTTTGGCATAAGTCATAGAATGGCTCTCAAAAGCATCAATTATTTGACCATTTTTATGTGTAGGTTCACGTACATCAAGTAGGATTACTTCTTCTTCCTCATCCAGTAATTTTTTAAGTACAGGAGGAGGCATCTCTTCAATGATTTTCTTTTTCTCAGCCATGGCAATATCTAACTTTTCAAGTCCCGTACCCGTGCAAGCAACTTGTTTATAGGGTGTAGGATTTGATTTTTCTGTAAGCATAGTGTTAAATACTTTAACTGCTTGTTCTCCAACAGGTACAGCAGCCTGAGAGCTATTTTCTACTTTTTTAAAGGGTTTTTTAGCACAGTCATACTTTGTTTTACATGCTGAACCATTGGATTGTTTGTTGAGATTTATTTTTACTTTTTTCTTTTGACTCACTTCACTCTCACATGTTCCCGTAGTACAAGATACTGCACTTGGTGCTGCATTAAAAACTTTATCGCCCCAGAGTGGAAAGGAGAGCATGATGACAGAAAAAAGTGTCACTAGCGCTAAAAAAGTTTTACCAGAAAAAAAACTTTGTTTTGTATCACAGGCACAATCCAAGGTATTTGAAGGTTTTAGCTTATCGTACCAAGCATACAATAGTACTAAGGCAGTGAAAGCAACTAAATAATTATGATAGGGTGCCAACCATGAGAATGAAGAGGCTAGGGTACTTGAGCCTGCGACTACAGCGAGTACAGGAGTTATACAACATAGAGATGCAGCAACCGTTGCACCAATAACAGTAAATATTTTTTTCTTCGACATTAAAATCCTTATATTGATACGATGAAAGAGATCGCTGAGTCTTTTGGAGCGTTAGTGGGAGAGTATGAGGCAGGTGCAGTGTATCAGTTTGATAACACTAAACAAGCTTAAAACTCAAACCCTCCACCTTTACCTTTAGACATTGAGTCATACACTGCTTTGATGTAGGCATCACGTACTTCACAGTCAAGTAACTTTTCACACTTCATACAGCTTTGTACATGTTTCTCTCTTTGACAGGCTTCAAGTTCAGCCTGTTTTTGTGTTGAGAGTATTTGCCACTCATCCAGCACTTGTTCAGACATTAGTTATTAATCCCATACGCAGATTTTAGTGCAGTAATTTCATAGTTTGAACCAAAGAAACATGGGCTTGTGTCATGTGGATGAGAAGGGACAAGCTCCATAAGTCTCATGCCTTTGTTATTAATGGCTTGACCACCTGCTTGCTCATACATAAAAGCAAAAGGAATAACTTCAAAAAGTTGTCTGAGTTTACCATTGGGTTTGTCGGAAGTACCTGGGTAAGAGAAAAGTCCGCCCCCTTTGAGCATAATTTGGTGTAAGTCAGGAACCATACCACCAGAGTAACGTAGTCTGTAGCCCTCAGCAAAGAGAGAATCTACAAAAGTCTTGTGGGTAGTTGACCAGTTTTGCTGTGTACCACCTGGGGCATTGAGTTTACCTTTTTCATCCATGTAAACTTCGCCAACTTCTTTAAATACTCCGTCAATCACACGGTAAAGCAAAGGTTTTTTACCCTGTTCCGCAATGACCAACTCAATGCGCGGTCCATAGACGACATAGGCAGAAGCCACAAGGTTAGATCCTTGTAATTCACCTTCATAAATACCAAAGATAGAACCCACAGAGAGATTGACATCTACAAGGCTAGAACCATCTAAAGGGTCATAACAAATGGTATATTTTCCATTTTCATTGAGTTCCAAGACACCTTCTTTTTCTTCTGAGACTAGGTTTTTAACCACGGACACAGAAGCAAAAGCTTTTTCAATGATGATGTCTGACTGTACGTCAAGTTTAAGTTGATCTTCTCCTGAAGAGTTTTCAGAGTCTGAGTAGCCTAGATCTGCAGTTTTTATGGCATGGTCTATGTCAAATGCGACACTTTTAATGGTTTCAAATATGCTGTTCATCTTATATCTCCTTGGCATGGTTGTTGATCCATGTGATGATTTCTTCTGTGTTGTTAAGGTTTAAAATGGTGATGTGTTCGGGTATGTTGTACTCTAAAAGGTTAATGCTCTCATCAATAGCCATGGCTTCAGAACAGTCAAAATAACTTTCATCAATCTTGTTTCTAAAAATGGCTATACGCGGTAAAGGAAGTGTTTTTAGTCCCTCAACCAGTAAAATGTCAAAGTCATTGATCATGGAAACGATCTCGTCGAGGTTTTTTTCTCTTTGTGAAAAGTAAGTGGTTCTTGTGGGTGATGTGATGACAACTTCAGCACCTGTTTGTGAAAACTTATGGCTGTCTTTTCCCTCAACATCAAACTGTGCTTTGTCTTTTGGGTCATTTTTAATGATGGCAACCTTACGGTCTAGAATCAATGTTTTGGCAATCTTCTCTACCAAAGTGGTTTTCCCACTATTGGAAGGGCCTGTAAATGCGACAGCAACTCTTTTTTGCACGGTGAACCTTTTTTTATAAATGGATTGAATTATACTTAAATGTTTATTGAAAGTATGTTAAAATCCTTCATATATTAAGGAGAGTGATGTTGAGATTATTTTTAGGATTTATGACAGTACTACTCTTGGTGGCTTGTACCTCAAAAAAAGAAGAGGCTTTACTTCAAGTCTACACAGACAAAATAAATTATCATAAACAGTTACAGAAAACAGAAAAAGCCATACTCTCTGACAGAAATACATCTATGGCTATATTGACTGCGAGTTACCAGTTTAGACCTACCAAAGACAAAAATGATATACGCCCAGAAGTGTTTATTGTGGCTGTACAGTTTGATGATCCTCAGAGTCAAGCCATTGATTTTAAAGCAAGTACGGTTACAGAAGCAGAGTCAGACTTCATCTTAACCTTAGAGGGGCAGAAGGCTTCTAAAGTTAACGTTTTGGCTAAAGGGGATGAGCGTTTAAAAGATATCTCTTTTGTGACACCATGGGGTAAATATTATGAAGTGACTTTCCCTCATACTGCGAAAAAACAATTTAAACTCTACTTTGAAAGTAAGCAGTATGGAAAAAGCGAATTGTCTTTTTCCAAAGTAGCCAAGTTTGTTTATAGTAAAAAGGGATTTTAAAACACAAAAGGTTTAGCAAGTAAGATTGAAGAATTAAGGTTTAGAATGTAAGGTTTTACTTTCTAAACTTATCTGTAGCAGAAGGTGTTGCTAAGGTTCTTAAGAGTGGGAAAATACGTGTTTTAACACCCAGTTTATTCATGTAAATGACATAATTTGCCAATACTTTTTTGCCATACTCTCTGGCTTCCACATTTTTCATCATTTCCATACTCATATAAGGCTCATAGGGCCCCGTTCTAAAGTGCTTTTTACTGCGAATATATTTACGTGTAAAGCCAATGCCTCCATTGTAAGCATAGGCAATGAAAAGAGGGTGGTGCAAGTACTTGGTGAGGTAGTCAAGATGGTAATCGGCATACTCAATGGCTTTGTAAGGGTTAAACATCATGTCTAAGTCCATATATTCACCTTTTTGTTTGGCAATGTGTTTAATGAGAAAAGGCATAAACTGCATCATACCAAGAGCAAAAGAACGTGAAACAGAGGCAGGAACAAAACGACTCTCTTGACGGGCAATGGCATAAATGAGTGCTTGACGCTTTTTAGGCATACGCTTCATGGCATCACGGTAAGGCATAGGAAAGTATGAGTCTTTGTAGTTACAGGCTTTGGCCTTAAGGTAAGTATAGACCCCAATGCTCTCTTGAGATTTGTACTTGTTGGCCAAAGTGTTTAAGTTTGCACCGTTATTCATTTTGGCTTTTATTTTTGCCCAATGTATAGGGTTTTGTACATTATAGCCAGAAGCTTTACTTTTCCAGATGGATTCTGTGATGGTTTTAGGGTAACGTTTTTTCATGTTGTCAGCAGCCATGAGTGTATAAATGTTAATGTGACAACTTTTGCGTAAAGCATCAAGATAAATTTTCTTCTTAGTACTCATATAGAGCCAAAAGAGTGACTTATCTTTGTCATACTGTTTATCGTAAGCACGTCTTGCTACATCAAAATACCCTGAAGCTTGTTTGTCTTTTCCCTGATTGAGTAGGGCCAATCCATGTTTAAAATGTTTATGGGCTTTGGATCGTTTTTTCCAATCTACTTTACTTCTCGTACGTGACTTGACTTTGGGTATTTTGGCAACAAGACCTGTTTTCTTTCTATAAGATGTACGCAGTTTTTTATTTAAATGATTGGCTTCAAGAATGATGTTTCTTGCTTCTTGTTTTGTGGTATTCTTTTGTGACAGTAAACGCCAAATATAGTAGTCTTTTTCCACAGACTTTGGCATTTTGTGCACTTGAGAGTACGTAAATATTTTTGCCTGTGCAGTAGAGCCCAAAAATAAGAGTAAAAATAAAAGTGAAGCAAAAAATCTAAACATCATACTTTATCCTAAGAGTGCCTGCATCATTAATGTATCTATAAATTGCAGTCCAAGAATAATAACCAAAGGAGAAAGGTCAACACTTGACAAGACAACAAAAGGCATCTTTTGTCTGATGAAAGCATAGACAGGGTCTGTCAGTTTATAAATGATTTGCACAATAGGGTTAGAGGGGTCAGGACGCACAAAAGAGAGAAGTGCAGCAATAATAACTATCCAGATATAAATGCTAATAACGGTGTGTAAAAGGTGAACTAGTGAGTAGATGAAGGCGTACATGTGGCAATCTCCAGTAAATAAGGTTTAATAAGTGGATACAAATCTGAAAGTTCAGGACCATTTCCTGTTCCAGTAAGTAAATAGCGTAGTGGCTTAAAGAGGTTTTCTCCTTGAAGTCCCGACTTTTTCATCATGTAAGATGTAAAGTCATCAAAGGCATTTAACATAGGCGCATTTTTGATGAGCTCAGCCATAATAAGCATCTGCTCTCCCCACTCTCCCGAGCAGTCTTTAGGAGAAAAAATGGCATCAATTTTTGCTTGAATCTCTTTGGTAGTACTTACCTCTTCAAGGTAAAGTTTAGCCAGTTTACCGATGTCTGCATCTGCAAAACCAAAAAGTGTAGAGAACTGTTTATCTTCTATGCGTTTTAAGTGTTCACGGTTAATGAAACGTAGTTTAGTAATGTCAAACTGTGCAGCAGACTTTGAAATTTTTTCTATGTCAAACCAGGCTATGGCTTCAGGTAAAGTAAATATCTCTTTGGGTGCTTTAGCATTTCCAAGTAAAAGTAAGTAGTTGATAATGGCATCAGGCACAAATCCCTCTTCAAACAACCATTGCACAGAAGAAGCATCATCACGTTTAGACAACTTTTTACCTTCAGGATTTAAGATAATAGGTAAATGTGCATAGGTTGTTTCTTGGTCATAACCCAGTTGTGTTTTAATGTGTTTTTGTCTAGGTGTGTTAGAGAGGTGGTCTTCTCCCCGAATGATAGTAGTCACACCTGAAAGCATGTCATCACAAGCACAGGCAAAGTTGTATGTAGGTGTACCATCTGTACGCAAGATGACAAAAGAGTCTACTTCATTTGCAGCAGTACTGATGTCCCCTTTAATGAGGTCATGGTTGATTATCGCTTCTGTAGGTTTCTTGATACGTACAACAAAAGGCAGGCCAGACTCTTTGAGTTTTGCATGTTCTTCTTTGTTTACATCATGACAAAAGCCAGAGTAACGGTAAGCAATTTTATTGGTTTTGGCTTCTTCTCTGTCTGAGTCAAGTTTTTCGGGACTACAGATACAAACAAAAGCTTTGCCTTCTTCTAAAAGTTTTATGGCAAGGGTTTGGTGCATATGTAAGTGTTCACTTTGGTGAAAGACTGAGTCATGAGGAAGGGCAAACTTTTCTAAGATTTGCATAATCTCAGTATCTTTACCTTCTATGTTACGTTTGGTATCGCTATCTTCAATACGGACAATGAAGCTCTCCCCACGCTGTTGTGAAATGAGGTAGTTAAGGATAGCAACCCTAAGGTTACCAATGTGCATATCACCTGTAGGTGAAGGGGCAAATCTTAGCATGTAATGGGGCTCCAATATAAGTAGATAATTAGTGAGCATATTATAGAGTTTTTTACTGAAAATTACCCCAAATAATGATTAAGGGTAAACAACATATCTTCATCTAAGTCCATATTGTTTTTCATCCAGTTAATGTAGCCTTTATCAGCGTTGACTATCTCTGCTATTTCTCTGTCTTTGTATTTTCCAAACTTGAAGGTTTTTAGGAGCACAGGCGTTTGTGTAAGTTCTGCCAGTTTCTTCATAGGGTTTTCTCCCACATACTTCTCTTGGGTACGTTTGACAAGTTCAGAAAGAAGAAGTTTCATGACAAGTACATCCCCAATGGCATCATGGGCTTTAATGGTCACACCCAATTTGTCGGCTTCAGCACCTTCTGTTTTGTAAAGTTCTAAACTGTAACGTAAGTACTGAAGTCTATGGTAAGGAGAGTCAGGGAGCAAGTGTTTGGCACAGCGTAAGGTGTCTATGAGTGTATAGTTATTTTTAAAGCCTTCTTTTTCTACCATCGACAAGTCAAAAGAGATGTTGTGGGCAATGAGGTAGTTTTCTACTGCGTTAAATTCATCGAGTTTTTTTGTAAAGTTAAGCTCAGAGTAGCCCGGTTGGTTCTCTATGACATCAGGAGTGATGTTATGCACTTCCATAGCTTCAATGCTTATGGGTACTTCAGCAGAACAAAGCTCATCGAAGACTTCTATCTCCTCTTTGCTGTGTACAATCATTGCACCTACTTGTATAATGCGGTCTTTTTCACCGGCCCCTGTGGTCTCTGTGTCAAACAGTATATATTTTGCCATCTAGCTTCCTTCTTGTTTATGGGAAAATAATAACCAACTTCCTCTATGAAAGAGATAAGTAAGAAGGCATAACCAATTTTTGATATAATACTTATTATATTACTTTCAGGACAGTTCATTTATGAAAAGACACTATACATCCATATTCTCATCAGGCTTTGGCAAATTTGCATCTTATGCGTTTCCTTCTATCATTCAACACATCATCAACTCTTCGTATGTTAAGCTTATGGGCTTAGATATGTCTGAGTTTAAAAAACCTTGTGAGTATATAACACTAAACAAGCTTTTCACCAGATCTTTTGAAGTACCAAGAGCCATCCCTGAGGGGAAGTCAAAGTTACTCTCAGGTGTCGATGCTCTCATTACCGATGCAGGGACCATAGAAGAGGGTAGAGCGTACCAAATTAAAGGTATGTCTTACTCATTAGAAGAACTTTTTGGTGAACATCACTCTGAAGCAGTAGAAAAAGTGGAGGGTGGGGAGTTTATAAACTTTTACCTCTCTCCTAAAGATTACCACCGTTACCATATGCCTATGGATTTACAAGTACTTTCTCTCACACACATACCAGGAAAACTCTACCCCGTGAACTTTACTCTCTTACGTAATAAAAAAGATTTGTTTATAGAAAATGAAAGGGTCATCATAGAGTGTAAAGACAAAAGAGGACGTACACAGGTACTTGTACTTGTGGGTGCACTCAATGTGGGGAAAATGGTAGTGACATTTGAAGAGAATATCCGCACAAACTCAGACATCAGAGAGCCTCAGCATTATGATTATGAAGACCTATGGTTAGACAGAGGTGAAATGTATGGCTGGTTTGAGATGGGTTCTACCATTTTAACCTTCTCTAAAAAAGGAAGTATCGTACCTGAAGTGGCCATTAACCAAAAAGTCTCATTTGCAGATGTTTTAGGTACAATTAAGTAACGAACACATAGTAAGAACCATAGGGCAAGAAATAGAAGATATAAAAAACGCAAGATAAAGGACAAGGGTATGAAAATACAAGAGATACAAGAATTTTCCGAGGTACGTGCCAAAGCCAGAGCCTATTTATGTTACATCATAGGGCGAAACATTTCCAATACCATTCAAAATGGTGACATTCAAACAGTACTCGCAAGACTAGTTGGTTTAAATGATAGCATTGATAAAGCAGAAGCCATTTATGCGCTTGATCCTAATGGTATTCAAATGATTGAAAATATTTCTAAAAATAAAAATTTAAGATCTATAGGTAAAACGACAGATAGATCTGACAGAGCATATTTTTACAAAACAGTTGAAGAGCACAGATGTACACTGACTGAACCTTACCCTTCTTTAGTGAGTAACACTATGGTTGTTACAGCTTCTTTTCCTATTTATGATGAACAAGACAATCTTCTTTGTATTATTTGTGTAGATATTTCTTTGGCTAACATTTTACGTATGGTTCACCCCTCTTCTATAGACTCATTTTTTGGCACATTGAGTAAAATAGCGTATACTTCTTTCTCACTTGCTTTGGCGGCAGTTTCACTTTTACTTTTTGTTAAAGGTATTACAGCATTTTTACATTTTGGTTTAGATTTAACGGCTATTAACATTAATGAAATGTTTAAAGCCACCATTCTTCTTACCCTTTCACTGGCTATTTTTGACTTGGTAAAAGCCATCTTTGAAGAAGAAGTATTAGGTAAAGAGAAAAAAGAGGGTTCCAGTGAGGGACACCAAACCATGATACGTTTCCTGGGTTCCATTATCATTGCTCTTTCCATTGAAGCTTTGATGCTTGTCTTTAAGTTTGCACTCACAGACCCTGAAAAACTTCAGTATGCAGTTTGGCTCATTTCAGGTGTTGCACTTCTTTTAGTAAGTCTTTCTATCTATATTAAGTTTAATGCATCACCAGGAAAAAGTATAAAGAAGTCTAACTAGTGAAAGAGGGGTTGGATGCTATAAAAAAACTCATCATCTTTGATATGGATGGCACACTGGTAAACTCTTCCATTACCATTGCCAATGCCATTAACTACGTACGTAAACACTTAGGCTTTGAGCCTATGGAAGCAGAATATATCTTACGTTTGGTCAATGACCATAGCATT
>CAUZVG010000053.1:0-9764 GCA_963583215.1 Campylobacterales bacterium | reverse complement strand
TAAGTGACGCGTTGTTTCTCTCGTCATTTTTTTTAGAAAAAAACGAAGCAAAAAAAGCGTCACTCCTCTCGAATCGCTAATCGCTTATTCGGTCGTTCGGAGTGACCTCTCTTTCTAATGGAAATATAGGCTATCGCCGACTTTTAAATAATGCTTTTAATACATATTCACTGAGCCAAAAAGCTGTGTTAGCAAACAGCCCTACAGCATACAAACATATCAAATTTATATGAATACTACAAACTTGGCGATAGCCCATCCATCAATTAAAAAACCTGTTGTGGCGAACGCCCTTGAAAGCAAAGCGATTCGAGAGCCACAACGACTTTTGCTTACTTTTCTAGAAAAGTAAGAAGAAAAACATCACCACAGTCTGTATAAACAGGAAGTTTTAAAAACATAAAAAAGAAAGAGAATTATAATAAAGAAGAAGAAACGAATTCATCTCCAAAGAAATGAATTCAAGAAAAAAGTTAGGCTAAAGAAAGCTATTTATTCCTTATCTTCTGAACGTAACTCATACACAAACCATCCCAAAAAAGCCACAGCAACCAGCACAACAAAGCCAAGCATAAAAGTATCAAGTGTAGTCATTATACTTCCCCTTCAATTTCTTGTTCACGAAGTTGTCCACAGGCCGCAGAAATATCTAAACCTTTAGACTCACGGATCGTACAATGTAAGCCACGTTTGGTCAAATAATCTTGGAACTCATGCATATCTGCATCAGAGGGGCGTTTAAATTCTGTGCCCCCATAAGGGTTAAAATAAATCAAATTCACTTTGGCTTTAATACCATCTAAAAGTGAAAGTAATTTCTTCGCCGCAGAGATGTCATCATTGACATCTTTGATGACAAGGTACTCAAACATAACACGTTTTCTGTCATTGACAGGAAAGTTCTTCACTGCAGTAATAATTGACGCAATGTTGTACGCTTTGTTAATAGGCATAAGCTTTTCTCTTAACGCGTCATCTACCGCATGTAAAGAGATTGCAAGGTTAATGCCTAGTTCCATCTTTCCTAGTCTTTCTATCTTGGAAGAGAGCCCCGAAGTAGAAATCGTTTGTCTATGTCTAGCAATCGCCATCCCCTCTTCTTCTGAAAAGATCTTGACAGATTGGACAACCTCTTTTAAGTTGTCAAGAGGTTCACCCATCCCCATGTAAACAAGGTTAACACGACGGTTGGCAG
The DNA here is from genome assembly GCA_963583215.1 of Campylobacterales bacterium. Taxonomy (GTDB): domain Bacteria; phylum Campylobacterota; class Campylobacteria; order Campylobacterales; family Sulfurovaceae; genus Sulfurovum. The sequence continues at coordinate 8,569 of CAUZVG010000053.1, read as the reverse complement.
CAATGTCATTGTCTTTCTTAATGAGACGCACTTGTTCTACTATTTCACCCGCCGTCAAGTTACGCATAAAACCACCTTTAGCAGTCAAACAAAAGGCGCAGCCGACCTTGCACCCTACTTGAGAGGAGATACAGACTGTATAGCGTTCCTGATGCTTTACAGAGCCATCTTCATGGTACTCTTTAGCGCGCATCAATAAGAGGACCGCTTCAACCGTATGGCCATCATGTAGCTGATACAAATATTTACGGCTTCCGTCTTTAGAATTTTGCACCATCACTTGCTTGAGTGGGGCAACCGTATACTCTTCATCTAACTTAATTTTCATCTCTTTAGGAAGGTTTTTCATCTCTTCAAAAGAAGTGGCATACTTATGGTAGATCCAGTGGTAAATTTGTTTGGCACGAAAAGCAGGTTGAATGAGTTCACTTAACTCTTCTCTGCTTAAATCTTGTATTATTTTTTTAGGACTTTGCATCTTTTGCTTCGCTGTAGTCAATTTTTCTTCGTTCATTTTATTCCAATCTCATTATACATCTTATACATCTGATACATCTATTTCGGAGATATTTCTCATATAGATACTTAATCTTTGTATCGCTTCTCTCTTATTATCTAAAAAGTCTTTATGGGCGTTTTTATTACAATAGTTCGTCACAATAAAACTTCCTGCCACAGGAATACCAAAGGCCTTTGCCACTTTGAGCACCGCATAATATTCCATGTTTTCCAAATGAATATCTTTAGCCAAATAAGCATCTGCCACAGATTCATCTGTGGTGATATAGTTTGAAGAATTAATAATTGTTTCACGTGAAACATCTTCCGCAGTGGAGACCATGTTATCTATGGGTGTGTATGCGCCTGCATTAAAAAAACTGTTTTCAATGTTTGTTGCCGTTTTAGAAGTAATGATGTCAAAGATTCTTTTTTCACCATACGAACCTGCCGTACCCACAAAAAAAATGAACTCTGGTTTCTGTGTCATACATAAACGTGTGAGGCTTATCGCCACATCTGTCATACCAATACCAATGGCTCTGGCGAAGTCAAACTGTTCACTCTCTCCTGCACATACAAACATAAAAAAACCTTTAAACCCTTACAGGGATATTTTGTGAGCGAAGATACTCTTTTAAATCTAAAATGTCAATCTCTTTAAAGTGAAAAATAGAAGCAGCCAAAGCCGCGTCTGCCCCACCTAAAGTAAATGCCTCTTCAATGTGTTTCATGGTGCCCGCTCCGCCACTTGCGATGACGGGGATGTTAACAAGCTCAGAGATCTTTTTATTTAAGACATTGTCATAACCTGCTTTGGTACCATCTGCATCCATTGAAGTTACAAGTAATTCACCTGCACCTCTGTCATACGCTTCTTTTGCCCAATCAAGTGCATCAATACCCGTATCATTACGGCCACCATGTGTGAAAACATTCCATTTCCCGGGAGAGACTTGTTTGGCATCAATCGCTACTACAATACACTGGGAACCAAAACGTTTGGCAGCTTCTCCAATGAAGTCTGGTCTTTTAATGGCTGCAGAGTTAATGCTTACTTTATCACAACCTACATTGAGTAAATTGTAAATGTCAGACAATTCACGTATACCTCCACCCACCGTAAGAGGGATAAAAACTTCTTTTGCCACTTTTTTGACCACATCCACAATCGTGTCACGTCCTTCATGACTGGCCCCAATGTCTAGAAAAGTAATTTCATCCGCACCTTCTTCATTATAACGACGTGCCACTTCTACAGGGTCTCCTGCGTCACGCAGACCTACAAAATTCACACCTTTGACCACACGTCCATCGTTTACATCCAAACAGGGGATGATTCTTTTAGCAAAATAATCCATTCTAATCCTTTCCAATGTGGCTAGACACATGAGCCAACTGCTGAAGTTGCCTTAGTGGCAACGTAGTCAAATGAGCTATGCTCAGTTGATGTCCTATAATGATAATAATACGTTTTGCAAAATAATCCATTGATTCTCCATTAATTATGGTAGAATTATACAAAAATAATCTATCACAAGTGATTAAGGCTTTGATATAAAGGAAAATTATAGTATGATAATCGATAATTTGTCAGAATTTGCTTCTAAAAAATTTGGCCAAAACTTTTTAAAAAATGATTATTATCTACATAAGATCGTCCAAGCGATGCCCAACGACAACTTAAAAGTTGCAGAAATTGGGCCTGGCTTAGGTGATTTAACCAAAGAACTTGTGAAAGTTCGAAATGTCACAGCATTTGAGGTTGATAAAAGATTATGTGAGCATCTAAACAATGAATTTGAAGTTGACATCCAAAATGGAAACTTCGAATTACGTTGTGGCGATGTGCTTGAGCGTTGGGAGTCAGGAAGCCTGCTAGATGAACCTTATCATTTAGTAGCCAACCTGCCCTACTATATCGCTACCAATATCATCTTAAAAGCATTTAAAGATGAACACTGCCAGTCTATACTGGTGATGGTTCAAAAAGAAGTAGCCGTTAAGTTTTCTGCCAAAGTAAAACAGAAAGAGTTTTCATCTCTTTCTGTCTTGGCAAGCTCTGTAGGAAAAGCGACACTGTGTTTCGAGGTTGAGCCCGAAGCCTTTGTTCCACCTCCTAACGTTACTTCTGCCGTGCTTTTAATAGAAAAAGACATCTCACGAGATGATGAAAAATTTGAAACGTTTTTAAAAATAGCCTTTTCGCAACCGCGTAAGAAGCTTGCTAAGAACCTTTCTTCTGCTTTTTCCAAAGATATTGTAAACGAACTTTTTTCAAGACTAGGACTAGATCCTAATTTGCGACCTCATGAAGCTGAGACATCTATTTATCATCACATATATAATGAACTAAAGGATAATTTAGATGGAAAACAACGATCAAAACAACCAAAACAAACCTCAAGGTCAAGAGCAGCAAACACAAAGAAGCAGAAGACCTAACCCACACAGACAAAACAATCCGCAAGGGAACACAGAGGGTAACAACCGTCCAAACCCAAACAGACAACAGCAAAATCCTAATCCAAACAGAAAGCCAAGACCCAAAGCTGATGTAGACGGGAACGTACAGGAAAAACCTGCTGTAAATGGGAACAGAAAACCAAACCCTAACCAAAGCCGTAGCCAAAACAGAAAACCAAATCCTTCTGCAAAACAGGAACAAAGTCAAGGTCAGAAACAGGGTCAAGGTCAGAAACAGGGTCAAGGTCAAGGTCAAGGTAAGAGCCAAAATCGTTCAGGTGGAAACAAAAGCCATGGTGGCAATAAAGGTAGAGGTAGACGTAAAAACGTGACCACTGTCAATGACACTATGAGAGCTTCTTTGGAAGAAAATGCACGTGTAAAAGAAGCAACCATGAACCCTTGGAAGCAGATAGATATGTCTTCTAAAGGGAAAGTACGTTTCACGCCACTAGGTGGACTGGGTGAAATTGGTGGGAACATGGCAGTCATGGAGACTGAAACCACAGCCATTATTATCGATGTAGGTATGTCTTTCCCTGATGAGACAATGCACGGTGTAGACATCTTGGTACCTGATTTCTCTTACTTACATACGCTCAAAGCATCTGGTAAACAAGTATTTTGTATTATTACCCATGGTCACGAAGACCACATTGGAGCAATGCCTTACCTCTTTAAAGAGTTACAGTTCCCTATCTATGCAACACCACTCGCACTTGCAATGATAGAAAACAAATTTAACGAGCATGGTCTTAGCCAATATACTAAAAACTTTAACTTTGTGACACTGAGAAAACAGTATCAAATTGGAGACATGAAAATTGAGTGGTTACACAATACACACTCTATTATCGATGCTTGTTCATTGGCCATTGAGACAGAAGCAGGGACTATCATCCACACGGCTGACTTTAAAATAGACCACACACCTGTAGATAACTATACGTTTGACTTACACCGTTATGCTTACTATGGTGCAAAAGGGGTGCTTTGTCTCTTCTCTGACTCAACAAACTCACATAAACCAGGGTTTACAAAAAGTGAAAAAGTAGTAGGAAAAACCTTTGACTCACTTTTTGAGCTTGCAAAAGGAAGAGTGATCATGTCTACCTTCTCATCAAATGTTCACCGTATTTTCCAAGCGATGGAAAGAGGCGTTAAACATGGTAGAAAGATCTGTGTTATTGGGCGTTCTATGGAGCGTAACATTGAAACAAACAGAGCTTTAGGTTTTGTAGACATCGAAGACAAAAACTTCATTGAAGTGCATGAAGTGCCAAAGTATGCTGACCATGAGATCCTTGTTGTAACCACGGGTTCACAAGGTGAAACAATGGCTGCACTTAACCGTATGGCAACCGATGAGCACAGACACATTAAACTTAAACCAAGCGACACCGTCATCATTTCTGCATCTGCCATTCCAGGGAATGAAGCTTCTGTTTCAGGCCTTCTGAACAAACTTGTAAAAGCGGGTGTAACTGTACGTTATAAAGAGTTTGCAGACATTCACGTCTCAGGTCACGCTGCACAAGAGGAGCAAAAACTCATCTTAAGACTGATACAACCTAAATTCTTCTTACCTGTGCATGGTGAATACAACCACATTGCAAAACACGCAAAAACAGCGGTTGAGTGTGGTGTAGATGAAAGAAACATTTTACTCATGTCTGATGGTGACCAAATTGAGCTTACAACGAAGTACCTCAAAAAAGTCAAAACCGTGAAGTCTGGTAAAACATACATTGACAACCAAAACAATATGACCATTGAAAACGATGTAGTCCTTGACAGACAAAAACTGGCTGAAGACGGTATCATCAACGTTGCGGCACAGATTTCTCAGTCAAACCAAAAAGTTGTGGGTAAAATAGTCATCACAACCCATGGTCTTATTGCAGAAAAAGAGTTACACAAGTTCCAAAAAGAGATCGAAGTGATGATAGAAACACTTTTACTCAACATGAAACCTGAAGCACTTAAAAACCATAAAGACATTGAAAATGACATCAGACAAAGCATTAGAAAACATGTGATTCGTACGAAAAAGAGATACCCGCTTATTATCCCTACGATTTTCATCGTATAAGTTCCATTCTAATTGTCGGGGTAATGGTACCCCGACCTACACCGACCCTACAGATATGCCCTCAAATAATATGTTATAATCTCACAACCCAATCAAAAAGTAGCCTTATGGATCTCATTAAAATTGCACAAGAAACATTTCACATCGAAGCAGATGCTTTACACAAAGCGGCTGCACGTTTGGACCATAATTTTCTTGCTGCCATTGACCTTATCTTTCAAACCAAGGGAAAAGTGATTATTACGGGTGTTGGGAAGTCTGGTCTTGTGGGTGCCAAAATGGCTGCCACTTTTGCAAGTACGGGAACCTCTTCGTTTTTTCTACACCCTACAGAAGCCCTGCATGGTGACTTAGGCATGATAGGGAAAGAAGACACCCTGCTCGCGATTAGCAGCTCTGGAGAGAGTGAAGAATTGACTAAAATTCTACCTCACATCAAACGTTTTGAGATTCCCCTCATTGGACTCACTTCAAATGCAAACTCATCCCTAGGCAAATATGCAGATGTTTTTCTTGACATCTCTGTAGAAAAAGAAGCTTGTCCCCTTGGCATTGCACCTACCACATCTACCACCCTAACCATGGCTTTGGGTGATGCTTTGGCCGTGGCACTCATGGAGAAACGTGGCTTCAAAGAAGAAGACTTTGCCTCTTTTCATCCGGGTGGCTCTTTAGGTAAAAAACTTTTTGTGAAAATTAAAGACTTAATGAAAACAGAAAATTTACCTATTATAAACACAAAAGCCACACTCAAAGAAGCGGTGGTAGCCATGAGTGAAGGCAAACTAGGTACCGTACTCATTGTGGATGAGCATGAACATTTTGTTGCGCTTCTGAGTGATGGTGACTTAAGACGTGCCCTCATGCAGAGTGACTTTTCTTTAGAACATTTGGCCTTGGCTTATGCTACTCAAAATCCTAAAGTCTACCACAACACGGAACTTTTAGCTTCTGAAGCTTTAGAAATTATAGAAAATGACCGTATCCAACTTTTACCCCTTGTCTCCAAAGAGGGGTTGATTTTAGGGGTACTACACATACATGACCTGATTAATGCAGGGATAAAAAGTAAATAAAAAAATACGACTGGTCGTATGAGCCATCTGCTAAAGATGACACAGCGTCAGCGTAGTATACGAAGCTTTGCTTTGTATACGTTATAAGGATAGCAAACATGAGATTAAACAAATATATCGCACACAATACCAAATACTCAAGAAGAGAAGCAGACCGACTCATAGAAGCCGGTGAAGTGACGCTTGACAAAAGACCACTCACAGAGTTTGGCTATGAAGTAGAAGAAGATGACCACATTTATGTCAAAGGCCGCGCTGTAAAAGTAACGTCTGAACTGACCATCATTGTCTACAACAAACCCAAAGGGGTACTGGTCACCAAAAAAGATGACAGAGGACGTGCCACCATTTACCATAAACTCCCAGGGAAATTTAGACACTTTACCCCTGTAGGTAGACTCGACTATGCTTCAGAGGGTCTTTTGCTCCTCTCTGACGATGTCGAAGTAGCCACAGCACTTATGGAGAGTGGTTTGGACAGAACCTATAACCTCAAGATTGACAAAGCAGTTACCACAGCCATGATCGATGCCATGAAAGAGGGGCTTGTGCTTGATGATGCCCGCGCTGGTGCCCATGAAAAGTCTAAAATCTACGGTATGGAGTTTGCGCCTTTTGCACACTTTGAAGTGCGTGCAGAAGGGAAAAACTTTTCAAAACTCCGTGTGACCATTAAAGAGGGTAAAAACAGAGAACTTAGACGCTTCTTTGCACACTTTGATGCCAATGTCTTAGACTTAAAACGTATCTCTTTTGGAGGCATTGAACTTAACAACCTCCCGGAGAACAAAACACGTTTCTTTTCTCGTAAAGAGTATGATGATGTGCATAAATTTATGAAACGCCGTAGAGCAAACAAAGAAGCTGCACTCAAAAGTGACAGCAATGAGAAGAGGCAAGCCTACCATAATGCGAAACAACAAGAACTAGAAAAAAATGACGCAAAGTATACTAGTGATAAAAAGCATAGTGATAAAGAAACGTCCTATTCTAGAAACTTGAAGAAAAAAGCACCTTTAAATAAAAAGTTTGATCGCAAGAAAAAATAATGACAAACCTAGCACTCAAATACCGTCCTAAAAGTTTAAACGAACTCATAGGACAAAGCCATCTTTTGGCTGAGGGTGCCGTACTCAAAAAACTCATTCTGAACGATGCCCTGCCCCATAGCTTTTTTTACGGACCTCCAGGCTGTGGGAAAACCACTTTAGCCAAGATCATCGCTTCTGTACTAGACCGTCCCTTTTATGAAATGAATGCCACCACACTCAAAATAGAAGATTTACGTAAAATTTTTAAACAATACAGCAATGCTTTACAAAAACCCCTCATCTTCATCGATGAAGTACACAGACTCAGCAAAAACCAACAAGAAGTACTTTTGCCTTTTATGGAGAGTCATGCTGCGCTGATTATTGGGGCTTCGACGGAAAACCCTTATTTCTCACTCACTGCTGCCATTCGCTCACGTTCACACCTTTTTGAACTGGAAAGCATACAAGAGTCTGAACTTTTGGCTTTTTTGGAAGAGATCCTTGAAAAAGAATCTTTAGGCATAGAAGCAGACGCAAAAGAGTATCTTGTCTTCTCTTCTTCTGGAGATGTCAGAGCCATGTTAAACTTGCTGGAATCTGCAGCGGTCATCACTTCACCCATCACGCTTCAAACCCTCAAACAAATACGCCCCCATGCCATGCAAGCAGGCTCCTCTGAGAGCGAAAGTCACTATGAGCTGACCTCTGCTATGATCAAGAGCATTAGAGGCTCAGATATCGATGCTTCCATCTATTATCTGGCCAGACTCATTGACGGGGGAGAACCTGCAGAGTTTATTGCCAGACGTTTGACTATTTTAGCCTCTGAAGACATAGGCAATGCAAATCCCCCTGCACTGAACCTTGCAAGCTCGACGCTGAACATTGTGAAACACATCGGTTACCCGGAAGCCCGTATTTCACTTGCACAGTTAGTCATTTACCTGGCTTCTTCGCCCAAGTCCAACTCTGCCTACCTTGCCATCAACAAAGCACTCTCTGCGATCAAAGAGGGGCACATACACCCTATCCCTTCACACATTAAAACCCATGCCAAAAACTATTTGTACCCGCATGACTATAACGGCTGGGTGAAACAATCTTATTTGTCTGTGCCCGCACGCTTTTATGAAACGAAACAGATAGGTTTTGAGAAACAACTTTACACTTGGCATGAAAAAATAACCCAAAGCTAAACCTCCCTCAATTCATTCACAATTCTATGATATACTCCCCCGAAACCTCTTATAAATTTTAAAAAGGCCATCCATGAAAGAACATAGAACCATCAAACTGCTCTTGGCAAGCAGCACACTATTTTTATTTACTGCCTGTGCAACAAATGAAGCCAACCCCAACTCTGGGGCACAAACAGGCGCAGTACTTGGCGCACTTACAGGGGC
>CAUZVG010000052.1:0-9887 GCA_963583215.1 Campylobacterales bacterium | reverse complement strand
GCTAAATCTAAATGCTTTGACATGCTGTGCTTCTTTATGGTGGTTTTAATCGTAGTATACTTTATTTTGATTATATTTGTAGTTCAAAATATAGCTTTCATCTATTGATGCTAAAATAACAAAATTAATTAGATGCTAAAGGCACAAAACATGGCAACAAAAGCAACCATACATAAAGTACTACTGAACATTGCAAATATGGACAGTCATTATTATGCTGAACATAATCTAACGCTAGCCAAACATCCTTCTGAGACTGATTTGCGTCTCATGGTGAGGCTTATTGCTTTTGTGTTAAATGCGGATGATGACTTGGTATTTACAAAAGGTATTTCTCAAGATGATGAACCTGACCTTTGGAAAAAGTCTTTAGCTGGTGACATAGAGTTGTGGATAGACTTGGGACAGCCAGATGAAAAACGCATTAAGAAGGCTTGTGGACGTTCTAAAGAAGTCATCATCTACACGTACCAAGAGGGTATGGCAAAATCCTGGTGGAAAAGTATTGAGACTTCACTCACACGTTTTTCTAACCTCCGTGTTGTATATTTAGAGAGTGATAGTGACATAGAAGTATTGGCAAAACGTGCAATGAACTTACAAGCAAACATTTTAGATAGCGAACTTACACTTATAGATGATACACACAGCATTTTGCTAAAAGAACAAGAGTGGATGTAAGATCTTAAGTAAGTTTGATATTAACATATATTATACTCATAAATAAATATTTATACTTATGGTTATGTAAGGGAGCACTTATCATGAAAAAAGTTTCTATATTGGGATGTGGTTGGGTAGGTAAGGCACTTGCTGATGTGTTAGTCAAAGAACATACGGTGAATTGTTTGTCTCGTGACATGGAAGCGAATGATAAAGCAAAAATGTATGATTGTGATGTCTTTGTTATTGCCATACCTCCAAGAGACAATTATTTGGAAGTCTTGGAAGAGAATATGAAACAACTAGATGCAAAAACACAGGTGATTTTACTCTCTTCCATCTCTTTTTATGATGGTAAAACACTTGTGATTCAAGCAGAAAGTCTTGTACACAGTTTTCATGCAGATGTATGCATTTTACGTTTGGGTGGATTAATGGGGTATGACCGTATAGCCGGCAAATACACGGCAGGAAAAGTACTCACTTCAGACACGAGAACCAACTACATTCACAGAGATGATGTGCTAGAAATCATCCAATGTGTTATTGCTAAAAACTTACGTGCAGAAGCCTTTAAAGTGGTGGCACCTCTACAGAGTACAAAAAAAGTGATTTTTGATCAAAATGCAAAACAGTTTGGTTTTGAAAAAACAGACTTTTTAACGGGTGATGAAGAGGGAAAAGTGTTAAGCCCTAAAAAACTCTGCGAAAGGTTAGACTATACTTTCTTAAAAGAGGATGTTCTTGAGTTCTGGCAACCTGAATTGGTTTAGGTATTTACTGGTGTAACAGCTCCTGCTGTCACAGCCCTATCAGTAGTAGTATGTGCATATAAACTTTATATAGAAAAAATATTCTGATAGGGGCATCACAGCAGGAGCTGTGATGCTAGTTCAGATTTTTCACAACATAATCCACAGTAAATACACAGAGTAATTTTATACTTTCTTACTAATTATAGTTTAAAAAAGGAAATGTTGTGTATGAAAATTTTACTCATTTCGGGGAACTTTACAAACATCTTGAAAGTACTGATGCCAAAGAAAACTTCTTATCTGACAAAAGAGAAGAGGGATGGAAGACATATTCTAAAGAAGATTTTTTACGTTCTGTACGTTACTTAACCCTTGCAGCCTATGAAAATGGATGGCAAGGAGAGAATGTTGCCATAGCCATTGCACCTTCAGCCCAATGGATGATGTTAGATTATGCGCTTATGCTTTGTGGGGCAGTCTCTGTACCTCTTTTTACCAACATCTCTTCAAAAAACCTTCTTTTTCAATGTTTAGATGCCAACATTCATACAGCATTTATAGAAACAAAAATGCATGAAAAATGTATTGCTACTGCTTCTGAGAGTATTGAACTGATTTATCGAGATACCTTAAGTGGATACAGGAGCATAGACGACTTATTGGAAGAAGGTGCCGCTATTGACATAGCAAATCCTACTTTGTTTAAAGAGTTACTTGAGAGGGTAAAAGCAGAAGATTTGGCGACTATTGTCTACACTTCTGGTACTTCAGGGACACCCAAAGGGGTAGAACTTAGCCATGCCAATTTGATCTCACAAATTCATGCCACATCAAAAAATTACATTTTTTACAAAGAGAGTGATGTGGCTTTTTCCTTTTTACCTTTGGCACATATATTTGAGCGAATGGTCATGCACTTTTACCTTTCACGTGAATTGACTGTTTATTTTGCAGATGATGTACAAAATGTTGGTATTTTACTCAAAGAGTTAAACCCTACCGTCATGACTGTAGTGCCGCGACTGCTTGAAAAAGTCTTTTTCAAAATGAAACTCAAAGCGATGGAAGGCTCTTTTGTTAAGCAAGCTTTGGTACGTTTAGCCTTTCATCGGGCACTTAGCAAAGAACCTACAAGTGCAAAAAATGTCATCGACAACATACTTGATGCCTTAGTTTATAAAAAACTACGTTTGGCTCTTGGTACGAAGATGCGTATGATGATTTCTGGGGGAGCACCTTTGTCGGATGCACTTTATAGATTTTATACGAATATTGGACTAAATCTCTACCAAGGTTATGGACTGACAGAAAGTTCTCCTGTGATTTCTTCTAATACGCCTGAACATAACAAACTAGGTACTTGTGGTAGGGCATTTCCTGGGGTAGAGGTGAAAGTCAATGTGAAGGGTGAACTTTTAGTTAAAGGTCCCAATGTCATGATGGGCTATCATAACAATAAAAAAGCCACAGAAGAGACTATAGATGAAAATGGATGGCTTTACACAGGAGACTTGGCAAGCATTGATGATGAGGGTTTTGTGACGATTACAGGACGTAAAAAAGAGTTGTTAAAAACCTCTACGGGTGAGTATGTCTCAGCCGTATTCATTGAGCAGAAACTCACTTCAAATGGTTGGTTTGAACATGCCTTGGTCATAGGAGATGCAAAACCTTATGTGGTTGCACTATTGTTTGTGGAACATATTTTTTTAGGGCGTTTAGCTACTAAAATGAACACCACACCACTCAAAGCCTTAGAGTCTCAAAAGTTTAAAGAGATGACAGATAAATTTATATCCAAAATCAATAAAAAACTAAACCACTGGGAAAAAGTACGGGGCTATGAGATTATTGCAGATGAACTCACTATTGAAAATGGAGAGTTAACGCCATCAATGAAATTGGCTAAAAACCATTTGATGGAACAGTATAGTGAAAAAATAAATATGCTTTACAAGGATCACTTATGAGCACAGAAAAAACAAATAATAAAAAACCTAAGAATGAAAAAATCCCAATTAAAAAAACGAAAAAACAGAAAGAACGCATCGCCATTGTAACCGCATTACGTACACCTATGGCAAGGGCAGGGGGAAAGTTTGCAAAGATGCAAGCAGACCAACTCGGTGCCAGGCTTTTTAGAGAATTAATGTTACGTTCTCCTGTGAGCTTTGAAGAGGTAGATGAAGTCATTATAGGCAATGTCGCCCAACCCATTCATGCAGCCAACATTGCAAGAGTCATTGCCCTCCGTGCAGGTTTTCCCGAAGCCACACCTTCTTTAACTGTGCATAGAAACTGTGCTTCAGGTATGGAATCCATCACCACTGCAGCCTCTCGCATTCACTCAGGTGAAGGGAAGATTTATGTCTGTGGTGGCGTAGAGTCAATGTCTAACATTCCTTTGGTCTATAGCGCGAGTATGACGGCACTTTTTACGAAGCTTTCACGCTCTAAAACGGTACTTGACAAAGTGCAGACACTCTTGGGGTTTAGACCAAGTTTTTTAAAACCTATTGTGGGGCTTATGTCTGGGTTAACGGACCCTGTTTCGGGCTTACTTATGGGAAACACGGCTGAAGTACTTGCCCAAGACTTTGGCATAAGCAGAGAAGAACAAGATGCTTTTGCTCTGGCTTCTCACGAAAAAGCGGCCAAAGCAAAAGAATCTGGACGTTTTGCAAAAGAGAGTATGGCACTTGTGTATGATGAACGTGCTGGAAAATACCTAGACTTTGATGATGGCATAAGAGAGAGTCAAACCTTGGAGAAACTGGGAAAATTAAGGCCTTTTTTTGACCGTAAAAACGGTACGGTTACTGCGGGGAATTCTTCACAAATCACCGATGCCGCTGCAGGTGTGGTACTCATGTCTGAGAGTGAAGCTCAAAAGAGAAAATTAGAGCCTTTAGGCTACTTGACAGACTATGCCTATGAAGGCTTAGAGCCTAAACGTATGGGGCTAGGACCTGTGTTCGCTACAGAAAAACTCTTTAGACAAACAGGGTTTTGTATGAAAGATATGCAAATTGTTGAGATTAATGAAGCTTTTGCTGCACAAGTGATTGCCTGTGAGAGAGCATTTGCCTCTAAAGAATTCGCAAAAACACATTTTGCTAAAAAAGAGGCTGTGGGTGCCATAGACCCAGAGATACTCAACGTAAACGGAGGCTCCATAGCTTTGGGACACCCTGTGGGTATGACAGGGACACGTTTGGTTTTAACGGTGTTACATGAACTCCGCGAACGTGGACTGCAACGAGGTTTGGCAACTTTATGTATTGGTGGTGGGCAAGGTGCTGCACTGCTACTGGAGGTAGAATAATGAAATATTTTAACTATGACATAGATGAAGATGGTATTGCAACTTTAACGTTTGATACCCCAAAATCAGCGGTAAATGTTTTATGCTTTGCTGCGCTGTATGAACTTAGAGAACTGATCACAAACTTTGAAACAGACAAAAGCATTAAAGCCCTTTTCATTGAGTCTGCCAAAGAAGATATTTTTATTGCAGGGGCAGACATCAAAGAGATTAAAGCTTTTAAAGATGAAGCAGAAATCATTGCCAAGCTGAGAGAAGGTCAAGAGATATTTAACCGTTTAGAAAACCTTCCTTTTGAGACAGTTGCGGTGATAGATGGTGCCTGTTTGGGTGGGGGTTTAGAGTTGGCTCTTGCCTGTGACTATAGGATTGCTACCAATGAAGCACATACAAGCCTAGGTTTGGTGGAGGTGAGTCTTGGGATCATTCCTGGTTTAGGGGGAACACAACGCTTGCCTTTACTTGTTGGTTTTAGAAAAGCTTTGGAACTCATTGTTGGTTCTAAACGTTTAAAAGGGGACAAAGCCTTAAAACTTGGTTTGGTTGATGCTTCGGTGCCAGCAGGATATTTGGCTTTTAAAAAAGAGGAGTACAGTAAAGCGATACTCTCAGGTACCCTTGAAGCACAAGTAGCCAAAAAACGTCAATACATTAAATGGTATGAAAGGTTCTCACCTCTAAGAACGCTCATTGCTACCATGGCACGTAAAGAAGTTATGAAAAAAACTGCAGGACATTACCCTGCAGCACTCAAAACCATTGATGTGCTTGAAGAGACTTTAGAAATGTCTTTAGAAGAGGGGCTAAAAGTTGAGATAGAAGTCTTTGCACCTTTGGCCACTTCTGAAGTGTCTAAAAATCTTATAGAACTCTTTTTTACTTCAGAAGCTTTAAAAAAAGAGACCTTCTCAAAAGCCAAAGCAAAACCCATCAACACTTCTGCTGTCATTGGTGTGGGAACCATGGGTTCAGGTATTGCCTGGGTTTTGGCACAAAAAGAGATACCTGTGAGGTTAGGGGCAAGGCAAATGTCTAGCATTGCTAAAGCCACAGCAAAGATGATGAAGAGTTTTGAGAGACTACAAAAAAGAGGTCGTCTAACAAGCCGTGAGATAGGTCTTAAAATGGACAGAGTCGCATACACGACTGACATGCAAGGTTTAAGTGCAGTAGATATTGTCATAGAAGCAGTCTCTGAAGCAGCAGAAGTCAAACGACAAGTCTTTGAAGACTTAGAAGCCAAAGTAAGTAAAGAGGCAATAATTGCCACCAATACTTCTTCTTTGAACATTTCAAGCTTGTTAGAAAATGTAAAACACCCTGAACGTTTTGTAGGGATGCACTTTTTTAACCCTGTAGAGATGATGCCTTTGGTGGAAGTGATTGCGGGAGAAAAAACATCAGATGAAACTTTGGCAACGGTGGTATCTTTAGCCAAAAAACTGGGTAAAACACCCATCAAAGTCAAAGAGTGTGCAGGTTTCCTTGTGAACCGTACGCTTTTACCTTACCTCAATGAAGCTGCAAGAATGTTTGAAGAGGGTGCAAATATAGAAGGCATAGACAAAGTAGTCAAAGATTTTGGCCTGCCTATGGGACCTTTTACTTTAGCAGATGAAGTAGGCTTAGACATTGGAGAAAAAGTCTCAGACATACTCTATGAAGCCTATGGTGAACGGATGAAACCTTCCCCTATCTTGGCTCAACTGGTTGAAAAAGGTTGGCTAGGTAAAAAAACAGGACAAGGCTTTTACTTACATCAAGGTCGAAAAAAGTTACTGAACACAGAAATGGAAAATTTACAAAGTAAAAAAGAAAACTTAGATGAACAGACCATACTAGATAGATCTATTCTTATTATGGTCAACGAAGCAGCCAAATGTTTAGAAGAAAAAGTGGTAGAAAAAGCTGCTTACCTTGACATGGCAATGGTTATGGGGACTGGTTTTCCTGCCTTTAGAGGAGGGCTTTTACGCTATGCTGACTCTCTAGGCATAGCAGAAGTTGTGAAACGTCTTTCTCTGCTTGAAAGCCGTTATGGTGAAAGGTTTGCTCCTGCTAAGTCTTTGCTAGATATGGCAGAGAAGGGTGAAAGTTTTTACTCCACAAGCAATGCACGTCTATCGTGATAACATAAATAATAATGACTTAAGAGGAGATATAAAATGGGATTGATTCTTTCTGTATTGATTGTGATGTTGGCTTTGTCGTATTTTGCTGCACCACTTTGGGCTTGGTTTGTCGCTTTGGGAGTATTCCTACTTGGCTGTGATGCCTCTTTTCTTTGGTGGATACCTGCCATTGCTTTGGCAACAGTCCTTTTAAACAAAGAACTACGTGTAAAATTCATCACCCAAAAACTTTTTAACTTTATAGAAAAAAAGGGTCTACTTCCCAAAATCTCTGAGACAGAAAAAACAGCGCTACGTGCAGGAGATGTTTGGATAGAAGGGGAGCTTTTCTCTGGTAAACCTGACTTTAAAAAAATCTTTGCGAATCCTTACCCTAGCTTAACGAAAGAAGAGCAAGACTTTTTAGACAATGAAGTGAATGTTGTCTGTGCCATGACCTCTGACTGGGAAGTGTTTGAAAAACGAGACTTACCCAAAGAAGTGTGGAAATACCTCAAAGAGAAGAACTTTTTAGGCATGATAATCCCTAAAGAGCATGGAGGACTTGGTTTTTCTGCTTATGGACACTCATGTGTGATAGAAAAGTTGGCCACACACTCTCAAGTGCTTGCCATTACAGTGATGGTGCCAAACTCCCTTGGGCCTGCTGAACTACTTTTACATTATGGTTCGGAAGCGCAAAAAGCACATTATTTACCACGTTTAGCAGATGGCCGAGAGATTCCTTGTTTTGCACTCACAGAGTCTGAAGCAGGATCTGATGCAGGCTCCATACAGTCTGATGGCGTTGTTTTTAAAGATGAAGCGGGTGAAGTAAAAATTCGCCTAAATTTTGATAAACGTTACATTACACTCTCTTCTATTGCAACAGTCATAGGACTTGCTTTTGTGTTAAAAGATCCTGAGGCGATCTTAGGGGAGGAAGCAAATTTAGGCATTACTTGTGCCTTGGTTTCTGCGAAGGCTAAAGGTGTAGACCAAAGCAAAAGACATGACCCACTCTCTGTCCCTTTTAATAATGCACCGTTACTCGGTAAAAATGTCATCATTGACATCGACGATGTCATAGGTGGGAAAGAAGGTCTAGGTAAAGGTTGGGGGATGTTGATGGAGTCACTGGCACTTGGTCGTGGGATCTCTTTACCAAGTACCAGTACAGGTGGCTCAAAACTTTCCACTTACGTGGCTTCAACCTACGCAGTGGTACGTTACCAGTTTGGTCTTAGCATTGCAAAGTTTGAAGGTATTGCGGAAGTTTTAGGTGAATTAGGTGCAAGTACTTACATGCTTGACGCAGCCAAAACCTTTACACTAGGTGCCATTAATGAAGGTAAAAAACCGACAGTTGCCAATGCCATTATGAAGTACCAAAGTACAGAAATTTTTCGTAAAAATATCATGCATGCCATGGACATCCAAGGGGGAGCTGCCATTAGCCGTGGGCCGAAAAACCTTTTGGCCCATGCCTACTTTGGAGCACCTGTGGCCATCACGGTGGAGGGTGCAAACATTATGACACGCACACTCATACTCTTTGGTCAAGGCCTGATACGTTGCCACCCTTACGTCTATGCACAGATAGAAGCACTTGAAAAAGGGGATGTAGAAAACTTTGATACACTACTTTTTACCCATATTGGCCATGTGGTACGTAACAAAGTACGGTATTACATCTTAGGACTTACAAGAGGGCATGTGCACACATCACTCTTTTACGGGAAAGCCAAACGTTATGAGCAAAAATTGGCTTGGGCTTCTGCAAAGTTTGCCTTTTTGTCTGATCTGGCTTTAGGATTAATGGGTGCTTCTTTAAAACGAAGAGAGTCTGTCTCTGGACGTTTTGCCGATGTTTTGACCCAAATGTATTTTATCACAGCGGCACTCAAACGTTTTGAAGTGGAAGGCAGCAAAAAAGAAGATGAAGTCTTTTTAGAAGTCTCAGTAGAAGATGCCTTTTGTAAAATCGACAGAGCATTTGCTGGTATCTTTGAAAACCTTGCTTCAGGTTGGATGGCTCTTCCTTTTAAACTTTTAGGCTTTTTTAGCAGACTTAACCCCATGGGAAAAACCATGAAAGATAAAAACTTACATCAGATAGCAAGGCTATTGGGTGAAAATGATACGGTACGTGAACGTGTGTGTGGAAATATTTACAAAGGAGAGAGAGTGAGCCAACTTTTAGAAGCCACACTTGCCATGCAAGAGGTAAAAGAGTTGCTAAGGAAAGAGAAAAAAGGTGAAAAACTCACCACTAAAGAAGTTAAGGCTTTAAAAAATGCCAGGACTTTACAGAGTGAGGTTATCGCTGTAGACAGTTTTACAGATGCGGAGTACTTTAAAAAACCAAAAACAGTACATAAATCATCTGGGAAAACATAGGAGTGTATGATGCGATTAGCTTTTGCCATCTCATCTTTAGCCATTGGACTGATACGTAAACTCTCTGGTGCCAATATTACCATTTCGGGAGAAGCATTACCAGAGTCTCCTCTTCTTTTTGTGGCAAACCATTTTACACGTTTTGAAACGTTTATTGTGCCTCATGTTTTGTATGAAAAGTTTGACAGACATACACGTTCTTTAGCAGATGATTCCATGTTTGTTGGTATTTTAGGTAAGTTCATGCGTAGGGTTGGTACGATCTCTAACAAAAACAAAGCACGTGACTGCATCATCGTAGAAGACTTACTCTCTGGAACCTCCGATTGGCTCATTTACCCTGAGGGCTATATGGTTAAAAATAAACGTATCACTTTTGATGAAGGTGAATTTTGTACCCACTCTCCAGAGTACGAAGGTCCTATACATACGGGTGCAGCAGTGATGGCACTCAAAACAAAAGTCTTACAAGAGCGAGCAAAGCGTAACCACAGTGAGAGTTTTGACTCATTTTGTACAGGCTTGGATATTGATGCTTCTAAAATAGATAGAAGCCTTACAATTAAAGTGGTGCCTATTTCGATTACTTATTATCCCATACGTCCGGGACGACATATTTTCTTAAACTGGCTA
>CAUZVG010000051.1:0-10147 GCA_963583215.1 Campylobacterales bacterium | reverse complement strand
CCTCTATGAATTTCTGTAAATGTTTTAATCACTGGTGGTAAATTTAAGTCATCTAAAGACAAAATATCCACAGGAATAATCCTAAATACTGCAGAGAGTCCATCCATTTGGAAAAAGAAGTTCACACGAAATCTGTTTTCAGAACCCAAAACATAAGAGAAATCCAGGCTTCTATCAGTGATGAGTTTTTCATACTGATCTGCTGTCATAATCTCTTGTGCCAATTTATCTACCATGGCAGAAGTTAGCTCATCTTTGCCCAGTACTTTTAATACCCCATGAATACGTACTCTTACTTGTGAACCAGACTTAATGTGAAGGTCAGACCCCGAATTGCTAATCATTGTTCTCAAATAGAGCTTGAGTTTTTCTTCCATGCTAACCCTTTTTTTCTTATCTTATGTTAACCTGTCTTACTTCAACGTATCAAGCATGGTTTGAAATGCTTCTTCAAAGGCTTTTAGTCCATCAGCCAATAGCGATGCATAGACTTCATCCATATCAAAGCCGTTGTCCGACAACTTTGTAAAGTACCCATTAATAACTGCGTCATCTATCGGTAGCGCTTCAGGAGATGGCTCACTCTCACAGTAAGCTTCAATCGTAGCCAAAGGTGCTGTGTTCACAGAATGAGCTGCCAGCAAACCTGACATATAATAATCAGCAGGTAAAGCATCCCCTTTTACACCAGTACTTGCAAAAAGTGTACGTATGGCGGGGGTGTTGTTTGTCTCTATAAGGTTATAAATCTTCGCAGCATTATAGATACCTGTTTTAGAAATATCTAAACCCTCTTTTTCAAGGTCCGCATCCAAAAGTCTATCAAAACGAGAAACAAATACAGAAATAACAGCTTCACAACGTCCTCCACCAGAAGCTTCAAACGCATCTAAACCTTTTTTCATGGATTTGAGACATTTTTGTGCTTGCTTAGAAGAAAAAATCAAGGTGGCATTGACAGAAATACCTGTAGATAAAAGTTCTGTCATTGCCGCATAACCCGCTTCAGTTGCTGGTACTTTTACCATAACATTTGGCTCATCGATAGCTGCAAAAAGTCTTTTACCTTCTTCAATGGTCCCCCCAGTATCGTTAGAAAGGAAAGGATCTACTTCAATAGAGATATATCCATCATTTCCTGCATCATACGAAGATCTTAATGCTTGTGCTGCTGTACGGATATCGTCAATGGCCAAAGCTTCATACTTCTCTTTGGCAGGCTTGCCTTCAAGTGCTGCTAATTGCTCTTTATAAGCAGGAGAAGTGGTAATGGCAGAGGCAAAAATAGCCGGGTTAGATGTTGCACCATTGATGATGCCCTCTTTTATGAGTTTAGAAAATTCATTTTTCAAATAATCTCTCTCTACAAAATCCAACCATAAAGAGAATCCTATATCTTTGTTTACCATTTTTTATTCCTTATATTCCCAGTGAAACTCTTTCCAAGAGCCAAAATCACTCGGTTTTGCTATCGCTAACGCAAGGGCATCAAGAAAAACATTTCTTTCTACCTCTTGTGCACCTAAGCGTAGCATATGATCTGTTTTCATTTGACAGTCTATAAAATGATAACCTCTGCTACCTAAGACATCACTTAGTGCTTTAAAAGCAATCTTAGAAGCATCAGAGACTAAAGAAAATTTTGACTCTCCAAAAAATACTTTTCCATAAGCCACACCGTACAAACCACCTACAAGTTTTCCCTCTTTATGTACCTCCACTGAGTGCGCATAGCCCTCCTCATGCAGTCTTGTGTAGGCTTCAATGATTTCGGGTACTATCCAGGAAGCTTCTTGTCCTTCTCTGTAGACTGTTGAACAGTGATGAATTACTTCAGAAAAATGTTGGTCAAAGGTCACGGTAAATTTTCCAGAACGTAACACTCTTCTAAAAGATTTACGTACTTTGAAGTTCCCAGGATAGAGTAAAAGTCGTGGGTTAGGTGACCACCAAAGTATGGGATCATCTTTAGAGTACCAAGGGAAAATACCATTTTGGTAGGCAAACAGTAGTCGTGCAGAAGAGAGGTCCCCGCCATAAGCAAGCAAACCTTCATCAGGTGCATACCTAGGGTTAGGGAAAATAGTTGAGTATTTCGTCAAATGGGTAAGGTGATAATTATCATCATACATGGAAAGCATTTACCCCCGTAGAGTGCGTTTGCCAACGCACTCTTCATTATTTTTCAGAAAAGTCAAAAGTAAGTTTTTCATTTTTTAGGCTTACTTTTACACTTCCCCCTTTTTGGAGTTTTCCAAAAAGTATTTCATCAGTGAGTGCTTCTTTGACTTTTTCATCAATCACTCTTGCAATATGTCTTGCACCATAACGCTCATCATAACCCTCTTTAGCCAAGTATTCTTTGGCTTTTTTGGCCACTTTAACTTTGACTTTTTTGGCTCTGAGTAAGACATTGAGTTTATCAAGTTCTCTGTCTACAATCGTCACTAACACAGGTAAATCAAGGGCATTAAACGTAATGATGCCTGAAAGACGGTTCCTAAACTCTGGAGAGAAAAACGCTGCCAAAGCTTTTTCAGTTTTCATTGACGTGTCTTTCTTGAAGCCCATTACATTGGCTTCTTTTGTTCCAATATTCGATGTCATAATGAGCACCACATTTTTAAAGTCTGTCACCACACCATTGTTGTCTGTGAGTTTAGCCCCATCCATCACTTGCAGTAAAATATTCATGATGTCTGGGTGTGCTTTTTCTATCTCATCTAAAAGTAAGACTGTGTGTGGATGTTTTTTAATCATCTCAGTTAAGAGTCCACCTTGTTCATACCCCACGTACCCTGGGGGTGCACCCACCAAACGGCTAATGGTATGAGGCTCCATATACTCAGACATGTCAATACGTTCAAAATGCACATGCATCGTCTTTGCCAATTGTGTTGCCAATGCTGTTTTACCCACACCTGTTGGGCCTACAAAGAGAAAAGAACCTATGGGTTTATTGTCAGCATTAAGTCCTGCGTAAGAGCGTTTAATGGCTGTAGAGAGTGCCCCAATCGCTTTATCTTGCCCAATAATATGTGCAGCCAAATCTTGTTCAATGTTTTTTAGTTTTTTTGTATCGTCTGTACCTATCACCGTTGAAGGAAGTTTCATCATTTTGGCCACTGACATTTCAATGTCTTTTGGCTTCACTGTCACATCACTTTCGCCTCTAAGCATAAAGTGTGCACCCACCTCATCAATGATATCCATCGCTTTGTCTGGTAAAAATCTATCGTGTAAATACTTCACAGAAAGGTCTATAGCAGACTTTAATGCGCTATCTGTAAAGCGAATCTTATGGTAATCTTCATACTTGTCTTGCACCCCTTTAAGAATGATAAACGTATCTTCAACACTTGGTTCATCTACATCTATTTTGGCAAATCTTCGGCTAAGCGCCTTGTCTTTATCAAAAAAGTTTCTATATTCTTGGTAGGTAGTCGCACCTATACATTTTAAATCTCCACGTGCAAGCGCAGGTTTAAGCAAATTAGATGCATCCATAGAGCCACCAGATGTTGAACCGGCACCGACCATCGTATGTATTTCATCGATGAATAGTATGGCATCTTCTTGGACAGCGAGTTCTTTAATAATCCCTTTAAGACGTTTTTCAAAGTCCCCTCGGTATTTGGTACCAGAGACCAAAGCACCCATGTCTAAAGCAAATACTTTAGAACCCTGCAAGATCTTAGGCACATCATTTTCAGAAATTTTGAGTGCAAGTCCTTCAGCAATCGCTGTTTTACCCACCCCTGGTTCACCCACAAGTAAAGGGTTGTTTTTCTTACGTCTACACAATGTTTGCATCACACGTTCTATTTCATCATGACGTCCTATGACTGGGTCTATTTTCCCTGTTTTAGCAAGTGCAACCAATTCAATGGTAAACTGCTCAAGCAGTGTCTCTTCTTTCTTCTGGCCCTCAGTCCCTGTGTGGGCTTGGTCATAACGGTGAGAAATCACTTCTAAAACATCCACACGAGCTACGCCCTCTTTCTTCATAAGAAAAACCGCGTAAGAGTGCTCCTGCATAAAAATCGCAGCTATCATGTCTCCAATGTTGGCTTCAGCGCGCCCTGAAGAATTGATGTGTGTCATCATGTCATTTATGGCACGTGAAAGGGCAACCGTTTCAAAAGGTTCAACTGCCTCTTTTAGAGAAGGGATGGTTTGTGTGATGTGTTTTATAATCCCCCCTTCAAGTACTTCTAAATCTGCATCAAGCAAGCTAAGTATCTCTCTACCTGATTCAGATCTCACGATGGATAAAAAGAGATGTTCTACGGTCAAGTATTCGTGTCTATTCTCTTTTGCATATCCTACTGCCTCTTTAAATACGTCGTTGAGTGCTATACTTATCATTTAACTATCCTCCTCAATGGTTGCGAGTAATGGAAACTCGTTTTCTTTTGCTTTTTGTTTCACTTGCTGTATTTTTGTTTGTGCAATTTCAAAAGTGTAAACACCACAAATGGCTTTACCCTTGTCATGTATTTGTAACATAATCTCTTCAGACTGTGCTTGCGTCTTATGAAAAATCCCTATGAGTACCTCTACAACAAAATCCATACTTGTATAATCGTCATTGTGTAGCAACACTTTAAACATAGGTGGTTCTTCAAGTGCTAAAGCTAAGTCTAATTCTTCTTCAATATCTATCTTTGGCATGTTATGTTAAAATTCCTTATTCATTTATCTATCTATCTAAAGCTATTATACAAAAAAAACGGAGAAATACAAGTGCAGGCTCTTTTCATCACCGCTACAGGTACCAATGTAGGTAAAACACACACTACAATAAAACTCATCAAAACACTCGCTTCCAAAGGATTTAAGGTAGGCGTTTATAAACCCATTGAAACAGGTGTTTTAACAACAGCTCCTGATGCTACTATACTCCTTGAAGCTTGCCAAAAGGTTAATGACAATTTTAAGACACTTAAAACAGAAGATATCACAGCCTATACTTTCCCCCTTCCCGCTGCACCTTTTTGTGCAGACACAGAGAAAACCATCGTCTTAGAGAAGATCATAGAAAAGTACCATGCCCTCTCAAAACTCTGTGATATTCTTTTGGTTGAAGGTGCGGGTGGTTTGCTCGTACCCATCACCAAAGACTACCACATCATAGACCTCATCCAAGAACTCAATATAAAGACACTACTCGTTACCCCAAGCCGTCTAGGCTGCATCAACGACACATTACTTTCTATAGAAGCATTAAAGTCTCGTAACATTGACTTTGACTGGTGTGTGAATTTGTATGAAGATAAAGAGAGCTTTGAAGAAGTGACACGACCTTATTATGATGCGGTGTTTTCTGAGTGGTGGTCTGTTGGAAATGGATTAGAGAGATTTATTAGCAGCTATTAGCTATAATCATAAGCTTGAACACTCTGATGAACCTAGGTGTTCACAATGGGTTTTGCAAATGTGAGATTGTGCAAGAGATTTATAAGTCCTAGCCATAGCTAAGACGAAGTAAATATCTTGTGCAAGATAGCGTTTGCAAAGCCCACCCTTCGGGCATCACTAGCTTTCGCCTATGCGTTGTTACTCTTTCTTGACTTAGCTATGGCTAGGACTTCGAAAGAGTGCCTAGCCTAGACAAAAGCTAGAGATGTTGTGAATACCTAGGTTCATCAGAGAGTTCAACTATAATCCGAACCCTTAAGGATACCCATGCAACACCTCGTTGATACCAATGACTTTTCAGATGCCCAGATTGCACAACTTCTTTCTGATGCTAAGTATTTTAAAGCAAAGCGCCCACCACAACTCCTTCATGACAAACTGCTCATCACACTTTTCTTTGAAGCGTCTACCCGTACACGTTCTTCTTTTGAAGTAGCAGCCAAACGTTTAGGAGCAGCGGTGGTGCATCTTGATCCTTCTCGTTCTTCTTCTAAAAAAGGGGAGTCTTTAGAAGACACCTTTGCAAACCTTTGTGCCATGGAGCCTGATGGTGTCATCATCAGACATGCTGAAAATGAAACACCTCAACGTTTGGCCGATATGCAAACCACCCCCGTCATTAATGCAGGGGCAGGAAACTACGCCCATCCTACCCAGGCATTGCTTGACCTTTTTACCATTGTGGAACACTTTGATGGAGAGATTCAAGGTAAAACCATTGCCATTGTGGGTGACATTGTAAGCTCACGTGTAGCGAGTTCAGGTATACGCCTTTTAGAGCGTATGGGCATGAATGTACTGCTTGTGGCACCGAAGCAATTTATGCCAGAGTCTCACTTACCTCAGTATGAAAAGTTAGAAGATGTCATGGACAAAGTCGATGTCATTATGTCTTTACGCGCCCAACTTGAACGTCATGAAACCGAACTCTTTAAAAACTACGATGACTACGCCAAACAGTACTGTATCACCAAAGAACGCATGGGGAACAGAGACATTTTAGTCTTACACCCTGGTCCTGTCATGCGAAATATAGATATCTCCGACGACATGCTCTCCGACCCACGCTGTAAAGTACTGACCCAAGTCAAAAATGGTGTCTATATGCGTATGGCAATCTTAAAATTATTGCTTTTAGATTCCTAAAATGTTGACATCCTACGCGAGTAAACATGTCGTTTTATAGCCAAGAAGAGGGTTTTAAAACCATTAACCAACTAGGCAAAGAGAGAACCCCTTTCCTCTTCATCATCTCTTATGACAAAACCAAAATCTTTGCAAAACCTCTTGCTAACTTAGAGGGCGACATCTATTATAAATTTGAAGATTGGCGTAACTACCCTGTGAAAAAAAGGGAAGAACCTTTTACTTTTTCAAAAAATCCTATAGACTTTTTAGCCTATAAAAACTCTTTAGACAAAGTATTAGAAGAGATCCGTTCAGGAAATACTTACCTCTTAAACCTCACCTTTAAAACACCCATTCAAACAAACCTCAACCTAAAAGAAATCTTTTCTTACGCAAGAGCCAAGTTCAAACTCCACTATAAAGATGCAAAAGATGAATTTGTCTGTTTTTCGCCTGAACCTTTTATGCGTATGGAAGATGGGAGTATTGCTACCTATCCGATGAAAGGTACCATTGATGCGACTCTGCCTCAAGCCAAAGAACAAATCTTGGCCAATAAAAAAGAGATGGCAGAACATGTCATGGTCGTTGACCTCATGCGTAATGACTTGGGCATCGTAGGCTCAGATGTCAAAGTAGAAAAGTTTCGTTATGTAGAAAAAATCAAAGCTGGTAAAAAAGAATTATTACAGGTAAGCTCCAAAATCACTGCACGTTTACCCCAGGACTGGCAAGACAACCTAGGCACAATACTCTCCAAACTTCTCCCTGCTGGTTCCATCACAGGCACACCAAAACGAAGTACTGTCAATATCATTAACGATGTAGAAAATTTCGAAAGAGATTTTTATACGGGTGTTTTTGGGGTCTTTGATGGGTCATCCCTATGTTCAGGGGTGATGATACGTTTCATAGAAAAAGAAAATGGACAACTCTACTACAAGAGTGGTGGTGGTATTACCATAGACTCAAATGCAGAAGATGAATACAATGAGTTAAAAGATAAAATCTACTTTCCTTTTTAATTTTTACTTTTCTTTTATTTTTGTGTATAATAATTCTAAATACTACTAAAGGTGCTCTATGTTTAAACTATTTCTCACTTTGATATTTACGACTTTTTTACTCTTACCAAACTTAGTCATGGCAGAAGATGAGCAAAATGCCTCTTCAGAAACAGCACACTCTAAAGCACTCGAAAAAGAAGTGGAACCACAAGAGGAGATAAAAGAAGAAATCTCTGAAGCCCAAAAAGAAGCAGATGCTGCAGAAGCAGCAGAACTTCGTGAAGCTTCAGGAGATGAAGCCTTAACACAGTAGCCTAAAAACATCCCCTCTGAGATCTATGTTTCCAGTCATATTTTCTGTCTTCTTTGACTTTGGAGAAGTAGAGCGTACCTGAGTCCCTCCAAGGGTCAAGTATGATACCCTCTTTCCAAGACTGCCCTTTAGCCACAACCACCAAGACATTATGTTCTGTCCAATACTTTCCAATGTTTGCACCTAAAAGATGAAACGCAAAGCCTTTATAATGTTTTGCGTTTAAATGCCCATATAGAGCATCTGACCAATGGTAACAAAGCCCTTTCTCTTTCACCCCAATGTTCACTAAAAGGTTATGATACTGAGGTGGGGAAGTGAGCTTAAACTTTTTACTTAAGGTAGAAGTTTGTGCAAAAATATCTTGAGAAAGTGCTAAGGCTTCTGCATAAGTATTTTGTTTATCTAAATGATGTAAGTCCTGTGCTAAAGTTTGGATGTGAGCTTCTTTGGGTACAGGTACTTTCACAGCACATCCCACAAAGAAAAAAGAGAGTAAAACTACCTTAAAAAAGTGTCGGTACATAATGACTAGAGAGGTAAGATGCCATAGTTACCGCTAACAAAGCCATTGCAGAAGTATAAAGCAGCCAAAAGTTGAAATTTTTCGAAATCAAAAAGCCACCTAAAACACCTACAAGCAAGCCTCCAATATGTGCAGAGACATCTACAGTAGGGATAGAAAATCCAATCACAAGGTTAATCCCTATAATGATGCTAAAGTCTTTCATAAACGCTTTGCTACGACTTTCTATTTTCTCTCTATGGGCTAAGAAAAAGCCTGCCAAAGCGCCAAAGACACCAAAAATGGCACCCGAAGCTCCTACACCTACAGATTCTGGATGCATATACAAAGAAGTCAGCCCACCAATAAGTCCAGAGAAGAGGTAAATACTCAAATACGACTTTGTATCAAAGTACATCTCTGCACCACGACCTATGAGGTAGAGGGAAAACATATTCATCAGTAAGTGCGTCATACCGCCATGAAGGAACATGGCAGTAAAGAGTCTCCACCACTCACCCTTTAAAAAGACATAGGGTCCAAACAAGGCGCCTTTGTCTACCAAAATTTGCAAATTCATGTCCATGATTCCATGGTTAGCTACGGCTACAAGAAGATAGACTAAGACATTGAGGAAAATAATGCCGTAAGTGAGTTTATACTGTAAGAGTTTTTGCAACATTAAAACTTAAACAATAGCTTCTGCAAATATCACGCCATCTATATGTCCGCGTGCAATTTTAGAAATATCTTTTTCACTCTGAATGAGCACTAAGATGCGCGTATCAAAAAGGTATTCATTGGCAATGGGCTGGATCATCAAAGCATCATCTTCTTCACAAATGATGTACTTTGCACCCAAAGCATTGGCAAAAAGTGCATCATCTAAAGTATTGACAACGACTGCAAACGTAATGTCATTCTCCTGACAATGGATGGCCAGCGTATGTGAATCGACCAAAGGTTCTAACAAAATTATATCATCTGCTTGACTCTTTTCAAAACCTTTTTCTGTAAAAATTTTAAAAAAACGATTACTTTTTATCCAAGGGTGCCCAATAATGATCATATCTTTTCCTTTAGTATTCTTTTATAGTCTTTTCTCTTAGGGAGTACACTCTTTAGAACAGTAATACTTCCCCGAGACAATAATGCTCTCTTTGACCGTCACATAAGTAGAACATGTTTCACACTCTACTAAGGTATCTTCATCTAGTTTTTTTTCATGGGCACTTTTACCAATAGTTGGAAGTTTCCCTCCAAAAAATTTGTAAATCACCACTGCGACCACTGCAAATATTAGTAGTTTCAATATCATTTAAACACTCTTTATATACAAATAATTTCGTTGATTTTTCTGTACTATATCATACTTTAACTGTTGTTGTACATCTGCCACTTCATCAAACACACGGGAACCTTTATAAAACAAATATTCACTTTTTTCATCTGCAATTTTCTCGGTCAAGTCTAAAAGTAATTTTGTGTTGGTCACCGCGCGTGAAGTAATGAGTTCAAAAGGCTCATGTTCTACCTTTTCCACACGTTTTGCTTCCACTTTCACATTGGGAAGTTCCAGGTCAATCGCTGCATACTTCAAAAACGAAACACGTTTTTTTAAAGGCTCAGCCAACACCACTTCACAAAGAGGTAAAGCAATAGCCAAGGCCAAACCAGGGAAACCTGCACCTGTGCCTACATCTAAAAGTGTCTTAGGTTTTTTTATAAACGTTAAAGGGTAAAGTGAATCCACAATATTTACATATATGGCAT
>CAUZVG010000050.1:0-10290 GCA_963583215.1 Campylobacterales bacterium | reverse complement strand
GGGGGAAGATAATTTTCATAAACTAGGCACTGTTTGGAATAATGACTGTAAAAGTTGCCATGCAGGCTGTGCAGATTGTCATGGCAACAAGAAACTCTTTTTGCAAAAAGAAGACCTTGATTCAAACGGGTCAAAAGCAAGAGGAAAACTTCAAGTTTTCTATTAGTCCACGCATACTGCACGTTTACATTTTATACTATAATAAAGATTAGCCCTCAAAAAGGAGCTTCTTGTTATGAGAGATGAAGAAGACAGACAGGCACAAAAGAAAACAAACTTAGTGAATTGGTATAAAAAGTACCATCCTCACCCAATGTTTGTACACTTTCCCATCGCGCTACACTTTTTTGCAGGGGGTTTAGACTTACTCTTTTTCTTTCTGCCTAAAAGCTCTTTTGCCTCAGCCATTTTCTATACATTTTTTATGGCTATTGTGACAGGGTTTTTTGCCATGATCCCAGGGATTTTTTCATGGTGGATTAACTATAAATTATCTTGGACCCGCATTTTCATTATAAAACTTCTACTCTCTGTGCTTAACTTTCTTCTAGGCCTTGTGGCTATTAACATTTATTGGCAAAACCCTGAAGTGGTTTTTAGCCTTTCTATGCAAAGTATACTCTACCACGTCATTGTACTTAGTACTATGGTTTTTGTTGCTATTGTGGGTTATTACGGGGCAAAACTTACTTGGTCAAAAAAGGATATTAAATGAGTAAAGAAAAATTAGAGTCAGAACACTTTAACACTATTGATGATTCTCCCATCAAGCTAGCTGAAGGCAAGAAAGAAGAAAGTGCTAGTCAAAATGAAAGTATCTCTATCCTTATAGGAGGTGCTGCAGGTGCAGGTATCATGAGTTTGGAAAATGTTTTAACCGATGCATTTAAACGCTGTGGGTATTTTGTGTTTTCTACCAAAGAGTATATGTCTAGGGTAAGGGGAGGATCTAACACCACCCTACTACGCATTTCAAATGTTCCCATTTGCGCACCTTGTTGGCAGGTGGATATTTTCATCGCTCTAGACGCAGAAGCTTTAGAGCATGTGCAGGAACGTTTAGGCCCTACGACGATTGTACTCGCTGATGAAAGCATTAAAGATGAAACACTTACAATGACAGCTATGCCTATGTTAGAAGCGGTCAGAGAAGTGGGGAATGTACGTTATGCCAATGCTTATGTGGCGGGTGTATTGTTTGCTATGTTTTCACTTGACAAGCAAAAGCTCTCTAAGAGTATAGAAATTTTGTTTCAAGAACAAAGCCCAGAAGAGAATGAAACAGCCATGCAAGAGGGCTTTAGCTATGGGACAAGTTTAAGAAGTGTAGAGATGCCAAAACATCTTTCTTCTTTAGTTCATGATCCAAAGAAGATGCATCTTCTCAATGGTTCAAGCGCAGCAGGCTTTGGCTTTTTACTAGGGGGTTGTAACATGATTACCTCTTACCCTATGTCCCCCTCTACAGGTGTGCTGAACTTTATGGCTTCCATGTCTAATGAATTTGAGATAGTTGTGGAACAAAGTGAAGATGAAATTGCATCACTTAACATGGTCTTAGGAGGATGGTACAGCGGTGCAAGAGCCATGACATCAACCTCAGGAGGAGGATTCGCACTGATGACCGAGGCCATCAGCCTTTCAGGGGTGAGTGAAACACCCGCAGTGGTTTATCTGGCACAGCGTCCCGGCCCTGCAACAGGTCTACCTACAAGAACAGAACAGGGAGACCTCAATCTCGCCATACACTCTGGGCATGGGTACTTTGGGCGTATTGTTTTAGCTCCAGGAGATTTACAGGAGTGTATAGACTATGCCTATCTAGCCGTTGAACTGGCAGACAGGTACCAGATGCCTGTGATTTATATGTCTGATCAATACCTAGCAGACTCCATAGCGATGATGTCAGACCTTGATTTCTCTAAATATGAGCAACGTAGATATCTTCAAAAAACAGAAGCATCTTATAATCGTTACTCTTTGAAAGATGGTGCTATAAGCCCACGAGGAGTACCAGGTTTTGGAGAAGGTCTCATCGTCTCTTCCAGTCATGAACATGATGAGCGTGGTCAAAGTACGGAGAGCTATCACACACGTGAACAAATGCAGAAGAAGCGACAAGAGAAAATAGAACGAAGCATTGAAGAAGCTTTTGCACCTAAAGTCATAGGTCAAGGTGACATTGCAATAATAGGATGGGGTTCTACAGAAGCTGTCATAGAAGAAGTACTAAAAGTCTTGAATGATGCACGACTCTTTCAGGTGCACTTTAGCTGGGTACATCCACTTAATCCAGAGCATCTAAACGTACTTAAAGAAGCCAAAACCATTATTGTTATAGAAAACAATACCATAGGAGACTTTGCAGATATTCTCAAAGTCCATGATGTCAACATTGACCATCGTATTCTACAGTCAAACGGCTTTGCCTTTTTTACAGACCTCTTAGAAGTAAAATTAAGCAAAATCCTAAAGGAGATAAGATGAAACATCCACTTGACAGAGCAAACATAAACAATGCCTGGTGTCCAGGATGTGGGAATTTTGGTATCTTAAAACTCATAGAAGAGGTACTGACAGAACTTGAACTTGATGCTAAAAACATTGTGATAGTCGCAGGTATCGGGCAATCGTCTAAAACACCCTATTACATAGATACAAACATGTTTTCTGGTCTTCACGGACGTGCACTTCCTGTAGCCACAGCCATTAAAGTTTCCAACCCCTCACTTACAGTCATTGCAGAAGGTGGAGATGGTGACATGTATGGTGAAGGTGGAAACCATTTTATGCACACCATTCGGCGTAACCCAGATATTGTACATATAGTACATAACAACATGGTGTATGGTCTTACCCAAGGGCAAGCTTCCCCCACAAGTCAAAAAGGTTTTAAAACGCCCGTGCAGGTTAGAGGTGTAGAGTCTGAGCCATTTAATCCGATTTCTGTAGCCCTAGCCTTAAGAGCTGGATTTGTAGCACGTGTCAATATTGGGAATTATGAACATGCTAAAATAGTACTCAAAGAGGCCTTTTTACACAAGGGCTATGCTTTGGTAGATATCTTCCAGCCCTGTGTGGTCTTTAACAAAGTGAATACCTATAGATGGTTTAAAGACAATACCTATGAACTTGAAAGTACGTATAAGAACAACAACCTAGCCTCTGCTATGGAAAAAGCCCTTGAAGTTGAGCCTATGCCTATAGGAATATTATATAAATCTCTTTCAAGTACTTTTGAAGATCATCAAAGAGGTGAAAATAAAAAGCCTTTGTTTGAGATGAAACATGACCTTAAAAAACTCCAAACACTCTTTGATCAATATTAGGACAATGCTTTAACGTGTACTACACAAATAGTACACGTTGAGCCTTTATTATTAAGATTAAAAAAGGATTTAAAATGACACATATATTAATGACACACACATTAATGCCTTTACCTTTTGATAACTCTGCTTTAGAGCCTATCATTTCTAAAGAAACTTTATCTTATCACCATGGCAAACACCACGCAGCTTACATTAACAACCTGAACAAGCTCATTGAAGGTACAAAGTATGAAGAACGGACTTTGACTGACATTGTCACAAGTTCTGAGGGAGGCATTTTTAACAATGCCGCACAGGTTTATAATCATAACTTTTATTTTTCTGGCATGTGCAGTAAAAATACGGAACCCTCCCAAACATTAAAAGACCTATTGAGCAGAGACTTTGGTTCAGAGGAAGCCTTTAAAGAAGACTTTGTAAAAGCAGCAAGCACCCTCTTTGGTTCGGGTTGGGTATGGCTTAGCATTGACAAAGAAGGTGTATTAAAAATAGAATCTTTCTCTAATGCCGGAAACCCCCTACTTACAGGAAACACACCGCTAATGACTTGTGATGTTTGGGAACATGCCTATTATATTGATTACAGAAATGTACGACCTGAGTATATTGAGAAGTGGTGGGGACTCATTAACTGGGACTTTGTTTCTCAAAACCTCACAGATGCTAATGCATCATAACACGGCCTAGTGTGTTGAGAAAAGGGAACACTCTAATGCATAAAAAGCTATAATAACCATAAGTCTAACAAATATCCTTGACCTAGTTGGATATTTGTGATATAAGTACTAAATAAGACTAATTTTATCCGATTAGTGCTTAGATAGAATATGAAGGAAACACATGGCAAATGAAGGCTTAGATAAAGCTCTCTCTGGTGAGTATGCACTCGGATTTGAGATAGATATTGAAACTGATGTTATAGAACCAGGACTTGATGAAGATACCCTGAAGTTTATCTCCAAGAAAAAAGATGAACCTGAGTGGATGTTAGAGCTACGTTTAAAAGCGTTAAAGAAGTGGGAAACTATGACTGAACCTCACTGGGCAAAGTTAGACTATGAACCTATAGACTACCAAAGTATCTCTTACTATGCAGCACCCAAAGAGATGATAGACTCTTTAGATGAGGTAGATCCTAAAATCTTAGAAGCTTATGAAAAACTAGGTATCTCACTGGATGAGCAGAAACAACTCGCAGGTGTTAAAGTAGCTGTAGATGCTGTTGTGGATTCTGTTTCAGTGAAAACAACGTACTCTGCTGAACTTGAAAAGCATGGTGTTATCTTCTGTTCTATCTCTGAAGCCATACGCGACTACCCAGAACTTATCAAAAAGTATATGTTCTCCGTTGTACCGATGGCAGACAATTATTTTGCAGCACTCAACTCTGCAGTATTTACCGATGGGACATTTGTTTACATTCCAAAAGGTGTACGTTGTCCTATGGAACTCTCTACATACTTTAGAATCAATGCCACCAATACGGGGCAATTTGAACGTACACTTATCATTGCAGATGAAGGTTCATACGTTTCATACAACGAAGGCTGTTCTGCACCTACCCGTGATGAACATCAACTCCACGCTGCGGTAGTAGAGCTTGTCATCCTCAAAGATGCTGAGATCAAGTACTCAACCATTCAAAACTGGTACCCTGGTGATGAAAATGGTAAAGGTGGTATTTATAACTTCGTAACCAAAAGAGCTATTTGTCAAGGTGACAATTCTAAAGTCTCTTGGACACAGGTTGAAACCGGTTCTGCCATTACATGGAAGTACCCATCTTGTATCTTGAAGGGTGACAACTCTGTGGGTGAATTTTACTCAGTAGCAGTCACTACCCTAGCCCAACAGGCTGATACAGGTACCAAAATGATCCATATTGGTAAAAACACACGTTCAACCATTATCTCCAAAGGTATTTCGGCTATGAAAGGTCAAAACACTTATAGAGGTTTAGTTAAAATAGCGGCAAGTGCTACAGGTGCAAGAAACTACTCTGAGTGTGACTCATTGCTTATTGGGCCTAATTGTGGGGCACATACTTTCCCATATTTAGAATCAAAAGATATGCATGGACAGATAGAACATGAAGCAACGACTTCAAAAATCTCAGATGAACAACTCTTTTATTTACGTCAAAGAGGTATTAGTGAAGAAAATGCCGTGAGCATGATTGTTCACGGTTTTTGTAAACAAGTCTTTAGCCAACTCCCTATGGAGTACGCGGTAGAAGCAAAAGCATTATTAGAATTAACATTAGAAGGAAGTGTAGGATGAGTACAAAGAACAGCATTATGAAAATAGAGAATTTACAAGCAAAAATAGGTGACAAAGAGATACTAAAAGGTATTAACCTAGAGTTAGAACCTGGAAAAGTACATGCTATCATGGGACCAAATGGTGCTGGTAAATCTACACTTTCTAAAGCCCTCGTAGGTCACTACGATGTAGAAGTAACGGGAGGAGACATCCTTTACAAAGGTGAAAGTATTAAAGATATGGAACCTGAAGAAAGAGCCTTAAACGGCATCTTTCTCTCTTTCCAACATCCTGTAGAAATACCTGGAGTTAATAACTCTTATTTCCTTAGAACAGCACTCAATGCGAAGCTTAAACATGAAGGTAAAGATGAGTTAAATGCAGCAGAGTTTTTACGTCTTATGAAAAGCCACTTAGAGAGTCTAGGTATGAAATCTGACATGATTAGCCGTTCACTTAATGAAGGTTTCTCAGGTGGAGAGAAAAAGCGTAATGAAATACTTCAAATGCTTATTTTAGAGCCTGAAGTAATCATTCTCGATGAGATTGACTCTGGACTTGACATCGATGCGCTTAGAGCAGTATCAGAAGGTATCAATAAAATGAAAGACGGTAAACGTACTTTCTTAGTCATCACACACTACTCTCGTATACTTGACTACATTAAGCCTGACTACATCCATGTACTTAAAGATGGACGCATCATTAAAACTGCTGGTCCTGAGCTTGTTGCAGAGCTTGAAGAGCATGGTTACGATGATATTGAGGAAGAGAAATGAAACTCTCTGAGCTAAAAGGTAAAAGTGCAAAGGAACTGACAGGGGTCTTAGGTTTTCCTGATAAGGCAAACCAAGCTGAAAAGTTTGCTAAGCTTGACTTACCCAATAAAAAGACAGAAGAGTATCACTACTTTGATGTAGAAAAGCTTTTTGACAAAGAGTATAAGCTTTTAGAGTATCCCCATAAGCCTATTGCTGAGGGTGAAAAACTTGTCATAACCGATGGTGTGGTCACTTCTGCACCTAAAGGTTTACGTATTTCTTATGCAAATGACACGAAAATTGACTTAGCTCATTTTGATGCCATGTACTACTTAGGGCACTTACTGTGTTCACATACCATTAAAATAGAATTAGATGGAGATGTCCAACTAGAGGTTGAACACCACTATACACAGTCAAATGCACTGATTCACTACCGTATAGAATTGACTAACCAAGTAAACCGTCATTCTACTGTCTATGAAACATTTATTGCTGATGACATCCAAGATACGCTTGTCCTGTATGGTTATGACTTAAACATTGCTCAAGACTCAACACTCCGTATGGTAAAACTACAAACAATGTATGACAACAAATACAGCATCATCGCTTCACATAAAATGAATGTAGGTAAAAATGCCCAAGCCATCTTTAAAAGTTTTGATTTTGGTGGGGACCATGGTTTACAACTTCTCAAAGTTGACTTAGATGAACGTGCACACATAGAAGCGAACCACCTACTTTACGTGAACCAACATTCACGCCGTGGTACTGTCTCGCAGATTGTACATAAAGGTGAATACTCTACTTCTAAACAAGAGGCAAAAAACATCTTAGATGGTAATACCAGAGGTATTTTTGATGCACTCATCCGTGTGGAAAAGACAGCAAAACATACCAAAGCAGAGCAAAACTCTAAAGCGATACTTTTACATGAAAAAGCCTATATGGCTGCAAAGCCTCAGCTTGAAATCTATATAGATGAACTAGAAGCTTCTCATGGTTCAACCACGGGTCAGCTTGATGCAAAACAGATTTTTTACCTACAGAGTCGTGGCCTGAGCTATAATGAAGCAAGAAAAATGCTTGTTATTGCTTTTGCCAATACACTCATAGAAAAAGTGATGGATGCAAGATATCAAGAACGTATAAAAGAAGCTTTTGAAGCAGTCTTTTATTCAACGAACACCAACTAATACATAAAAAGGAGTAGTCATGTCAATGGAACAAACAATAGCAAACTTTAAAGAGGATTTTGAACTCTTCCCAACAGATAATGAAAAGTTAGAATATATTTTTGACCTTGGAAAGAGACATCAAACACTTCCAGAAGAAGAGAAAAATGAAGCTACTTTTGTACAAGGCTGTGCCTCTGCTGCATGGTTAGTAGGTGAGTGTTCTGAGGGTAAACTCATTTTACGTGGTGAAGGTACTTCGGAAATGGCTAAAGGGATGATTATCATGCTTTTAGACATTTTTTCCAACCGTATGCCTGAAGAGATACTCAATTTTGACCCAGCAAAACTCCAAGACATGGGTGTGGTTGAACTCCTCTCTCCTGTACGTCAGCAAAGTCTTGAAGCCTTCTTAAAAATGGTTTATGCTTATGCACAAAAATGTAAAGAAAGTGCTGCATCATAATGAGTACATTAGACAATAAAGCCATTGATGAAAAAATGGCTGCAGAGAGACAAAAATTCATTGACAATCAGCCTACAGATGAAGAGATGGTAGAAAAAATCATAGCACATCTCAAAGAGATCTATGACCCTGAATTACCTGTAAATATTTATGATTTAGGTCTTATCTATAACGTAGATGTTTGGACCGATGAAGTGTCAATGATGAAAAAATGTAAAATCACCATGACACTCACTTCCGCAACTTGTTCTTTCTCTCAAGTGATTATTGATCTTGTAAAAAGTATTGCTAAACGTCAAGATGGACTTGAAGACATCGATGTAGAAATCGTATTTGATCCGCCTTGGGGACAAGACAGCATGACAGACGAAGCAAAATTGGCAATGGGACTACTCTAAATAGTCACTAGCATCACAGCTCTCAAGCTGTGATGCACATATCAGAATCTTTTCCTCCTACAAAACCTATATAGATAAACACTACCGATAATAGTTTAACAGCCGGAGCTGTTAAACGAGTAAAGACTCTAATCCACATCTTCCTTTTTCTTCCGAGGTTTTTTCTCTTTCACTTCTGGTTCTACAAATTCCCCTTTTATCAGTCCTGCTTCATGTAAAAACTGTGAAGGTTTGTAGTCTATCTTTTTGACTTTATCAAACTTAGACAAAGAGAGGTAGAGTCTGTCTTTGGCTCTGGTGACTGCCACATAAAAGAGCCGTCTTTCTTCTTCAATACTTGACATCATCTTTCTGTTTGGGAAACGTCCATCAACAAGATCTATGACGTAGACTTCTGGAAACTCTAAACCTTTAGATGCATGCACAGTGAGTAAATTTACCCCCTCGCCTTCACTGAGTTCATTGCCACCTAAGACCATGGCATTCACAAAACGTCTTAACTCTTTGTATTGACGGGAAAGGTTCAAAAGAAGCCCTGCTTTACGGTCTATGCGTTCTTTGGCTATTTTCTTTTTCTCTTCATCTACCTCTCCACTCTTTAAACGTCCTCGTTGTGTCGCCAAAAGCTCTACAATACCTTTATACAAAGAAGAAGAGATAGCATTTTTTAAGATGTCAGAAGGGTTCTCTAAAGGCTGAACAGCTTTCATAAGGGTGTAAAACTCTTTAAAAAATGTCGCAGCATCTGGACTAAGCTTTGGATGTTTAAGTAAAGGGTGTGCCATAAGTGTAGCATCAAAACCTAGTGACTTAAAACGTGCGGCAGAACCTATCTCTTGGTCATCGTCAAAAAGGCCTAATTGTACATTTTTGTTGGGGTTGAGTTTAGGTAAGTCAGTTACTTTTGGATAGAGTACACCTTGTAAAAACCTGCCTTCTCCAAAATGTAAAAAACATTGAAACAACTCTTTTGAAAGTGCAGAACCTACCCCTCGTGCATACTCAAACACATGGATAAATGCCATCATATCTTTTGGGTTTACTAGCAGAGCCATCAAGTCAAGCAGAAACTTGATCTCTTTGGCATCAAAAAAGCTTGTGCCCCCTTTACGTTTACATGCAATACCATACTCACGTAATGAGGCTTCCACACCATCTGCTGAAGAGTTGTTACGGAAAATAACTGCTATTTGATCGTTAGGGACATGGGTATGTTTTATGCCTTGGGCTATGGACTGATATTGTTCAAAAAGGTCATTATAAATGAGTAGCTTAGGCGGATGCGTTTTACCATGTCGCCCTACTTCAAGCTTTTTGGGATAAATACGCTCATTACGCTCAATCACCCTATTGGCAAGTGAAAGTATGGGAGCAGTAGAACGGTAGTTGGTTTTAAGCGTGTAGACTCTGGCATTGGGGTAACGTGTTGAGTAAGTGGCAATGTTTTCAATGTTGGCACCATTAAAAGCGTAAATACTCTGGTCATAATCACCCACACAGAACAGCGAGTCTGGTTTGAGTGCATCAATGAGTGCAGACTGTAAAGTGTTGGTGTCTTGATACTCGTCTACAAGGATTTCAGAAAAAGGAATCTTATGGTTTTCCAAATGGCTTTTCATACGTAAAAGTAAGTCATTAAACGAAGCAAAACCATACTCTATTTTCTCATCTTCGAATTTTTCGGCAATATGCATATAAATATCCATCACCGGTTCATGTTCAGGATACTTCTCTAAAAACCAAACATCAAAAGTCTCTAAAGAAGCATTTTGATACAAAGAGTACTGTTCATACAAAAAGGTTGCAGAAAAAGGCTGCATCGTGAGGTTCATACGTTCAAAGTTATGTTTTTCGTAGATACTTCTAAAAAGTGTTTTAAGTTCTGAAGGTTGT
>CAUZVG010000049.1:0-10292 GCA_963583215.1 Campylobacterales bacterium | reverse complement strand
ATGAATATACAAAAAAGTAAAATAATTAGAAGATCGGGAAAGATGTGTGACTTTGTGACAGTAAAATACCAAAGTGATATTTCTACTGTGATTTAAAAAAACTTTTAAAAATGGTGGCTTTTACAAAGGTATCTTGCATCATTTTTAGCCACTTTAGCAAAGATTGTCAAAGGGGTATTCGTAGCTTTAGACACAGCTTTTACTTGCTCTAAATCTTTAGGGTCAATAGCCACTAACATTTCATACTCTTCTCCTGAAAGCCCTACAGCATCATCAATTTCTTTGAGTACTGTAAATCCATATTTATTAATATGTAACAACTTGTTGCTATCACAAAAGAGTCCATCTGAAATGTCCATACCCGCACGCAGATAAGGTCTGGCCTCTCTTACAAAGTCGGCACGTAAAGTAGGTTCATAAAATCGTGAGTCTTTTGCAATGTCTTCTCCCTTAAACAAGGTATCTAAAGCTTTTTTACTCTCACCCAATGTTCCGGTGTAAGCCAGTAAATCTCCCTCTTTTAGCCCTGTACGCAAAAGGGGATCCTTGCTCTCAGAGATAATGGTAATAGACAAATGTAACTTATCTCCTCCAATGGTATCTCCCCCTATAATTTCACAACCAAAGGCTTTGGCTGTGGCTTCCAAACTTTGTGTCAGTTCATCTATCTCTTTATGGGTCAAAGCAGCGGGTAAGGAGACGGTTACTAAGGCATACAAAGGATTTGCATTCATTGCAATGGCATCTGAAATGTTTATTAACATGGCTTTCTTGCCAATTTGTGCCATGCTCATCCACTTGCGTTTATAATGTACATCTTCAAAAAAGGCATCCATGCTGTAAAGTTTGTCACCAATCACGGCGGCATCATCACCAATATATTTTGAAGTAAGTCTGTCTATGAGGTATTGTTCTTTATCCATGGCAGAATTGTAACATACTTCAAGTCTTTATAGATTACTTATAGCTACAATAGTTTCTTTTTCATTTCTCTAAGCTATACTCAAAGCTATTTAGAGAGTTCCATATTCATCGGGAGAATACATGTCACACAAACTTCAAATCAGAGCATTCTTTTTTAATGCCAAAACAGACTACTTACCTTACTACAAAAACTTCACACTTACAGTTGAAGATGAAACAAGCGCTAAAGAGATCTTAGCAGGTATTCAAGAGCAAAATTGGGACTTCTCTTACCCAGAGGAAAACCTCATTATGAAAATCAATGGTTTGATTGTTGAAGGCAAAGAGACAGTGGGAGCTATTGTTGCACAACTAGGTTCTGAGCTTACCATTGAACCGGCAAACACTTACCGTTCAAATAATGGACTTGAGATAAACGATGACGACTTTATGCAGTCTTATGCACTCTTAGCCCCTTATGCCTCTGAAGAGGACTTAAACTACTACAAAACACTCTATGCCCTACACTACGCATCTGAGAGTGAAAACTTTGACCGTACGTACATTGGGGATGCCATTCTTCTTTTAGCGCATAAAATGATTACAGAAGGTTCTGAATATAAAGCAGAAATCTTAACTGCCATTACTTCTGCACACTCTGGACTCATGGATTGTGAGTACGAGAACAACCTTTTTAATGCCCAAGATCATTCTGAAACAATTGCTGAACTAAAAAAGATGTTTACACATGATGACAATGAGCATCCTTCACTTATGGATATGATAAAAAGCCGTTTTTGTAAAGAAAAAGAAGAAAAAGTTGTGACAAAGCCAACAAGAACAATAGCTAAAATTGAAAACCTTCAAAACAAACGCATTGCTTACTGTTCGGGAACAAGAAGAAAAAATGAAGAAATCATTTCTGATATCATCACTTTTTTTGGTAGTAAAGAAGTAAGCATCACCAGAAAAAATAAACTTTTAGGTACTAGTCTACTTAACGACAACAAAGTACTTGCCCTAACCAAAGCTGGGACAACACTCTTAGAAGCGTATGATGCTGGTGCAGAAGTACTTGTCATAGAAGATAAAGCTTCTTACGACATGATTGCAAAATACTTTGCTGACATTGAAAATGTTATGGGTAGAAAAATGAGAGGTCTAGAAGTACAACTTGCTTCAGACTTTTTGGCACAAGCAGCGAAAGTAGTAGCTTAATACTATCTATAGATAGCTAAGAGCGTGACATAGACTTAGCTATGCTTCAACATCTGCTAATGTCAAAGCAAAAAGTACATTTACACCATGTTGCATGAGTACTTTTTGGGCTTCTTGCAGGGTAATGCCTGTGGTGGTAATGTCATCCACTAAAATCACATGTACATCTTCTTCTCCACTGTAGACAAAATCTCTAGGATTTGCGACCCTAAACGCTAAAGACTTTCCCGAATAATTGACCCTGTTTTGTGCCAACAAAGAAGCATATTGAGGTATGGATGTTTGGGTTTTCATGGCTTTTAAAAGTAAAGAGACATGTGCATACCCACTGCTTACATGTTCATCTACACCCACAATATACACCAACCCATCATTGTTTTCTACAAACTCTTGTATGAAAGGTTTGACCGTCATCTCAGCTAAGATCTTATAGATACGATGCCCTTCAGGTTTATGTTTACTGTGTAACAAAGACCCAATACTCGCATACCGATAAAAAGAGATCACATCCATCGTACCTACTTTTTTTGTTTGGATTTGAGGACTAAACAGTTCTTCTTTACAGCCCTTACATAAGATTTGTAAAGAGAGTTTAGTACAGGCATAACATCTCATATTTAAATTACCTACTCTCTATTTTCAATTTTTATACTATTATAATATAGAGAATATATAAATTATAGTTTAATATTATACATACATGATAATTTTAATGAAATACCCTGTAACACTCATCTTCTTTTAGCCTTCATTCTAGCCCAATCCCTCCCTATATTAAAGAAAAAACGCTAAAATAGATGTAATTTCTTCACAAAGGTTATTCTTCTATGAGTAAAAACTCTGATATTAAAATATACGAATATGACGCTGTAATTGTTGGTTCTGGTTTAGCAGGTTTAGCTGCGGCTAAAGAGCTGACAGAAGCTGGAAAAAAGACAGCTATTATCACAAAACTTCACCCATTACGTTCACACTCAGGTGCTGCACAAGGTGGTATTAATGCTGCTATTGGAGCTGAAGATTCTACTGAACTTCACGAGTTTGATACAGTAAAAGGTTCTGACTACCTCGCTGACCAAGACTGTGTTGAACTTATGTGTTCTAAAGCCCCTGAGACTATCAGATGGGCAGAACACATGGGTGCTGTTTTTTCACGTGATGAAAAAGGTGACATTGCCATTAGACCTTTTGGTGGACAGTCACAACCTCGTGCATGTTACGCAAAAGACAGAACAGGTCTTACACTACTTCAAACCATCTATGAACAAGCAGACCGAGCTGGTATCGTAGTTTATGATGAGTGGTATGCAAGTGACCTTATTTATGAAGACGGAAAAGTATCAGGTGTGGTTGCGTATGACATTAAAAACTCTGAAGTTGCTATTTTTAACGCAAAAGTAACCATGTTTGCCACAGGTGGAAATGGTAGACTCTTTAGATTTAACTCAAATGCACATGCAAACACAGGCGATGCACTTTCTATTGTTGCACGTCATGGTCTTCCTTTAGAAGATATGGAGTTTGTACAGTTTCACCCAAGTGGATTAGGTGGTTCAGGGGTACTTATCTCTGAAGCGGCACGTGGTGAAGGTGGACGATTGTTCAATTCACTAGGTGAACGTTTTATGGAGAAATATGCACCAAATGCCATGGAACTTGCATCTCGTGATGTTGTAAGCCGTGCTATTATGGAAGAAGTACGTCAAGGACGTGGTGTAGGTAAAGATGGTCAGTCCGTAAAACTTGACCTCACGCACCTTGATCCACAGATTATCCTTACACGTCTTCCTGAGCTTCGTGAACTTGCCATTGCTTTCCAAGGTCAAGATATGCTTAAAGAGGCTATACACATTTCAGCTACAGCGCACTACTCAATGGGTGGAATACCAACCAACATTGACTGTCAAGTACAGAAAAATGCTGAGGGTGACTTAGTAGAAGGTTTCTATGCTGCGGGTGAATGTGCATGTGTTTCAGTACATGGGGCAAACCGTCTAGGTGCCAACTCAGTACTTGAAGCGATGCTATTTGGTAGACATGCTGGTGAAAACATGATTAAAATCTTAGATGAGGGTATAGCTTTACGTAAAGCTACTATTTCAGATGCAGATAGATGTATAAATGAAATGAATACCATTAAAACATCAAATGGATCAGAAACCATTCCAAAATTAAGAGACGAACTTCAAATAGGTATGACAGCTAATGCTGGTGTATTTAGAACTAAAGAGTCACTTGAAAAACAACTTGAGATTATAAATGGTTTACTTGAAAGATTTAAAAATGTACGTATTGATGATAAATCTTATACTTTTAACACAGATTTGCAAGAAGCCATTGAACTTGGGCACATGATTGAGTCTGCTAAGATTGTAGTTGTAGGTGCATTAACACGTGAAGAGAGCCGTGGTGGTCACTTCCGTGAAGATTTCCCGACAAGAGACGATGAGAAATTTATGGTACATACTTACGCAACGATGGATGAAGACTACAATGTTTCTATTGCCTGGGGTAAAGTAACGCCAGGTAAGTTTGAGCCAATGGAAAGAAAATACTAAGGAGCTGATGATGAGTGAAGTACAAATAAACGAACTACCTAACACGAGAAAAGTGACCATCAAAGCGTGGAGATTTAACGCAGAGACTGACTATCTTCCGTACACAAAAGAGTACACGATGGAAGTAGGAAAAGATGAGTTGATTCTTGACCTTATGAACCGTATTAAATGGGAACATGATGGAAGTTTTTCTTACAGACGTTCTTGCCGACATGGAATTTGTGGAGCCTGTGCCATTAAAGTAAATGGTAAAGCAGTGCTAGCATGTAAACAAAATGCTATTGAACTACTTGACCTTTTTGACAATGACATCACTTTAGAGCCATCGTCTAAAAGACGTGCCATTAAAGATATGATTATCGATAAAACAGACTTCTGGGAAAAACACGCAGCAGTAAAACCATTTGTGGTTGCAGATGTTGAAGACCGTCCTCAAGCAGAGACAAAACAAAGCATTGCAGAGTTTGATAACTTCTTAGACTCAGATCTTTGTATTCAGTGTGGTGCTTGTCACTACTCTTGTCCTGCTTTAGAAGTCAATGATGCCTTCTTGGGACCTGCAGCACTTAACGCTGCATATAGA
Source organism: Campylobacterales bacterium (assembly GCA_963583215.1). Classification (GTDB taxonomy): domain Bacteria; phylum Campylobacterota; class Campylobacteria; order Campylobacterales; family Sulfurovaceae; genus Sulfurovum. Next base: position 5,030 of record CAUZVG010000049.1, on the reverse strand, counting down.
TTTACAGTAGACACAAGAGACACCGCAGGAAAAGAAAGACTTGAAATTACCGCAGAAATGGGTTCAGGTGTTTGGGACTGTGTGAAATGTTTTGAATGTGCAGAAGCCTGTCCAAAAGACATTAACCCTATTGAGAAAATCACTAAACTGCATAACTTACAGTTTAGCGAAGGTGTTGCTGTGTCAAATGTTGCCACACGTCACGCAGAAGGTTTCTTAAGAGGTATGAAGAAAACCGGTTTCTTGGATGAGGCAGATATTGTTGTCTACTCTGAGGGTTACTTAGGAATGTATAAACACATAGGCACAGCGATTAAGATGATGAAAGTAGGAAAAATACACTGGCATTCAGGTATTCCATTCATTAACTCTATCCCTAAAATTAAAAATCTAGATGAAGTTCAAAAACTTATCGAAATTTCACAAACAAACAAGCTGTAAGGAGAAAAGATGAGCGAACAATTACACTATGCACTATTTACAGGATGTACGGCTAAGCAGTCTACACCAGAGCTACTTTCATCTACACTTGCTGTGGCTGATAAACTAGGGATCAAAATCACTATACTTGAAGAAGCTTCTTGTTGTGGCGCGTCTCACATACAAGATTTTGATGAATTTTTGGCACATGTACTCAATGCTAGAAACATTTGTTATGCAGAAAAGCTTGGTCTTACAATGATTACCATCTGTAATACTTGTCAGCTTAACTCTGCGATGACAAAACATGCCCTAGACAAAAACCCAGAACTTAAGGCAAGAGTCAATGAAAAACTAGCAGAAGTTGGTTTAGAGTACAAAGGAACGTCTGAGATTAAACATTTCCTTTACGCGATTATTGATGAATATGGTTTAGACAAAGTGAAAGAGAAAGTGACTGTGCCACTTTCACACTTGAACATTGCACCATTTTATGGCTGTCATAACATTAGACCTTCTGAGTTACATGAAGGTTCAAATGGGCATGAAAATGCTTATGTGCCAACATCACTTGATAAGCTTATTGATGCACTTGAAGGTAACCCTGTTAATTATGAAAGTAAAAACAAGTGTTGTGGTTTCCACGTTGAACTTCAAGCGAACCATACTTCTGAAGTACTTGCAGGAAATGCCCTACTTGACGCCATAGACAACAATGCGGACATTATGGTAACACCTTGTCCTCTCTGTCACCTCAAAATGGATACCTACCAAGACAGCATTTCTAAAGTAATGGGACGTGATGTAGAACTTCCTGTTTTACACATGCCACAAATGGTTGCACTTGCACTTGGATGTACTGAAAAAGAAATCGGTCTTAAATTCCACGTACAAAAAGCAAAACATCTTTACACAGAAGCAACAGCTTCATAAAACTCTATTCCCACGTTAAACGTGGGAATACAAAAGAGCAAGAAGAGTAAAACTTTTTTACTCGTTCTTCTCTCTTCTCCAAAACATAACTAACAATTAAAGGCCTTAAAATGAATATGCAAGATCACTCCGATAAATGGACAAAAGATTTTATTGAAAAAGCAGAGGCAGCCATAGATGACCCTTCAAAAATTCCTCTTCCTGCCATAAAAAAATACGCCCGTATGCTCACAATTTATTGTGATCTAGATGGTAAAGTGAGCGATGACTTTGCAAAAACAATGAAAAAATGTAGTGAAGAAATACTCGCGGTTGAAGGAATGGAAGAAGTGTATAATACCTGTAACTTCTGTCCTGAAGAAGAATAACTAAGAAGACCCAATGGGTCTTCGCTTTAAATTGCTACTACTTGTATATTTGGATCTAGTTTGTCTTGTAGTGCATTTTGAATGGCATAAAGTGTACCTGTTCCCGAACTAGAACAAGAACTACAAGCACCAAGGTAAGAAATATATACTATATACCCCTCACCCTCTTCTTTTACATTCAAAATATCGATATCTCCACCATCCATAATCAAGAAGTCTCTTACGGTATTGTCAATAGCGATTTCAACAGCAATCACTTTATGGTCTACACTTAAATCTTTAAATGGTACTTCACTTAAAGCATCTTCAGCTTCTTGTTCAGCAGATACTGCTATCTTTTGTGCATCAAGCAGTGCTTGCAAACTTTCTTTACATGAATTGTCTGAAGAACCTGCTTTCGTGTACTCTGCAAGTGATTCAAGTGACTCAATGTTATGTAAGGCAATAGACTCTTTCACAGAAGCAATACTCATGGCTGTATCTGCACAAGCAAGTGTTGTTTCTTCATGTGTTAGTTGGGCATTAATATATTTTTTTACAGCCAATTTAGCAGCATCAATAGCAAAAGTGATCGTGTAACGCTCAGTTTCTGGAAGTGCTTCTATTTTAGGATTATCACGTAAAAAACGCTCCAACGCTTGGTAGGTAATTTTCTCTACTTCATTCATACTTTTATTTGCACAAATAAGTGACAACATATGGTTCACCGCAATTCCTGAAGCAATACCATCATAAGTATAACGTGCTAAAACAATTGTGGCTTCTTGGACATTGATTGCCCAATGAAGTGTAAGGTTATAGCCCAATTTATCAGATCCATAGCTGTAGCTAAAAAGTGTGGCATTAAGTTCTGTAGCTTCTTCTTCAGAGATAGAACCCACATATTTTGGGTCAGATATAAACATCTCTACTTTAATTCCGTACTCAGTTTTTCTCTCTTGATCCATATTTTTTCCTTTTGGATATAATGTGCACTTTAGCCAGCTAACCTAAAAATAGGCTAAAATGAGAGTATAATTGTCTTATATTATCTATATAGTATATAATAGCATCTATATAATAGAACCCTCTGATTAAACTAGTCATAGGGGTTCAATACCATCTAAAGAGAGCCATCGTACCATGAAAATATTAGTCTCTGCCCTAGAACCCTCATCAAACTTACACCTCAAAGAAGTACTCAAACATACAAAAAACATAGAATTCGTGGGTATATTCGATAAAAATATTGAAGCAGGCACACCTCTTTATGACATTTCAGAGATGGCTATTATGGGTGTGGTAGATGCTTTGAAAAAGTTACGCTGGTTTTTTAAAGTAGCAGATGAGATGGTGACTTTGGCAAAAGATGTAGACAAAATACTACTCATGGATTCTTCTGGTTTCAACTTACCTTTGGCAAAAAAGCTTAAAACTATGTATCCAAACAAAGAGATTATTTACTACATTTTGCCACAAATATGGGCTAGCCGTCCCAAACGCGCCAAAAAATTAGAACTTTATTGTGACAAACTATTGGGTATTTTACCTTTTGAAATAGACTTCTATACTCAAGGAAAAGCCCAGTATGTAGGGCATCCTTTACTTGATGAAATAGATGTGCATAGGGTAGAAGCTGAGACAAAAAACTGCATTGCTTTTATGCCTGGTAGCCGCAAGTCTGAAATTAGCCGTTTAATGCCTATTTTTCTAGAACTTAGACGTAAGTTGGGTAATGATATTAGACCTCTACTTGTGATACCACCCTCTTTTGATAGAAACAAGATTGCCCACCTATATAAAGGAAACAGAGAGTTTGAAATTGTACGTAATACCCATGAGGCTCTACGTCGTTCAGAATTTGCCTTTATCTGTTCAGGTACTGCCACACTAGAAGCCGCACTCATTGCTACCCCTTTTTCTCTTGCATACATTGCAAAAAAAGTGGACTTTTTCATTGGTACAAAACTCTTAGGCATCACACAAGTAGGACTTGCAAACATCATACTCTCTAAATTTAATGGCACAACACTTCACAAAGAAATACTACAAGAAGAAGTCACAGTTGACAACTTGCTCCAAGAGTACTACAATACCGACCGAGAAATCTTTGCAGAGAAAGCTAAAGAGTTAAAAGAATATCTTGGCCATGGAAGCTCTAAAAATGTAGCTGAAATACTTATGGAAGCAAAATGAAAAAAACAATGAATGAATTATCTGTAGGTCGGGGTGCTCTCACCCCGACAAGCCTATTGCATTTACATAAAAACGTCGGGGTAAGGGTACCCCGACCTACGCGTATACGAGGAATAATATGTTAGTCCACATCTGCTGTTCTGTTGACAGCCACTATTTTTTACAAAAACTCCAAACAGAGTATCCAGAAGAGAAACTTACTGGCTTTTTTTATGACCCAAACATTCACCCTTATTCTGAATACTATCTACGTCTTTTAGATGTTAAAAGATCTTGTAAAATGCTGGGTATTGAACTCATTGAAGGTGAGTATGATGTAGACAAATGGTTAAACCTTGTCAAAGGTTTTGAAAATGAACCGGAAAAGGGTGAGCGCTGTGGTATTTGTTTTGACCGACGTTTTGAAGTGTCAGCTCAAAAAGCCAAAGAGCTAGGAGAGTCAAGTTATACTTCTACCCTACTCACAAGCCCTAAAAAGTCACTCCCCCAACTTAAACTTGCAGGAGATGCTTTGGGTGAAACCTTTGGTGTAACATTTATTGCACCTGATTATAGAAAAGCGTCTGGTACCCAAGAGCAAAATATTTTAGCCAAAGAAGATGCTTTATATCGTCAAGATTATTGTGGATGTCTCTATGCACTGAACATCCAAAGGGACCAACAAAACAAGCTTGCAGATGAGCTTTTTGTACCACTCTCTAAACAAATACAACCAGAGTCCATTGAAGAGCGTATAGAAATGTATGAAAAACGTTGGGAACTAGAAGAAAATAATAAAGCGCACAAAATTATTAAACAACGTTTTTTAAATTGGCGTTTAAACTCAGGACTTTTACGTGTACGTAAAGAGGTTGTGCCTGCACACTTTTTACCCTACTCTACACTCAAAGGTGAGTACAGCCGAGGTAAGATTGAATACAAAGTAGGTGAAGTACACCACATGAACCGCGATGAAGTACGTTTTATTACTTTGGCATACTACAACAGGCTTGCCAACACAGATTATGACGATGTCACAGCACTTATTTATGCACCTCCTAGCTTTACCAAAGAGATTGAAATACGTTCAAAATTAGGGATTACTCCGTATGATTTATCGGTCATTTTAGTGGTGGAAGAGATACCAAGTAAAAA
>CAUZVG010000048.1:0-10479 GCA_963583215.1 Campylobacterales bacterium | reverse complement strand
AGGTCTTCCAGTGTGGTTTCATTCATTGTAGGACATTCAGGTTTGGTGGAAGAGAGCACGTAAGTGTTCCCTTTACGCATACGGTTTACCAAGTTGTACTCTGTACCAATGGCCACTTTTTGTTCCGGGTCTAAGTCGTTGACATACTTAATGAGTTGAGAAGTAGAACCAGAGAAGTCTGCGGCTTCTACTACTGCAGGGTCACACTCTGGGTGTACAGCAATTTTAATGCCTGGAAACTTGTTTCTATAAAACTCTACATCATCTACAGTAAAGAGTTGGTGCACCGAACAGAAACCATTAAAACAAATGATGTCTGCTTCTTTTGGGTCACACTCTTTGCCATCTTTCTCAACACCAATGACACAAGATTTTAGCCCCATTTGAATGGCGAAGTTTTGCCCCAAACATCTGTCTGGTACAAAAAGGATTTTTTTGCCTGTCTCTAAACCTTTTTCAATGATTTTAAAGGCATTAGATGAAGTACAGACATAACCACCCATCTCCCCTACTTTTGCTTTGACTGAAGCATCTGAATTTATGTAAGTAATAGGCAAAATGTCTTCTCTAGCAATGCCACGTTCCACCATGTATGCTACAGACTCTTCAAAGTAAGAACCATCCATCATACGTGCCATGGCACAACAGGCTATCTTTGGCATGAGTACACGTTTGTCTGGGTCAATGATTTTGACTGACTGCCCCATAAACCCTACCCCACAAAACACAACCCACTTGTTCTCATCTGCTTGACAGCGACGTGCGAGTTCCAAAGAGTCTCCTGTAATGTCTGCCATCTCAAAGACTTCATCACGCTGATAATAGTGTGCCACAACCGTGACAGATAATTCTTTTTTAAGTCTCTCAATCTCAGTCTTATAATCTATGCTCATTTGTTATCCTTTAGGCCTGGTAGCAGATGTCACAATGCATCCTGTTACCTTCGCTCTATCTCTTGTGGCTATTTTAGCAAAATTCGGTTAAAATTGCACTATTGAAATTTTAATAATGGAATAACTATGGAAAATATACTACTTTACCTCGCAGCCTATCTTATCGCTGGTATCCCTTTTGGTTACCTCTTAGCAAAAAAGTTTGCAGGTGTAGACATCAAATCTGAAGGATCTGGGAACATTGGTGCAACCAATGTCTTACGTGTGGTCAAAGAAAAAGACCCAAAACTTGCTAAAAAGCTCGGTGCCATTACCCTCTTTTTAGATGGTATTAAAGGTGTACTTGTTATCTTGGTGGCCAAAATGCTTGGCTCACCTGAGGGTGTACTTTGGACCATTGCTGTCTTGGCTGTGATTGGTCACTGTTTTTCTGCTTTTTTACTTTTTGAAGGAGGCAAAGGGGTTGCTACTGGTTTTGGTGTGTTACTCATTATGATGCCCATCCCTGCAGCAATTGCCATTGTTGTATGGCTAGTTGCTGCCAAAGGGCTTAAAATCTCTTCTCTCTCTTCACTCATTGGACTTGTAGCATTCATCATCGCTTCATATGTACTTTACCCTGATGTTCCAGGCATTCACTCTCATGCCCCTATTTGGATTATTGCTTTTATTATCTTCTATAAGCACATTCCCAACATTGTAAGAATCTTCAAAAAAGAAGAGGGAAAAGTTTAAAGTGACCATTCACATTGAAGATTTGTCTTTTGACGTGATTATTGGTCTGCTTGATTTTGAGCGAGACAGACCACAAAAAGTAATACTAGATCTTGTCTGTGACTATGACTACAGTGAAGATAAGTTTATAAACTATGCTGACATTGTGGCACTCATAGAAGACAAACTCAAAATTGAACGTTACGAACTTTTAGAAAATGCCCTTTTGGGACTGAAAGATGTACTCCTAAAAAGTTACCCTCAACTCCAAAGTCTCAAAATAAAAATTGCCAAACCCAACATACTTCCCCACTGCAACGTTGCTTTAAGTAAGTCTTGGGACTTTTAAGTAAATTTTCAGAAATTGCCAAAAACCCTATTTTTATGCTATAATATTAAATAAATCTTAAAGGCATAAAGGCTAACTTATGAGAATACTTATCATAGAAGAAGATACAGAACTTGCTAAAGAAATTTCAGATGTACTTATAGAAAACAGTTACCAAGTAGATATTGCAGAAAATGCTGGTGATGCAAAGTACTATCTTGATATTAGAAATTATGACCTTGTTTTACTGTCATGGCCAAAAAGTAATGACAAAACAGTCGACATGATTGCCAACATTAAAACCAATGCTTACAAAACAGCTGTCATGGTACTTTCAGAACGGGAAGACAAAGAGTCAGAAATTAAAGCACTGCGTTCAGGTGCAGATGATTTCATCAGAAAACCTCTAGACTTTGACATCTTGCTGGTACGTATGGAAGCAAAACTACGTTTTGGTGTCTCTAACATCATCGAAATTGAAGACCTTATCATTAACCCAGAAGAAGAGAAAATCATTTACCAAGGTATGGAGATTGAACTTAAAGGGAAACCGTTTGAAGTGCTTACACACTTGGCCATCCATAAAGACCAAATTGTCTCTAAAGAGCAACTGCTTGATGCCATTTGGGAAGAACCTGAGTTGGTTACCCCTAACGTCATAGAAGTGGCTATTAACCAGATTCGTCAAAAGATGGATAAACCACTTGGAATTACCACTATTGAAACCGTAAGAAGACGTGGATATAGATTTTGTTTCCCTAAAGAGATCTCTTAACCTTCACTTTTATTGAACAATTCCCCTTTCAACAGACAATATGTCTGTTGAAATTCCCTAAAATCGAAAAAAACCATTTTTTATCTTCATATAATCCTTTTTTGCCTCATATTTAATACATACATAAGCTTTCTTGGGTTATAACACGTATAAATAATAACTTGAGTTTGTAACAACTCACACAAGGCTAAAAATGGCATTAGTAATAACTGACGAATGTATCGCATGTGACGCATGTAGAGAAGAGTGTCCAAATGAGGCAATCGAAGAAAATGATCCAATATATCTAATCGACCCAGATATGTGTACAGAGTGTGTAGGTCATTTTGATGAGCCACAATGTATCGCAGTTTGTCCGGTTGATTGTATTGTCTCTGATCCTGACAATGTGGAGAATGTGGAAGAGCTCATGTTCAAATACAATAAACTCCAAGCAGAGTTATTAGAAGTATAATATGTCAAAACGAACTGCTATCATTGATATCGGTTCAAACTCAGCAAGACTTGTAATATTTGAGAAGACAAGCCGATATGGCTTTCATCTCATTTGTGAACAAAAATCCAAAGTACGTTTAGGTGAAGGAGCTTACCACAAAGAGGGTTACCTCCAAGCTCCCGCCATAAAGCGTGCCTACCTCACCCTTAAATCTTTCCAAGAAACCATTAACAAATACCAAGCACGTAAAACACTTTGTATTGCGACCTCTGCCTTACGTGATGCACCAAACCGTGCAGAGTTTACCAGCTTCATACACAAAGAGTTAGGATTGTCTATCCGTGTGATTGATGGGAAACAAGAAGCCCGCTATGGTGCCATAGCTGCGTATAATCTACTGCCTATTCGTGAAGGGATTACCATAGACATTGGAGGAGGTTCTTCTGACCTTACACTCATTAAAAATGGGGAGATTGTGGAGAGTCACTCCTTAAATTTGGGAACCGTACGCATCAAAGAACTCTTTTTCTCTGAAAAAGAAAAAAGTAAAGCTGCCCATGCCTTCATACAAAAAGAATTAAACAGGCTTCCTGAGCACTTTAAGCATTCCATAGCCATTGGAATTGGTGGTACCGCGAGAACACTCTCAAAAGGCATTATGAAGCGCTCAGAGTACCCTTTAGACAAGCTTCATGCCTTTACCTACACTGTGGCTGAACATGCAGAGTACTTAGAAGCTATACCTCTCTCTTCTGCTAAAAACCTTAAACGCTTCTCTTTGAAGAAAAACCGTTATGATACCATCAGAGAAGGTACACTCATTTTTAATGCCCTGCTTTCCCATCTAGGAGTCAAAGAAGTCATATCTTCTTCTGCAGGCGTAAGAGAAGGTGTCTTTTTAGAAACACTTTTACATAATGACAAACATAAATTCCCCCAAACACTCAACCCCAGTATTGTCTCTATACTTGACAGGTTTAAACCACTGATTACCATAGAGAAAAAACGTAAAATGAAGTTAAAAATAGGGATAAGTCTCTACACAGCACTACAGCCAAGTGTCCATGATAATTTAAAATACAAAGAAGAACTCATGTATGCGCTAAAGCTCTCAGCCATTGGTCAAACCTTAACCATTTACAAGGCACACCAACACGCCTTTTACATTGCCATGCAAGAGTTAAATTATGGCTTTAGCCATAAAGAGATTGTCTTCATTTCTCTTCTTTTACGTATGCATGGTAAAGAGCTCATAGACAAACCTCTTTTTAACAAGTACCAAAGCCTTCTACCAGAAAAAGAGTCTGTGCGTTGGATGAGTTTTATCTATACACTCAGCGTTTTTTTACATCAAGCCTCTAACGCGGCAAACATTACGTTTAGCTTTCAAAACCAAACTTTAACCATTCACTCCGATAAATCTTTGTATTTGGCAAAAGAAAAAATAAAATCTTTGGAAAAACCGATGGCCTTTGCCATCATTGTAGAAGATGAAGATACCCTACCCTCACATAAGGGTTTAGGTATTTAAGAGAAAGTGTTTCTCTTAAAAACGTGAACCCATAGAGAATTCAAAGACGGCTGTTTGGTCACCTTCTTGCTCATCTACAGGGTAAGCGAAGATAAGGTTAATAGGGCCAAATGCAGACTGCCACTCTAAAACCACACCAGCTGAAGATCTTGAAACACTGTCTAGTTTTATAAACTGACCATTTACAACACCACCATCTGCAGAGATACTTCCATAATCATAAAAGAAAGCCAAACGCATTTTAGCGGCTTCAGACAAAGGCACAGAAGCTTCCACAGAAGCAGAGTAACGGCTGGTACCCCCAACGAGGTTTCTACTTTCTGGGTTGGCTGGGTCAGACAAGAAGAAAGGCGCAAGAGAGTAAGGGTTGTACCCTCTAACCGAACCTACACCACCCATAAAGAGTTTTTCTGCTGTAGGAAGTTTACTTCCATCTTCACGTGCAATATGTGTTACTCTCCCTTTAAAACGTAAAATCATGTCGTAATCAATATAATCTTCAAGACCATAATAAAGACCGAGTCTTCCTGTTGTTTTCAACATGGTTCCATACCCCTCAGGGAAAACAGATAAATTGGCATCTTCTCCCTTAAGTTGTGCATACTCCAAACTAATGCTTGCTTGCATCCCTTCTCTAGGCTGATAAAAATCATCGGTATTGTTAAAGTTCAGTCCTGCAACCAAGGAGATTTTTGCATATTGGTCATTGTATAAAAAAGTATTTATAGGATCTCCTATTGCACTACTTTCATTAATCGTCGACTGGTTGTCCACATATCCTAGACCTACGGAAGCATGGAAATATCTGTAAAATTCTCTACCCACAGAGAAGTTTGCACCTAATTGGTCTTGTGTATAGTCAATAAATTCATAGTCTCTTTTATAAAAAGAGACTGAAGTACTGTACATACTGTCCCAAATTTTTGGGTTGACAAAAGAGATGTTATAGTTCTTTGAGATTTTTGAAATCTCAAAACCTAAAGTGGTGTTAATCCCTGAACCAAAAATATTCCTGTCCGAAATGGAAGCATTCACCATAAGCCCTTCATACGAACCATACCCACCACCAGCAGAGATGCTTCCTGTAGAAGTCTCTTTTACTTTAACAAGTAAGTTGATTGTGTCTTTTGAAATTCTCTGACTTTGAATGTCTATTTTTTCAAAGAAACCGGTTCTTCCCAAAGCAGACTTAGAATCTTTTAAATCTTTTGCATTAAACTTATCGCCTGGTGCTAAGTAGATGTAACGACGGATAACTCTGTCTTTGGTAATGTCATTCCCTGAAATAATGACATCTTTAATAGTCACAGGCTCACCTGGTTGTACAATATAGTTTAAGTTCAAGGTACGTGCTTCTGGGTTTTTATTCATTTGTGGTGCCACTTTAACGTAGGCAAACCCAAAGTTTCCTACCTCTTCTTCAAGTCTTGCAATGTCTTTACGCATACGTTTGATGTTAAAGATTTTACCCTCTTTGAGTAGTAGCACAGAATAAAGGTCTTTCGTTTTTAAACCTTCAATTTCATGGGTGATGGTGATTTTACCTAAACGGTATTGGGCACCTTCAGCAATTTGGTAATCTACTTCTGCATTGTACGAACCAAAATCCACACGCATCAGTGCCGGACTAACTTTTGCATCAAGGTAACCGTGCTCCATGTATGTGTTTTTTACTCTGTGATTGTCATACTCAAGTTGACTCACCGAAGCTTCACCATTGTTTCTCCATGGCATCCACCCCAACCAATCTTCTTCTTTGTTGGCTAACTCTTTTTGTAAGTCACTTTGACTTAACTCTTTTGCACCCACAAAGTTCATTTTCTTAATAATGATTTTTTCACCCTTGTTGACATCAAAAGTAATGGCCATAGAGCTTTTACCTACAGGTTTTATTGATGTTTCAACCACAGTGTCATAATAACCTTGCGCTTCAAGTTTCGATATCAATGTATTTTTGGCTTTACGTATACGTCTTGCATCATACAAGTCCCCTTTTTTCACCCCAATACCTGCTAAAAGTTTTTTACCATCATCTCCAGAACCATAGCCTTTGATACTCACATTTGCAATGGCCAACTTTTCCTCAAAATGGTAAATGAGTACACCAGACTTTTGGTCTACCCATACATCTTTAAAATAACCCTGAGAAAAAAAGTTTTTAATTGACTCATTGATAGCTTCAGCTGTAATCTGGTCACCCACATGTATACCCGCTATCTCTTTAGCTGTACTTGCAGAAAGGTGCGCAAGTCCTACAAATTTAATCTGTGTCACTTTTTGTGCTAAAAGAAACGTTGCCAAAAGCATCCAAGAGAGGGCTATCTTTTTTATCATTATTGCGCCTTGTTTTTATATTGGCATTATTTTAACTTTATTTCTCTAAGAATCTCATAATAAATAGTCAAATGATGTTATACTCCTATCAAAAAAAGTAAAGAGGTGTTTTATGGGACAAATCGCAGTGGGTTTCATTGGTCTAGGTTTGATGGGTGGTTCCTTAAGCATTGCCCTTAAAGAACTCCCAAAAAACTACCATTTTTTAGGTCTAGACCACAACCAAAAACACTGTAAAGAAGCCCTAGAACTTGGCCTTGTTGATGAGATAGTAGACTCTCTTGAAGCTTTAAAAAACTGTGATATTATCATTCTTTCTATCCCTGTTGACGGCATTATTGCTGTCTTGCAAAAACTACAAAATATTTCACCCCAATGTACGGTGATTGACCTAGGAAGTACCAAAGAAAAGATTTCACTTTCTATTCCTTCTAACATACGTAAAAATGTTGTAACCGCACACCCCATGACTGGGACTGAAAAGTTTGGACCTCAAGCTGCCATTGCTAACCTTTACACAGATAAGGTGGTGGTACTTTGTGATTTAGAAAAGTCTGGCTCAGAGCAAGTAAGAATAGCCAAAGAATTGTTTAGTGATATTGGCATGAACATTGTCTGTATGGATGCCAAAGAACACGACAGACATGCTGCATTCATTTCACATATGCCACATGCACTCTCTTACGCCCTTGCAAACTCTGTGATGAAACAAGAAGCCAGAGAGAGCATTGTTGCCCTTGCTGGTGGAGGTTTTAAAGACATGAGCCGTATTGCCAAGTCTTCTCCTTCTATGTGGGAAGACATTTTTAGGCAAAACAAAGAGAATGTACTTGAAGCCATGCATGCTTTTCAATCGGAACTTAAAAAATGTCAAAAGATGGTTGAAAATGATGAGTGGGAAACACTGAACACATGGATGAAAGATGCCAATACTTTACATGACATCTTGTAAATAACACCTTCTACTTTTTCAGGTTTAGAGTCTATATCTAAAGGTAACTATAAGGTCTGCATCTTTGCTGCCAGAACCTAAAATTGCCTCTTTTAACTGTCCTTTTTCTTCTTTGTGTATGAGTTCAATATGGCTCAAGACAATTTCATTTTCTCCTAAACGAAAAGAGTACAAGCTTAACATAATTTAACCTTGTACTCTTTTGACCAGTGTTTGTAAGACTTTTTTGTCTATGCTAATGTTTTTATCACCATTTTTCTTGGCATACAGTTGACGTACCATGGCTTCCACTTCAGGATCTCCACTCATATGTGCATAGAGTATTTTAAGTGCTTCAGACTCTTTAAAAGGGTTTGGCTTCTTTTTGGGCACAAAACGTACAATATACATACTCATTAGCCCTGCTACAAATGCAAGTACTAACATCCACCATGATACCTTTTCTACCTCTATTTCTTTTTCAACAATCACCTCTTTTGTTAGCACTTCTTGTTTGATGTCTGTGTGAACTTTCCCTCTTGGTACGGAAGTGTTTGAAGTCAAGCTAGATGTTTTGGCTGCTTTTATCTTCACATCAAAAGCAGGAACTATTAAATTTTCCAAGGTATCTTCTTTGCTATTGTAAACCGTAAAAAGACGTTCAGATATGACAAAATCTTCTTCTGATATAAAGACAAAACTTTTATCAAAAGTACTATAGAGTGCGCCATCTTGTACTTTGGTTTTTATGGTAGCTTCATCTGAGTAGATGGTCACCCCAGCTATCTCATACTTAGGAAAATCAAAACTCTCCAAGTTTCCTTTTCCTTCTATGTGGATGCTTAGGTTCACTGGTGTGTTGGCTTTGACTTCTGTGGCATCTATTTTTGTCTTTACAGAAAAGTCTCCTATCAAATCGGAAGCTTGTATTTGAGGCAAAACTTCTATCTCTAAGCTATTGGAAGCGGTTTGGTACCACTTTGTACCAAAGGTCATACCAAAGATGTCTCTTCTGCCTCTGTCTGGCAACCCTACTTTGGTTTGGGCAGGTTCAATGCTAAAGTTCCCCTCTTTTTCAGCAGTAACGATGTAACGTAGCTCTTGGACTTGATAATTACCTTGGATGCTTGCAGGCTGTTCTTCTGCTGGAACCACCACAAACTCAGACATGTTTGGTGGAGTGTATTGCACCTCTTGAGAAAGCCGCACATCACGACGTAAAGAGAAGAACACCGTAAGCATAAAAGACTCACCCACATGCACTTTTGTTTTATTAGCAGACATAGTTAAAGAAAAAACACCATTGTGTGTCGTGGATGGCGCTGTTGCTTTTACTACTTTTATCTCTATAGTGTCTGTTTTATAGTCCCTTCCTGAAATATTCACGGTGTAAGAAGGGATGATCATATCTTCTTGAGGTATAAAACGGATAATCTTAGCTGTACTCACTTCAGAAGTTACCGAACCATTAACCATACTCCAATTATTACTAGAACTGGTAGATTTACTCACAACCGTATAATTTCCGATCTTCTTAAAAAGAGGAAAGACTGCTGACCCTCCTGTGGCTTTTATACGTAATGTCACAGGCTTACCTTTCACTACTTCAATGGTGTCAACTGTAGCTCTAACTGAGGCTGCCTGCAACAAAGACAGGAACATAGACTGTATGACAATAAGTGTCAGAAATAATTTTTTACTTTTTACCATGGATTCACATCTCCTTCTCTTTTGGTTTTTTTACCATCACCCATCTGATACATCATCGTAGGTGTTTTACCTTTTTGCATCTTTTTCATGAGGCGTTTTAACTCTTGTTCTTTTCGTTTTTCATCTTTTGCTTGTTGTTTGTCTGCTTGGGAAGGCTCTTTATTTTGTGAGTTTTCTTTCTTTTTATTTTGTTCTTTTTGCTTCTCTTTAGACTTTTTATCTTGCTCTTTCTTGTCTTTACTTTTTTGATCGTCTTTTTTCTTCTGATCTTTCTTTTCTTGATCTTTCTTTTTTTGATCTTTTTGCTTCTGATCTTTTTTCTTTTGTTCGTCTTTCTTCTTTTGATCTTTTTTATTTTGATCATTGTGTTTATCTTGCTTCTGTTTTTGATCTTTATTTTTATCGTCTTCTTGCTCTTTCTTATCTTTTTTGTCTTTTTCTTCTTGCTTCTTTTTCTCTTCTTCTTTTTTCTGTTTTTGTTTTTTTGCAAGATCTAAATTAAACTTTGTATCTTCATCTTCTTTGAGTTTTAAAGCTTTTTCATACGCTTCAATAGCTTTGTCTAACTCTTCTTTTTGAAAATGACTGTTCCCAATGTTATGCTGTCTTTTTGCCTCATCTATGCCTTCAGCTTTTTCATAGGCTTCAAGTGCTTCCTCATATTTTTTATCTTGATAGAGTGCATTACCTAAGTTATACTCTTTTTCTGGACTTTTCATCTCCAGTTCGGCTAACAAAGAAGCGGACTTTTCATAAGCTTTGTTCTCATAGGCCTTATGTGCTTCCTCTATGGTTTTAAAATCCGTGATACCGGCATTCAGAAAAGT
>CAUZVG010000047.1:0-10586 GCA_963583215.1 Campylobacterales bacterium | reverse complement strand
AAAGTGCATCCATACCAATTGTAAAGTTTTGTACTGGAGCATTCCAAACATTAAGAAGCATACCAATAAGTACATCTCTTGTAGGAAGTTTCGCCATTGCATTAATGGTTTCCATACTTGCAATTTCACCCTGGATTAAACCAGTTTTGATTGAAAATGCATCTTTAAAATCAGTTGCTGCTTTGTCTGCAATTTTACAAGGTGTAACTTGTGCATCGCCCCAGATTACAAGGTTTGTGTCTGTAAATTCAATATCTTCACATCCTGCATTTTTCAATGCAATACGCGCCAATTTGTTTTTTACAACCTGTACTTTTGTATTTTCATCTTTTGCAAGATTTCTTACAATTTCAAGGTTTTCAACTGTCATTCCTCTGTAATCACAAACGATAATTGCGCCAGCATCTTTAAACTCTGCTGTCATTTCTGCAACTAACTCTTCTTTTCTAGTTCTAGTCATATATATTCTCCTTCCGATCTCTAAAAGGGTATAGGTTAAACCTACACATTTGCTCTTTCAAACAAATTAATTAAGCTTTCGCCCCTTTTATCTTAAATCTAAGATATGAACCTAATGGTTCTATGAGTAGTAAAATTACTCTCAAACAAAAACTACAGCTAATGTTTGTTTGAAAATATCTCTAAGAACAGGCCGAAGCCCATACTTATTTTGCTTTAATGTCCATTACTTCTGAGGTATCAAGTGTAATTGATGGGCTCATTGTCAATGAAATCGCTGCATTAGCAATATATCTACCTTTTGCAGATGCTGGTTTCGCTTTGTTCACAACTTCAAGAAGTGTGATAAAGTTTTCTCTAATTGCATCTTCTGAGAAAGATATTTTACCAATACCTGCATGGATGTTACCTTTTTTGTCAACTCTAAAGTTCACTTGGCCACCTTTAGCATTTTCAACAGCTTTAGCAACATCCATTGTTACTGTACCTGTCTTAGGGTTAGGCATAAGACCTTTTGGTCCAAGGATTCTTGCAACTTTTCCAAGTACACCCATCATGTCTGGTGTAGCAATTACGATATCGAAATCGATTTTACCAGCTTTAATGTCTTCAATAAGCTCTGCCGCACCAACAAGGTCTGCACCTGCTGCTTTTGCTTCGTCTGCTTTTGCATCTTTAGCAAATACTGCTACTCTAACAGTTTTACCTGTACCATGTGGAAGAACAACTGAACCTCTTACCATTTGGTCTGCATGTCTTGGATCAACATTTAAGTTTAATGCCACTTCTACAGTCTCATCAAATTTTGCTGATTTAAGCTCTTTAAGTGTTTTCATCGCTTCGTCAACACTGTACTCTTTAGTAACATCTACTATTTTAAGTAGTGCTTCTCTTCTTTTACTTGGTTTTTTTGCCATAATATTTCTCCGCTTTATGCTCCCACATTTTAAATCATGTGGTTTTGATTGTTCACTATTTAAATACGACTAGTCGTATGAGCCAACTGCTAAAGTTGTCTCAGAGACTAACGCAGTTATTTGAGCTCTGCTCAAATAACGTCCTTTAAATACTAACTTAGTCTGTAATTTCAACACCCATTGATCTACAAGTACCAGCAATAATATTTGCTGCCATCTCTTTATCATTCGTGTTAAGGTCAACGATTTTTCTCTCGATGATTTCATCAAGTTTAGCTTTAGTGATAGATCCAACTTTAGTAGTAATAGGATTATCTGTACCTTTTTTAAGCCCCGCAGCTTTCAAGATAAGCTCAGATGCTGGTGGTTGTTTTGTCTCCATTGTAAAAGACTTATCAACATATACAGTTACGACTACAGGTATTTTAAAACCCTTTTGATCTTTTGTCTTTTCGTTAAAAGCTTTACAAAACTCCATAATATTCACACCACGTTGTCCAAGTGCTGGACCTACTGGTGGTGATGGGTTTGCAGCACCCGCTGGGATCATCATTTTAAACTTTTCCGATATTTTCTTTGCCATCTTAAATTCCTTCTGTTATAAATTATTTTTACTAAACTTTTAAAAAGATTTGTAAAAAATCTACTCTCACTACTTATTTAAAGTCTTTGTGATACAAGACTAGAATTACTTCTATATAATTTTCTCTACTTGTGTGTAAAGAATCTCTACTGGTGTGTTTCTACCAAAGATTGAAACATTTAACTTCAATGTACCGTGGTCAAGGTCATACTCTTCCACCATACCTGTAAAGTTCGAAAATGATCCATCAACAATACGAACCATTTCACCTTTTTCAAAATCTACCTTAGGACGAGGTGCAGATTTATTCTCCATCTTGTCTAAGATATTTTTAACGTCTTTCTCTGCAAGTACTGTAGGTGTTTTTTGTTCACCGATAAATCTAGATACTCTTGGCAAAGATTGAATCTTATGCCAAAGGTCAGTATCCAGAGCTATATGTGCAAATACATACCCTGAATATAATACTCTTTCAGTAATTTTCTTCTCGCCATTTTTCACTTCAATGACTTCTTCTGTAGGTACAACAATGCGATCAACTTTTTCTTCGAAACCGTAATCGATAACGAGTTGTGCAATACCTCTTTCTACAGATTTTTCAGAACCTGAATATACTTGAATTGCATACCATTGATAATCCATGATTTATCCTATAAAACTGATGAAACGATTGATGACATTAAAAAGTCAACCAATGCTAAAAATATTGATATTACAGTTACTACGAGAATAACTGCTAAAAATGCTTGTCTTACTTGTACTTTTGTTGGAAATATTACTTTATGTATCTCCGCTCTCGCGTTTGCAATAAATGTTGAAATTTTTCCCATATTTGTTACCTTTTTTTGTGGCAGGCCAAGAGGGACTCGAACCCACGGCACCTGGTTTTGGAGACCAGTGCTCTACCAACTGAGCTATTGGCCTAAATTAAACCCTTGACAAAAAGCCAAGGATTTAAAAAAGTAAACTATTACAGTTTCATCTCTTTGTGTATTGTGTGGCATTTACACCATTTACAATACTTTTTAAGAGCAAGTTTCTCTGTTGTCGTTTTTTTATTTTTAGTTGTGTGATAATTACGTCTTGTACATTTCTCACATCCTAAGTGAACTGTTTCTCTCATTCTTATCTCCTATGATAAATTTGTAAGAGGGGAAAACCTCTTACAAGTGTTTGTCTTAAGCAAGAATCTTAGTAACAACACCAGCACCAACTGTTCTACCACCTTCACGGATAGCAAACTTAGTACCTTGTTCAAGTGCAACAGGCGCGATAAGTTCAACGTTAACTTTAACGTTGTCACCTGGCATAACCATTTCAGTACCTTCTTGAAGTTGAACTGAACCAGTTACATCTGTTGTACGTACATAAAACTGTGGTCTATAGTTGTTAAAGAATGGTGTATGTCTACCACCCTCTTCTTTAGTAAGAACATAGATCTCAGCTTCGAATGATGTGTGCGGGTTGATTGAACCTGGCTTACAAAGAACCATACCTCTTTGAACTGCATCTTTGTCGATACCACGGATAAGAACACCACAGTTATCTCCAGCAAGACCACAATCCATTTCCTTACGGAACATTTCAACACCTGTTACAGTTGTTTTTTGAGTATCTTTAAGACCAACGATTTCAACATCATCACCAATACATACTTTACCTTGATCAACTTTACCAGTTACAACAGTACCACGACCTTGAATAGTAAAGATATCTTCGATTGCCATAAGGAAATCTTTTTCAGTTTCTCTTACTGGCTCAGGGATGTAAGTATCTACTGCTTCCATAAGTTCAAAGATCTTCTCTGACCATGGACCAGACTCACCAGCTTTAGCTTCTTCAAGTGCAAGATATGCAGAACCAACAACGATTGGTGTATCATCACCTGGGAAGTCATACATGTCAAGAAGTTCACGAACTTCCATTTCAACAAGTTCAATCATCTCTTCTTTATCTTCATCATCAAGCTGATCTTCTTTGTTCAAGAAAATAACGATGTAAGGTACACCTACTTGTTTAGAAAGAAGGATATGCTCTCTAGTTTGAGCCATTGGTCCATCAGTTACAGCAATAACAAGAATCGCACCGTCCATTTGAGCAGCACCAGTAATCATGTTTTTAACATAATCCGCGTGACCTGGACAATCTACGTGAGCATAGTGTCTATTGTCAGTTTCATACTCTACGTGAGAAGTAGCAATTGTGATTCCTCTTTCTCTTTCTTCTGGAGCATTATCAATTTGATCGTAATCCATTGTTGCTTGACCATTTTTGAGTCCAAGACACATTGTGATTGCAGCAGTTAGTGTAGTTTTTCCGTGGTCGACGTGACCGATAGTACCGATGTTAACATGCGGTTTTGTTCGTTCGAATTTTTCTTTAGCCATGCTTTTCTCCTAGCGTAAATGTTTTATAAAGGCAGTATTATACCCAAATATTCTTAAGTCATTATTAACCTATATGGACAGAACTATTACAAGTTTGTAACACTTTTGTCCATACTTAACAGGTTCCTCTGTTGTGGGGCCCATAGTGAGACTTGAACTCACGACCTCTTCCTTACCAAGGAAGTGCTCTACCCCTGAGCCATATGGGCGTAAATATAAGCATATCTATTTAGAAGGACACTTTTTTGGCAAAGCCAAACAAAGCTACGCTAACGCTGTGTTCTCTTCAACAGAGGGTTCACGCGATTAATCGCTTTTAAATACTATGTTATATGTATGTGTAAAATTGTTATGAGTGTTTGTTAGAGTAGTAATGTGAAGTTTTTGTAAATATTATAATTCACATCAGCTCCCAGATAAACCATTATGTGGAGCGGGCGAAGGGATTCGAACCCTCGACAGCCTGCTTGGAAGGCAGGAACTCTAGCCACTGAGCTACGCCCGCATAAATGGATACACATGGTGGTGAGTGAAGGATTCGAACCTTCGAAGACGTAGTCAGCGGATTTACAATCCGCCCTCGTTGGCCACTTGAGTAACTCACCATAATGCTAAATCTACTTGTCTATTCAAATTGAAAAGAGTTTTGATTATTTTCCGGTCAAACACTGATAAAAATTTCATGGAGCTGGTGAAGGGACTCGAACCCCCGACCTGCTGATTACAAATCAGCTGCTCTAGCCAGCTGAGCTACACCAGCACCATCATAAAAAGTTATTAGGCTTTAAATGGACGGGAATTATAGACAAATACATTTTAAAAGTCAAGGGTTTTTGCGAAAAACTTATAAATTTCTTCTTTTTAGTTAATTTAACTAGAATGTCACCATACAATAAAGGTTTAATTCATGAAAATACTACTTGCTCCAAGCGAAACTAAAAAGTCTGGCGGAGAACTCTCTTTTAATCCCAATACACTTCTGTTTTCTGATTTAGCAGCACATCGTATGAAGCTTTTACATAGCTATATCAATGTTTTACAACAAGGAGATATGCAAGTACTCTCTAAAATGTTTGGTATCAAAAAAGAAGCCGACATTTTAAAACACAAAAAAGACATTATTCATGAACTGACCATGAAAGCTATTGAACGTTATACAGGTGTTGCATTTGATTACCTTGGGTATGAGAAGCTCAACCCCTCAGCACAAAGCTATATAGACGACAATGTCATCCTTTTTTCAAACCTCTTTGGCCCCATACGTGCAGATGACCTCATCCCTGAGTACAAACTCAAACAAGGTGAAGCCGTAGCAGACATCAAAACTGAAAAGTTTTACAATGAACACTCCGCAGCTTTAATGGAAGCGTATTTGAAAGAGGATGAAATCTTAGACTTGCGTGCAGGATTTTATGACAAGTTCTACAAGCCAAGCAAAGCCTATACCACACTTAAATTCATCAAAGATGGCAAAGTAGTCAGCCACTGGGCAAAAGCTTACAGAGGCATTGTCTTACGTGAGATAGCCAAAGCAGGGATAACAAGCATCGATGCCTTTATGAAACTCCCTATAGAAGGTCTAAGCTTGCATGAGGTAGTCACAAAGAAGAATAAAACTGAGATTGTATATACTATAGAAACATAAAGGATTTTTATGAGACTGCCTTCCGATAAAACACTATACAGAACACTTCTCTTTGTACTCTCTGCTGCTGTCATCCTTGGTCTACTTTTTGATACGGACTTTAACTAATGAAAAAAAATCTATTTGAAATGGGTGCGGACTTTGGGGTAGAAGAGGATAAAGGCTGGTCTTCAGACAATAAAGACAAAGCTTCCAAAAAAACCAACACAGAAGTGAAGTCCCCAGAAAAACACCAACTCCACTTTTCCAAAGAAAAACGTAGAGGGAAAGTAGTGACTATTGTCAAACCTTTTCACTTGGCTAAAAGTGACTTGCAAGCCCTCGTTAAAACACTTAAGAAAAAACTTGGCACAGGTGGGACTGTAAAAGAAGAGTGCCTTGAATTTCAAGGTGACATTCCTGAAAAGCTACGTAAACACTTAAAGGCTTTAGGTTATAGGTTTAAAAACTAAGTCATTTTCCTATTGCCAAGGCATACAACACCATTTCATCATTTCCTACGAATTCATTGACCTCATCATCATAATAGGCGCCTATCCCTGAGCAGCCTAAGCCAAGATACACTGCTGCGACATATAGTCTTTGCCCTATGATGCCTGCTTTTTGGTACAAAGCCTGATAATTTTGACCTTTAGAGGTAAAGAAAAATGCCAAGGCACCTTGCTGAGAAAGACTGTACTGTTCTAAAGAAAGATATCCTGCTTTTTTTGCGAAATCCCCATGTGCCACAAACTTCCCATCTTTATATAAACCTAAAGGCATGTCTAGTACACGGTTAAGTACCACATACACAGACACCTCTTCATCACAGTCTGAAGGTATGGGCTGTGCCAGCACATCCATAATGTAGTTAAACTGCCCTTTCGTGAGGGCACCCTCATGAAAGCCACGTTGGGAACGACGGGTAAAGAGTGTCTCTTGTAGGTTATCTTTCGCATAGGTAAAAACTGGCATTTGCTTTTGCGTTTTGCAATCTTGTAGTGCTACTGTCTCATTGTACGCTTGTTCTATTAGTTCGTTTTTTTCAAAGCTTCTACTCCCATCTACGTAGGGTAGTGCAAATTCTAGCGCAGATACTTTTGTACCTTGTATGGCTTCTGCTCTAACAGCTCCCGCTAAAAACCATTCACGGTCTTCAAACCCAAACATACGGTTTAATTTTTCTCTTTCTATGTCGTAGCTAATTTGCACACTCTCTTTCTTCAGTAAAGCAGCAGCTTCAATACTCCCTAACAAATGTCCTGCATCCAACAAACAGTAGCGAAACGCGCGGTTTTTATATTTCCATGAAGAACGGTAATAAATAGCAGAAACTAAAAAGAGGTACCCTCTCATAGCTGTTTTAAAACCAAAGTAAGGTTCTAATCCTTCATCTTGTGGAAGCACTTCCAATAAGGTTAAGGCTGAGAGTTTCACATCATAATGATAAATACCATCTATTCTACCTTCTACACCCCTAGCTTGAAAATAAAGTTCATTAGGATATAAGGCACCGGCAGAGGGATTAATACGCAAATAATACTCCCCTGAGGGGTATGTTTTTTGTGCAGTTAGCCCTGCAATATGGTAAAGAAAGTTTTCTTCCTCATTTTTTCTGTCTAAGCGAAACTTCTTGTAAGAACTTGGATAGTTTTTATAAGTACTTGGCTGATCTTCCCAAGACATGTAGTTTGGGTTGGTTCGTACTGAATTGTAGGAGTGTTTTGTCGCTGCGTGGTACCAAAACACTAAAAAAACACTTCTTTATGTTTTAGTTTCAACGATTCTATCGTATCTTTAGCTTCCTCGAATAAGACAAAAAACTCTATCTCAGAAGTACAAAGGTGTATATGTCTTTCATAAGATTCCATGACGTGTTTGGCTTTTTTAGCTGCATTTTTACTGTCACGCTTTATATGTTCAAAAGCAATAGCCCCATTGATAAAACCTTTAGCAAGGTTTGCCAAAGGATGCTTTTTAAGGCGTAGGGGATGCCAGGCTTCTTCCATCACTTCATGGGCTTCAAAGTACTCTTCTGCCTCCAAAAGCTTCAAGTATGCTTTGATTGCACCTTCTAAGTCTTCGTTCATTGTTAACATTATCTTACAGCCTTGTGTATTTTTTCGATGAGTTTTGTTATATTTGTATCATGGGCAAAACACATCGTTGTTTTACAAGCAAGATACTCATCACTCTCTTGTATTACACTTAAAAGGAATGGATACTTCACATTATCTAGTGCATGTTGTGCTGAAAGTAACTTCTTTTTCCTCGCATGAATGATGACATCACCTTTATGCATACGCAAAAACGTATGTACCAACTTAGGAGCAGTTGCTGGACTGCTCTCTAGTACAGAGCCCATGTTTGACAAAGTCTCTTGCACGATATCTCTATAGGTGAATGTTTCGGTGAGAGAAGAAAGCTGTATGAGGTTTTCAAGCATTTGTGAAAGTGGAGAAGTATAATACCTGTCATCAAAATCAGCCAAAGCCTCTATGCTATCATCACTCAAGTACCAACGCTTTTGCCTATAAAACTTTGATACCGCCTCTTTGCTAAGTTTCTCAAACAGTAACAGATACTTTTCGTTATATGTACGCTCATAGCCTACTATAAGTGCGGCAATCAAAAAGGCATAATCTTCAAGCAGTGCTTCTTGTTTGGGGTTATGGTTTAAAAGTGTTTGATGATATAAAACATTTTTTTTATACATTAAATTTAAAAGTGCCTGCAATCTTTCTTCGGCCAGAAGCACATAACTCTCATCTATTTTAGAAGCCACAAAAAGTGCTTTTATCATCATCGCATTCCATGCAGTGTTTATTTTTTTATCTATAAAGGGGAAGGCACGTTTTGCACTTAGGCTTTTCAAATATGTTTTAAGTTCATCTACTCTTGGAGGCACCTTTTCACTTGTAATATGCGTATGTGATAAATCACCATCAACATTTCCATCTTCTTCTATGCCCAGGTAAGCTAAACTGTTTTCAATCTCTTTAGTCTTCCAGCCTTTTTCTTTCAAGGCTTCTTTTACTGTAACATACTCATAAATGAAGTATCCACCTTCTTCTCCATTTGAGTCTGCATCTGTGGCAGAAAAGTACAGCTCTTTTTGCATAAAATACGTTTCCATTTGCAAAATGCTTTCATCGACAATTTTTTTGTAAAGGGCATCCCCTGTCATTTCATACAGTTTCACATACACAACAATCAGTTCCGCATTGGTGTAGAGCATCTTTTCAAAATGCGGCATCTCCCATTTTTCATCTGTGGTATAACGGAAAAACCCTCCCCCAATTTGGTCATAAATACCCCCTTGTGCCATCTTTCGTAAGGTAGTTTCTGCCATTAAAAAAGCTTTTTTATCTCCATTTAGTGTATAGATATCTAACAAAAGCTCTAGTTTGGCAGCTTCAGGAAATTTTGGATGTGAAGCAAAACCTCCATTAGTAGCATCATATTGTTTTTCTATCTCCTCTAGGACATTTTGCATGATTTTTGCACTTAACTTTGTTTTTAGTGAAGTTTCTTTTTGTAAGCGTTGATGTTTTTGTATTTGTTCTTGAAAAGCTTTCGGCTCTTTTTGTAGTTCTACAAACGAAGTCAAGAGCTTGAGTAAACCTTGCGAACCATACCCCTCCTCTTTAGGAATATACGTACCTAAGTGAAATACTTCTTCTGTAGGTGATAAGAAAACAGACAAAGGCCAACCTCCACGCTCACCGTGTACAAGCATAAAGCGTTTCTGATACTTTTTATCTAACTGTGATAAGGCTTCTCTGTCTACTTTAATGGAGACAAAATCATCATTCAATAACTTTGCTACTTCTAAGTCTGTAAAACTCTCCTCTTCCATGACATGGCACCAGTGACAAGTACTGTAACCAATGGAGAGAAAAATGAGTTTATTTTCTTTTTTTGCTTTTTCTAACGCTTCTTTCCCCCAGGGGTACCAATTGACAGGATTATGTGCATGTTGTTGTAAATAAGGAGAAGTCTCATGTTCGAGTGCATTGGTATGCTTATGTTCTGCCCAAGTAAGGACAGAAAAGATATAAAATAAAATAATTTTTTTCATGTACGTTTCCATTCATATTAAAATATCTCCGTAGGGTCGGTTCACCGACCCTAATAGATAGAAAGGTCGGTTAACCGACCCTACATTTTAGCTATAATCCTCAATATACCATATTTAAGAGGGTAACATGACCCAAAAAGAGAAAAACGTACTAAAAAAGAAAATTGAAGAAAAAATGATTCTGATAGAAGCGCAGATTGAGACTCTTCAAGAGAAGGTCAAACCCATAGCCCCTGATTGTTCATTAGGAAGACTCACACGACTAGAAGCTATGGGTGAGCAAGATGTCAACAATAAGATATTGGATGAAGCAAGACTCACGCTCACACGATTGAAGAATGCTCTACTTCGTATTGACAAACCTATGTTTGGGATTTGTATAGAGTGTGAAGAAGAGATAGGATTAGACCGTATGCTGATACGACCCGAATCCGTACGTTGTGTCACATGTGCAGGA
The DNA here is from genome assembly GCA_963583215.1 of Campylobacterales bacterium. Taxonomy (GTDB): domain Bacteria; phylum Campylobacterota; class Campylobacteria; order Campylobacterales; family Sulfurovaceae; genus Sulfurovum. The sequence continues at coordinate 78 of CAUZVG010000047.1, read as the reverse complement.
AACCTGTAGGGTGTGCAAGAGCACAGCCCAAATAAAATTTGATATGAAAATTTACAAACTCTCTATATTCCCTACCAC
>CAUZVG010000046.1:0-10759 GCA_963583215.1 Campylobacterales bacterium | reverse complement strand
TGAAGTCTGTAAACAAAGACATTATGGTTATTGCGGATGGTATTACGGCTGTGGCTGTTGAGCGCATTGACACTACAAACATTGATGCACTGGTTGCAGGAAGTCAAAAAGCACTCATGCTTCCTCCTGGTCTTGCAATGATAGGGCTTTCAAAAGCTGCTGTTGAAAACATAGGTTCAGGTGCAGACTACTATTTCAACCTTGCATCTGAAATTAAAAAGCAACAGCAAAACACCACAGCCTATACGGCTGCTACCACACTCATCATTGGGCTCAATGCCATTTTAGATGAGATTAATGTTGAGGGTTTAGATGCATTGTATGACAACACCATTGCAAGAGCACGCGCCACACAGGCAGCCCTTGAAGCCATTGGTTTTTCTATGTATCCGCAAACACCAGCACTTTCTATGGCTACGGTGTATACAGAAGATGCAGAGCCTATTCGAAAACTTTTGAAAACAAAGTATGGTGTCAACATGGCAGGCGGACAAGACCATTTAAAAGGCAAATTGTTCCGTATTAACCAAATGGGGCTCATCCCTGTGTATGAGTCTGCATGGGTAGTCAATGCCATAGAGTTGGCTTTAGACGAATTGGGTAAAAGAACTTTTGATGGCACGGCCAACAAAATATTTAACGAAACTTATTACAAGGCGTAATGATGATATTTGAACACGAAATTCCTACGGGATCTAAACTCTACTTTGGTGAATCTGCCAAAGTTAAACGCGAGATAGAATTTGTCTCTGCTGAACTGCTTGAAAACCTTGGTTTTGAAGAAATTGTGACACCACTGTTTTCTTACCACCAACGTGAAGGCTTTGACTCTGCTAAATCTTTGTTACGTTTGAACGATGAAGAAAACAATGAAGTCACCTTACGTGCAGACTCAACCATAGATGTGGTACGTATTGTGACCAAAAGACTTGGGCGCTCAACTGAGTCTAAAAAATGGTTTTACATTCAGCCTACCGTGACTTTCCCAACACAGGAACAGTACCAGATAGGTGCAGAGATCATTGATGGTACTTTTGAAGAGGTGGCTAAAACAAGCATACAGCTTCTTGCTGAAATGGACGTAGAGCCAGTGATGCAGGTTTCAAATATTGCCATTCCTCATCTGTTAAATGAAAAGTATGGGGTTTCTCTTGAAGTCTTAAAAGCCATGCATATAGAGCAGATAATGGCCATTGATTTAGACTGGATTGAACAACTGGTTAGAATGAATACCCTAGAAGATTTAAATGACTTGTCCGCGTTTCCAAGTGACATTAAAATGGAACTTACAAAAATAAAAGATGCCGTAGAAGGTCTAGCTTATGCAAAAATAGTGATTTCACCACTATATTATGCGAAGATGAGATACTACGACTCTTTGACGTTTAGAATGTTTGAAGACAATGCCCTTTTAGCAATGGGTGGAATTTATAACATTGATGGCGTAGAAGCAGCAGGATTTGCACTCTATACAGATGAGTGTATTGCATTTAAAATGAATAATGAGGAAAAATAAAATGAGTAAAGCAGATTTAATTGTAGGTCTCCAATGGGGAGATGAAGGAAAAGGGAAAATTGTTGACCATATGGCACAAACACATGACTATGTATGTCGTTTTGCTGGTGGACATAATGCAGGACATACCATTGTGATTGATGGAAAGAAGTATGCACTTCACCTTATTCCTTCAGGTGTACTCAATGCCAAGGCTAAAAACATTGTAGGAAATGGTGTGGTACTTTCTCCTAAAGATTTCATCATTGAGATGGAACAGTTTGATAACCTTAAAGGAAGACTTTTCCTTTCAGACAAAGCCCATGTTTTACTTCCTTACCATGCACTTATTGACCAAGCAAAAGAGCGTCTTAAAGGTGACAAAGCCATTGGTACCACAGGAAAAGGAATTGGACCTGCTTATGGTGACAAAATTGCGCGTATTGGACATAGACTGGGTGAATTACTGAACCCTGAAAAACTTACGGAAAAAATCGTAGCCTATTTTGCTATGAATAAACCTGTCTTTGATGCGATGGGTGTAGATGCACCTGTTGAAGCAGAACTTTTAGCAGAACTGCAAGGTTACAAAGATATTTTAGGTGAGTACATCACCGATACCACACAATTGATGTGGAAAATCATGGATGAAGATAAAAAGATTCTTCTTGAAGGTGCTCAAGGAACAATGCTTGACATTGACCATGGTACTTACCCATATGTAACTTCTTCTACGACAGTGGCTTCAGGTGCTTGTGCCGGACTTGGGATTAACCCAAAAGACATTGGAAAAGTAACCGGTATTGCTAAAGCGTATTGTACAAGAGTAGGAAATGGACCTTTTCCTTCTGAAGACTTTGGTGTTGAGGGTGATACACTTCGTAAAGCTGGACATGAGTTTGGTACAACCACAGGACGTCCAAGAAGATGTGGTTGGTTTGATGCGGTGGCAATGCGTCATGCAGTACGTGTGAATGGTGTAGACCAAGTATCATTGATGAAACTAGATGTGCTAGATGGTTTTAAAGAAGTAAAAGTCTGTGTGGCGTATGAAGTAGATGGTAAAGAGATCAACTATGTACCTTACGACTTAGAAGATGCAAAACCTATTTACAAATCATTCCCAGGTTGGGACAAAACTGAAGGTGTAAGAGAGTTTGATAAACTGCCAGATACGGCAAAGTCATACATTGAAGCACTTGAAGAAATGATAGGGACTAAAATGGGAATTATTTCCACAAGTCCAGAACGTGAAGATACGATTGTAAGATAAAATAGGACTAGTGCTATGAGCTTCCTGCTGAAGGAAACATAGCGTTAGCGATCACTTAAATAAAAAGGAAGTCATCATGAGATTGAAACCACAACAAACAGGATATGTCGCAACCAAAATAGGGATTGATTTAGCCAATGCACCTTTTATCACAATGCCTAAAGGTAGAGAAGCCGTTGTTGAAGCGTGTAAAACAATTATTGATGAAAATCTTGCCAAAGAGCATGCCCTAGATGAAACCGTTAAAAAGATCTTAGATGAAAACTATGATGAAATAGAGTTTCAACATGCGGATGAGAGACAACTTTTCTTTATGATTAAGAAGAAGATGGCAGCAGAAGCAGGTGTGATTATGAACTACGATGACCGTTACAATGACTTGGCTCACCTCATTCTTGATGAATTGTATGAAAACTACTTAGCAGAGTATGATGTAAACGAAAACCAAGTTAAAAATATAATTTTTAAAGCTTTTAAAGCCTTTGCCGATGCTTATGATGAGATTGATGATATTGTTTATGACAAAATCAGAGGGATGAAGAAAGAGGTTGTTCCCGGTACTCAGGATTATGAACTTCTTTATGAGAGATATTACCAAGAAGAGTTGTCAAAAAGAGGAATGCTGTAATGCAAAAGGTATCACTTTATTTTGAAAATGGTCTTTTGCTTGAAGCAAAAAGTTTTGGTGCATCCGGTACCTCTGTAGGTGAGTGTGTGTTTAACACTTCACTGACAGGCTACCAAGAGATAACAACTGACCCCTCTTATGCAGGACAGTTTGTGACATTCACAATGCCTGAGATTGGTAATGTGGGTTGTAACGCGCAAGATATGGAGAGTAAAGGAGCACATTGTAAAGGGATTATTGTTCGTGCTTACAATGACAAACCTTCTAACTTCCGTTCAGAAGAATCATTGGCTTCATTGCTTCAAAAAAATGGCGTTTTGGGTATTACTGCAGTAGATACACGTTATATCACTAAAATGTTAAGAGATGAAGGTGCCATGATGATGGTAGCATCTACAGAAGTACATGATGCAGAAGCTTTAAAAAAGATTCTATCGTCTACACCACGTATTGAAGAGATTAACTACATTGAAGAAGTATCTACAAAAGAGTCTTATGTACACAATGAAGCACGTTATAACATCAATACTTTCTCTTATGATGCAGCAAAAACAAATAAAAAGATTATTGCGCTTGATTTTGGGATTAAGAGAAATATTTTAAATGAACTTACACACGCAGGCATGGAAGTGACTGTAGTACCTAACTCAATGGCAGCAGAAGAGATACTTGCAAAAATTGAAGCCAAAGAGTGTGATGGTGTCTTTTTATCTAATGGTCCTGGGGATCCACTTATTTTAAAAGATGAACAAGAGAAAATTAGAAAACTTATTGCTGCAAAAGTACCAATGTTTGGTATTTGTTTAGGGCATCAACTGCTTTCTATCTCTCATGGTTATGACACTTACAAACTTCAGTTTGGGCAACATGGTGGAAATCACCCTGTGCAAAACCAAGAAACAAGAGTCGTAGAGATTACGGCACAAAACCACAACTACAATGTACCAACAAACATTGAAGAAGTAGCCAAGGTGACACACCTTAACCTCTTTGACCAGACCATAGAAGGTGTAAAATATAATGATGCACCTATCATGTCTGTACAGCATCACCCGGAAGCCAGTCCAGGGCCACATGAGTCTGCGTATGTATTTGAAGAGTTCAAGGCGATGTTAGACTAAGCTGTAGGTCGGGGTACCCTTACCCCGACATTTTTAGGTTAAACAAAAAGAGAAGAAAAAGGAAAAAAGATGAATATAGCAATTTTATTTGGTGGTTCAAGTTTTGAGCATGAAATCAGTATAGTATCAGCCATTACCATGAAAAAAGTGTTGAAGAACTCTACACTTACCTATATTTTTGTCTCATCTGATAGAAGATTTTATTTGATAGAGACAGATAAAATCAATTCTAAACTTTTTTCTTCAGGCGCTTACAAAAAATCTAAAGAACTTACACTTAAAAAAGGTGGATTCTTTATTGATGGAATGTTTGGTTCAAAAGTCCTAGACTTTGATGTGGCGTTAAACCTCATTCATGGTCGTGATGGTGAAGATGGTAAAATCGCTTCTATGATGACATTCTTTGACATACCTTTCATCTCTCCACGTATGGAAGCTTCAGCACTCTCTTACAACAAACTCTATACTAAGTTTTTAGCAGAGAGTCTTGGGGTAAAAACTATAGCCTATGAGTACCTTTCCAAAACGGATGAGAGAAAAATCACTATGCCTTACCCTGTCATCATCAAACCTGTACGTTTGGGTTCAAGTATTGGTGTGAGTATAGTGAGAGTTGCATCGGAGCTTGATTATGCATTAGACGTGGCGTTTGAGTTTGACTCTGATGTCATTGTTGAACCGTTTATAGAAGGCGTGAAAGAGTTTAACCAAGCAGGTTGTTTTACTTCTGATTGGGAACTTTCAATTGTAGAAGAGCCACAAAAAGAAGAGTTTTTAGACTTTGAAAAAAAATACATGGACTTCTCTCGTGACTCACAAGTGTTAGCGGCAGACATCTCTGCCCAAACCACAGAAAAAATTCAGAATGCGTTTAAAACCATCTATAACACACTCTTTCAAGGAAGCATTATACGTTGTGACTTCTTTGTGGTTGAAGGGGAAGTGTTGCTTAATGAAATCAATCCAATCCCTGGATCAATGGCAAACTACTTGTTTGAAGACTTTGAAGCCATGCTTGGAAGACTTGCCAAAACATTACCAAAAGAAAGTGTCATTAACATTGATTACCAATATATTCATTCTATCCAATCTGCAAAGGGAAAAGCTTAGCCTTTTCTCAATATTTAAAATCTAATCTTATCTAATTAATTAGGTGAACTTATGCTTTAATTAATACGTTACGTTTATACCCTACCTATGTCAAATAAACTGCAAAAATCATGCATGACCATCAACTTTTACTTATTATTAAGTGCTTCTGGACTAAAATTACAAGTATTTTTATAAAATGTGAAATTAAGACAGGGAGTGTGAATGAAAAAACTTTTGTTATTTTTATCATTGTTAGTGTTTGCTAACGCAGGAAGTCAATTAGGTCTTGAAGAGAAATTAGGAGCTATGGTTCCTCTTGACATTACTTTTTTAGACGAAGAAGGTAAAAGTAGAACACTTAAAGAGTACATGGACGGGAAACCAACGATGATATCTCTAAACTATTTTCGTTGTGCAGGTATTTGTGCCCCACAACTAACAGATATGTCCCGTATGCTAAGCAGACTTGATTTAGCAGAAAATATAGACTACAAAGTGTTGACTATTTCATTTGCTGAAGATGAAACACCAGCACTGGCTAAAGCCAAACGTCAAACACACCTCACATCAATGGGTAGAGCCTATGTACCTGATGCATGGCATTTTCTAATCTCTGAAAACAACTCTTCTGCAATCCTTGCAAATGCAGTTGGTTTCAAGTATGAAAAAACAGTATCTGATGCAGGTGTGGTTGACTGGATTCACCCAGCAGCACTTATTATGCTTTCACCAAAAGGAAAAGTTACACGTTACCTCAATGGTATCGAACAACTTCCTTTTGATGTCAAAATGGCACTCATGGAGGCTGGTGAAGGTAAAATAGGTCCAACGATAGCAAAAAACCTGCTTTTTTGTTTCGCTTACGATCCAAAAGCCAAAACCTATATTTTCAAATGGGAAAAAATAGCCGCGACTGTCATGTTCGCAATTATGTTTTTGTTCTTTATTTACCTTGTGAAAACAAGCAATAGAGACGACGACAGAGAAAATCATCAAACAAAAGGAGACAAATAGATGAGTAAATCTTATTTCGACGAAACACACTGTGCCATTGGGCACCCTAAAAGTACGTTCATGCAATGGATGCTTACAATTGACCATAAAAGAATTGGTCTTATGTATGCAGCTGTTATGTTTACATTCTTCTTTGTAGCAGTATCTACAGCATTTTTAATGCGTTTAGAGCTTTTAGCACCAGGTTCACAATACATAGATGGAGACACATTTAACCAAGCGTTTACGCTTCATGGGGTTATTATGATTTTCCTATTTATTATCCCAGGGGTTCCTGCGGTACTTGGTAACATTGTAATGCCACTTATGATTGGTGCCAAAGATGTATCTTTCCCAAGACTTAACTGGTTTACATTTTGGTTATACATTACAGGAACAATTGTTGCACTTGCTTCACTCTTTACAGATGCTGGATTTGCCGATACAGGTTGGACCTTCTACGCACCATACTCTATCAATACAAGTACTAACGTAATCTTTACACTTGTTGCTGCATTTATTCTTGGTATGGCTTCAATCCTTACAGGTCTTAACTTCCTTGTAACGATTCACAGACTAAGAGCACCAGGAATGACTTTTTGGAAAATGCCACTGTTTGTATGGGGTATCTACGCAACTGCATGGATTCAACTTCTTGCTACGCCAGTTGTTGGTATTACACTTGTTCTTGCTATTATGGAAAAATACTTCGGTATTGGTATCTTTGATCCTGCTAAAGGTGGAGATCCAGTATTATTTGAACACCTTTTCTGGATCTACTCTCACCCAGCTGTTTATCTTATGATTCTCCCAGCGTTTGGTATTATGTCTGAAATTATCCCAGTATTCTCAAGAAGAGAAATCTTCGGATACAGAGCGATTGCACTTTCATCAGCATCAATTGCAGGTATTGGTTACTTGGTATGGGGACACCACCTCTATACTTCAGGTATGGCTGACACTGCAAAAGTAATCTTCTCATTCTTAACATTCTTCGTTGCAATTCCAACAGGGATTAAATTCTATGACTGGGTTGCTACAATGTACAAAGGTAAAATCATTCTTTCTACTCCTATGTTATGGGCTTTAGGAACAATTATTACCTTTACAATTGGTGGTCTTACAGGGGTTACTATTGCGATGATTGGTGTCGATATTCACCTTCAAGATACATACTATACTGTTGCTCACTTCCACTACGCTATGCTAGGTGGGGTTGTCTTCTTGTTCTTCGCAGGACTTCACTACTGGTTCCCACTAGTATCTGGTAAAATGTACAATGAAACACAAGCAAAAATTGCGTTTTATTTACAGTTTGTAGGATTTAACCTTTTATGGTTCCCAATGTTCATCGCTGGTTACTATGGTATGCCAAGACGTTACTTTGATTACCTTCCAGAGTTTCAAATTTACCACCAAGTGTCATTTGTTGGTGCAGTAATCTTCATTACAGGTCTTACATACATGTTCGTTGTATTCTTTAAAGGCTGGAGATCTGGTGAACCATCAGGAACTAACCCTTGGAATGCAACAACGTTAGAGTGGCATATGCCTTCTTCTCCACCACCACTAGAAAACCACTCTAAAGTGCCTTATGTAGACTTTAACCCTTACGAGTATCACCATGGTGAGCCTGTGGTTAAGTTTGATTACGAAACGATGAAAAGGATAGACTAATGTCTCACGAATACGTACCAGAAATCGCGGTTGACCGCGAGGGAAATGAACATGAAGTTCAAGGTTGGCAAGATGACTTTTACGGCGGGAAACTAGGTTTCTGGCTGTTTATGTTTACAGAAGTATTGATGTTTGGTGCCATGTTTATGGTACTTGCATACTACAACACACTTCACCCACAAGATTTCTTAGATGCTTCTGCATCTTTGAACAGACTACTTGGGGGGACAAACACAGTTATCTTACTTGTGTCTGCACTGACTATGGGACTTGGACTACTTAAAATGAGAGTTGGCGACGTTAAAGGCGCTAAACTTATGATTGTTGCAACCATTATTTTGGCAACTGCATTCTTGGTTATTAAAGGGTTTGAGTGGAATGCTGAGTACAAACACGGTGTTTTCTTACTCCATGACAAATTACTTGTAGGTACACCAGATTCATTACCATTTGGTCAAAAGTTATTCTTCGGAATGTACTTTACAATGACGGGACTTCACGGTTTCCACATTATGATTGGTATTGGACTTATGATTTGGTTACTTAAAAGAATTAACGCTGGAAAAGTAAGCCAAGATCACCACATCTTATTTTGGAATATCGCACTATACTGGGACATCGTACACCTTATTTGGGTATTTGTTTTCCCGTATTACTACATGATCGGAGCAGATGGTATTCAAATGTCAGACTTCAGTATGATTTTCGGAGGAGCTACAAATGGCCACTAAAACTATAGATTATAAAAAAGAGAGAGCAGGGTATTACAAGATTCTTGTAGGCTTATTGCTACTGACAGCGGTTACATTTATACAGCCAGGCTTATTTATGCAAGAGTCAACATTTTTGGCACAGATGCTTATTGCTGTGGTTAAAGGGTGGATGATTTTAATGTTCTATATGCACTTAAAAGGTGAATCACTTATCATTTGGATGACAGGTTTCTCACTTTTCATTGTATTTACATTCTTTGCCATCGTTGTCGGAATAGATGTACAAAAATTCCAGTACAAAGATGAGAGTCATATTACACCTAAATATGTACCAGTAAAAGCAGCAGAACACGGTTCTGAGGCTCATTCAACACATTCAAAAGCAGTAGAACACGATTCTGCGGCTCATTCAACACACTAAGGAGGCAACTATGGATGTAAACAACACACTAAGTGGCTTTAATTCAATGGCATCAACTTTTGCTGCCGACGTAGACCAAGCATTTTGGATCAACTTTTGGATCTCAATTGTTTTAGGTCTTTCAGTTCTTATTCCAATGTTTTACTTTGCTTGGAAATATAGAGAGAGTAATGTTAAAGATGAAGATATCATTAACTATACACACAATACAAAACTTGAAATAGCATGGACGTTAATACCAACAGCACTGATGATGGTACTTTTCTACTATGGTTATACTTCAATGAAAACATTAAGAACAATGCCAGCTGAGTCTGAAAGTATTGTGATGAAGGTAGAAGGTTCTAAATGGAAATGGAAATATGAGTACCCAGCAAATAAGTCTGGTTTTGTTCATAAAATCACTTCTGTCTATGACAAAAAAATCGGTGATGTTAAAAGAGGACTTTATGTACCTGTAGGACAAAAAGTAATCTTAAAAATGACATCACCACTTAACGATGTAATTCACTCTTACTTCGTACCAGCTTTCCGTATGAAAGAAGATGTGGTTCCAGGTCGTATGACTAAGCAGTGGTTCCAAGCTGACGTAGTAGGTGAATATGAAGTAGAATGTGCTGAGTACTGTGGTACAAATCACTCTTACATGTATTCTAAAATTGTTGTTATGGAACGTGCAGACTACGACAAGTGGTTTGAAAGTGAAGCAAAATCACCATTTGAAGATGCAAGTGCTGCACCAGTTTCAAAAGGTCAATCACTTTACGAAGACAATGGTTGTGCTGGATGTCACTCAATTGACACAGATGCTACATTGGTTGGACCGTCACTTAAAGGTATTGGTGCAAAATACGATGCAGCATACTTGAAAACAGCGATTCTTAACCCAGACAAAGATGTACCAACAGGCTTCTTCCCAGGTGTAATGCCTCCATTTGCTCTTCCAGATGCAGATGTTGATGAACTTGTTAAATACATGCAAACCGCTAAATAGAAGTCTTTTAAATGTTAAAAGACTTTTTTATAGTCACTAAATTTATTCTCTCTTTTGCAATCTCTTTATCTGCACTCTTTGCCTATATTATGGCAAAGGGAGAGGTAGGTTTAGATATGCTTTTTGCTACCTTCTCTGTACTACTCGTTGCTATGGGTGTTTCAACTTTAAATCAAGTGCAAGAGTATAAAGAAGATTCCAAGATGGCGCGTACTAAAAACCGTCCTATTGCTGCGGGTCGTATGACACCAAGAACAGGTACCCTTATTGCAGTGGTATTGATAGCACTTTCTTTAGTGTCTATTTATGCTTTACTGGGACTCACAGGGGTAAATATCTTTGCCTTTGCTTT
>CAUZVG010000045.1:0-11058 GCA_963583215.1 Campylobacterales bacterium | reverse complement strand
GTGTTCGACCTTTGTAAGTCTTTTTAACTGTTGTTTATGTTGGATGGCACCTGTGGTTAACACATCAGTATTTTTCTCTTCAAGTAGGGTATCACCCCAGTTTTTAAAACGTAATTTACCTGTCCCGATAATACTAAGATTGGTCTCTGGTGTGAGCTTAGCAGCGCCTTGAATGTCATAAAAAACAATACCAGACTCCACATCATATTTGCGTGTATCTTGAGCAGCATTTACAAATACGGGTTCTAACAAACACAAGAGCATAAGCCCTGCAAACTTTCTCATTATAAGCATCATCTTCCTTGGAAATATTGAAAGTATTGTACCGTATTTTTAAATATAAAGTGCCAAAATGCACTTTTATTGAACCCTCTGATTAAAAGCTATAGGCGATATCGGCAAAAATCATGTCATTGTCTTTTATTAAATCAAAGAGTGTCGAGCCACCAATATAGTCTACCACTCCCACATTGACATTGACACCATCGAGCAAGTCATACTTGACCCATGCCCTTTGAAAACCACCTTCATTTAACTTCTCTCCATATAACGAGAGTAGATAATTTACGGTGACTGTAGCATTCAAAAAGTCTGAACTGACACGAAACGCATGTTGGTAGTCATTTTTTCTAAGAGGAATGACTTCCCCCTCAAGTCTAGGATTAAAAGTAGAAAAATTACGGGAGACGATGTCATAAGAGATGAGTGTATCCGCAATACCATTGTATTCAAAACCTACAAGTAAGTCTGTTCTAGCAAAACTTTCATCTCCCGTAGAAAAGTATTTGAGCCCATCAAAGTAAGCAAGTTCTGTTTTAAAAAGCCATGAGCCACTTAAGACATTGACAGCGGTACCAAACATGTTGATTTTGTCATGTTTAATAATGGCAGTATTCTGTGCAGATGTGGCCAGGATTAGTTGTCCTTCATCGTTATGCAAACGTGCAGCATAAAAGTTCACGTCCCAAGCAGAAAACTCTGCTCCCACAGAGAGTGCATACGTCACATCATCATACTTTTCATTGGCTGGTGCAACAAGCGGAGAAGGATTAAAGACAGAGCCAAAAGGTGGGTTTTTAGAAAAACGCTGCTCAACAATGGCAATAGGTGTGACACGCCAGTTACCTACAAAGTAATCAAACTTTGCCATGGTCACAGGCAAACGTAAATCTTCAATGTCTACCATACCCGGACGACGGTTATCGAGTGGGTTTAGGACATCGGTGACCCTTAAAGTGTCTGAACGTCCCCAAACGACCACTTGACGGCCTAGTTTAACATCAAAGTTATCTGTGATTGACCCTTCTATGTACGCATCAAAAAGTTCTACTTCTGCGCGAAGTTCTTTTAACTCTTGTGCAGAAAACTTAGATGTACCACGCAGAGAGTAAATGGCATCATAATACGCTCTGGCGTTTGTTTTGATTTTCCATCCATTTTCAAACTTATGTTCATAGTCAAGAAAAAGTGTACTTTTTACAGAAGAGATGTCATTGTGTGGGGAAGGACTGTAAAGGGAGTAAGCCACTTGCTCTGTGATTTTTCCTGTAAGTCCTTTAATATACTTTTCTTCCTCATCTTCTGACTCAGACATTTCATTGTCTAGAACTTCATTTTCTATTAGTTCATTTTCTTCTGAGGCATTGTTTTCGCGCACAAGAGGCGCAGTGCTTACTTCGTCATCATCAAAGCCGTCCATGTCATCATTTTCATCAGGTATAGTTATGGATTCACTCTTTGCTATTTGCACTTTTTCAGACACAACAGGGGCATCATCAAAGTCGGCAAAGTCATCTTCTACACCTTCAGCAAACGTAGTAGAATATGACAAGAGAGAGACACAAGCAATGATTCCAAAATGTAACCTAAAGTGTATCATATATTTAGATTCCTTTTTCTAGTCTACGTGTCGTGAACATACTGTCTTTAATATTTTGATTGAGTTTGATGTTTTTAAACTTTAAAATGGTTTTATGCACTGTACTTTTACCTTTTTTTGTGGTCATTGACATTTCATCTACAAGCCATACCCCCTGTTGTTTATGGATACGTTTTAAGTCTAAGTATTTTTTCTTTCCGTTTCGCATATAGTTAATGGCACGTACTACCATGTAATTGTCTTGTCTTACAATGGCTACCGTTTTGGTATAACCAGACTCTCTTTTGACTTTAGAGGTTCTTGGTGTAGACTCTATCATCCATGCGGAATGTCCACGTACGGAAGTCTCTTTCAGTAACTTAAAGTTGTAGTCTTGTAAATCTCTTTGGGTCATGTCAAAGTAAGAAAAGTCTGAACCCATAAAAGAGCCACTTTTGTCAGCAGATGGGATACGTTTTACCTTTTTAAGTGCAGGCAAGTACAACCACTGATCATCATCTTTTTTAGAATTGTCATAGTCGTAGGTTAAAAAAGCTGTATTTTTAACATCAGCAGGTGATTTAAAAAAGAGTATTTGATGGGTATCTACCCCAAAATCTTTTGTAAATGACTTCATATCTCTAATGCGTTTATTTCCATTTTTATCTATGAGTATCATCATCATATCTTGTTTAATGGTTTGGCCATCATCTCTAGCATCCACTTTTTCCATAATAGCTCTAGCTTGTGCATCTTCAGCCAGACTATTTGTTGTCAGAAAACTAAGCCCTAAAGAGAGTCCAAGCAGTAGTTTTTTTATATTCATCGTATATCCTTCATTTTTAATTTTTAATTCTATTTAACCCAGCCTCTTTTAGTGGCTACCATCATAAGTGCGGGAGCCAATAAAAGGTCTGCTAAAAGTGCAAAAACAATAACTGTTCCTGTTAAAAGTCCAAAGTTTTGTACAGAAATCATTTCAGCCATTAAGTAGGAGTAAAAACCTAATGAGAGGACAATGGTGGTAATAACCATGGCTTTACCAGTGGTAAAAAATGTCTTTTCAATGGCATCAGCTGCATCTCCACTCTCTAAGTAGTATCGTCTAAAATTGTGTAAAAAATGTATGGTGTCATCTACTGCAAGTCCAATGGCGATACTTCCTATAAGCAGAGTAAACATATCGAGTGGAATGTTTGCAACATACATTAACAATAAACCTAAAATGATAGGTGTTAAGTTTGGTATCATACTGAGTAGCCCTAAACGTACAGAACCTAAGATAAGAATCATCATCAAAGAGATAAGTACAAAAGCAATGACATAAGAGTTCACAGAAGAGAGAATGGCATTTGAAAACGTGTTAATAAGCAGGGGAATCATCCCTGTAATCTCAACGTTATCAGAAGGGAAAGTAGCTTTTACTTCTTCTGTGACATAGTCCAGTACCGTCACCGCTTTTACGGCGTCTGTCCACGGTAACTTAATGGTAATACGCGCTTTCTCAAATTGACTGTCTACCACATCTTCCAAATCATCTGAACCGGAATTTTCAAAAAGTAATAACTCTTGAGATACTAGGTTTTCACTTTTAGGAATACTGTAAAATTCTTCTTTATTTTCATGTAAAGCCCTGTTGGTCTCTTTAACAATGGTTGCCAAAGAGATGACTTTACCAATATGTGTATGGCTATCGACATACGTTTCAAGCTTTGCAGATAAAGCATTCAGTTTTTCAAGTCTTTCAGGATTGTTCCAACCGTTTACTTTACCCGTATCAACAATGGCTTCAATGGTCACTGTTCCATTCATTTGTGCATCTATCACTTCAGTAGAGACTCTGTTTTCATTGCCTGGTTGGAACCAATACAAAGGGTTGTGTGAAAGTCTAATTTGCGTAGAAGCAAAAAGTGCCACAAGTACCAAAAGAGCTGAAGCTACAATAATCCCTTTATAGTGTTTCACAGGAAAAATAGAGAGTTTTTTCATCATTTGATCTAGCTTTCCTACTGTTTTCCTAGGTTTTACTTTGAGTTTAGTAATACTTAAAAGAGCAGGAAGTAAAGTGAGGGTCAAAAACAAAGAGACCATCACCCCATAAGAGGCAAAAATACCCAAATCGGAGATAGGTGCCACTTCTGAACCAGAAAAAGAACCCACACCAATAGCGGTGGTTACTGAAGTCATGGCAATGGCCAATCCTGAGTGTCCAAGCGTGTAAGTGATAGCATCTTTTTTGTCAGCATTTTTGTTATATCTATCAAAGAAAATAGACAAAATGTGTACTGTGGCACCTATACTCACAGCCAAAAGTAAAGAAGGTACTATCTGTGTAGGCAGTTTAAAAGCAACCCCTACCCAAGCCATGGTTCCAACTGTTGCCAAGAGAGAGAGAACAATCACAAACAGTGGATAAATTACGGCAGAGACACGCCTAAACATTACAAAAAGAAAGACAATAATAATCAAAAATGTAATTTTAGTAAACTTTTGCATATCACTTTGCATTTGTGCTTTAAGTGCATTGTTCACAGCAGGTGATCCTGCCACATAAATATCTAAACCCTCATCTTTGTACTTGTCTACAATACTGTGTACAACTTCCAATAGCTCTGCATTTTCTGCATCAGTTAAAAATTCTTTTGCTTCTGTACTACTTTGCCCTAAAGTCTCCAAACTTGTATCTTCAAAGGCTTCATCAAATTCACTCTCTACGGAACGCTCTGTTTCTCCCACATGAGAGTAGGCATCGGTTTCTATGATAATGGTAGTCATCTTGCCATCACTAGAGAGCAATAAATCTTTGTAAAAATGTGATGCCATCGCATGTTTTTTAATTTCTTCAACTTCAGCTTGCGTGCTTGGCATAGGTTCAAGTAAATCATCGGTGAGTAGTTTGTCACCCTCACCTCTCGTATTACGCACATTATAGAGTGAGGTCACATCATCAATGTAAGGAACTTTGGCTTCTAACTCTTCATGTAAAGACTGCAGTTCTTTTAGAAATTGTAGGGAAAAAATATCATCACTTTTAATCGCAAGCATAATGCGTTCATCCCGTCCAAATTGCGCTCTAAACTTGTTGTATGTGAGTAAAACGGGGTCATCATCATGCATAAACCCTTCTGTTGATGTGTCCATTTTTATCTGTGGGACATGAGAGAGTGGTGCGGCAAGCAGTGCCAGTACGACAAAGAGTACTTTAAAAGGATTATCATAGATAAACCCTCCAAATCTCGCCATGAAGTTTTCTAATTTTTGATGCATATTTTTCCTTTGTTCATTTTTTTACTTTGTTCAATTCTAAGATCCTTGTCCAAAAGGGTTCTAGTATCTTTTTCTAACGATTTACCAACTTTTTTATTGATGCAAAGAGTTTTGGCACATTTTTTGCACGTGTATCCATACCACCATAAAGGTGGAAACCTTCAAACTTCATACCACAAAACTCCACAATGGTTTTTTGCCATATCTTTTTATTGGCACGTCTTATGCCGTTAAATCGGTATAACACAGTGGGTGCCCCAGAAGTAGAAATGACTGTAACAGCTCTGCCTTTCAGTAAACCTATGGGACGTCCATCTTTTCCATATTTGGCTGCAAAGCCCATGGTTAGTACTGAGTCAATCCAGTTTTTCAAAATTCCTGGCATTGTCCCCCACCAAAAAGGATACACAAACACAATCTCATCTGCCCCAGACACCATGGTTTGGTAACGTTTGGCATCATCAGAGACAGGAATGTTTGGAAACTTCTCAAAGCTGTAGTATGGTAGTTGAACCTCTTTGTAAAGGTCAACAACCCTCACCGTATGACCTTGTTTCTCTTTCTCTTCTTTGTATATCTTTGTAATACCTCTCGTAAGGTTATGTGAACTTGGGTGTGCGGTAATGATAAGTACGGTAGACATGTCAATTCTCCTCTATAAATGATTTAAGTGCTTCAATATACACTTCAAAAGCTTTTCGCCCTTTTTTTGAGATGCTCACCATAGTTTTAGGTCTTTTGCCTTCAAAACTTTTTAATATCTTCAAGTATCCCTCTTTTTCCAGTTTAGAGAGATGTGATGAGAGATTCCCATCGGTTACCCCTAAACTCTCTTTAAGTGCTTTAAAGGGCAGTTCTTCATTGGCAATGAGCAGTGAGACTAGTTTTGACCTCACGGTTTGATGTAAGAGTGGATCAAACATCTTTTAGTCCTCATCCTCATCACAACTTTGAAGCGCTAACTCTTTTTTCTGATGCCAAGCAATCATAGCAGGGAAAATAGCTAAGCCTAAAATGACTGCTAACTTGACCAAAATAAAACAGTTGGAGTCAGTACCCACAAGATGTTCCTGGTAAGCACCTACAGCCAAAAGCGCAATAGAAAGCATGACATTAAACTGTGCCATTTTTGTAAATCTTCTTATGTTAAGCACATGCCCAACAGCAAAATACCCCATAGAGATAAGAAACAACCAAGAGAGGTAGATAGGGATATAGAGTTCATATTTGGCCAAAGTCGCAGAGAGTACAATGAGAAATAAAGAGAGCATAATGAAGTTTTTTGTAATAAAACGCTGACGCAGTGTACAATCCTCAATGTCATAAATCTTGTTGACCTTTTTTGTCATAATCCCTTCAGAGATAAAGCCAAAAGTCACCAAAATGGACACCAGTACAGTCCCAAAGACAATCCCTTCTTCATAAGCAGGAACCATCAAAAAAGTCAAAAGAATGGCTAAAACACTCCATATATAGGTAGCATTATAGTTATAAGGATAAAACGTTTGTTTGTCTACTAGGTGGCTTTTTATCGCTGATATATGTTCCAAGACCTCATCTTTTTCGCTCATTCATTCTCCATTTTCAAAGTACTTTGCATTACAAAGTATATGTAGAATTTACTTAAAAGTCTCTAGAAATGAAAGGATTTGCAGAAAAATAACAGAAAAAGATGGGAAATGTTTAGAAAAAGCGCTTAAAATCTTTTTCTAAAATTGCCTAATACCCTCTGCCACACTCTCTTCAAAGCGAGCAAATGCTTGGTCCATAGTATTAACAATGTGTGTGGCATCCGTTTTTGTGGCCACCGATGTAGAGAAGAGTCTTGCCACATGTTTGTTATTTTTCATGTTTTCTAAGCTCCAAGAAGCATCCAAATAAACAATACCATTTTGGGCAATGAAACGTGAAATATTCACAGAGACTTTAATGTCTGGTTGTTTGTCTAGCCCCCAAGGATAATTGTAGACAGCAGGTTGGTTAAACTTCTTTTGTAAAAAGCCTATGAGTCTATTGGTTAAACCTTCATCCAAATCTTCACCCCAATAAGCACCCAAGAAGGTGATTTGGCTTGAAGAGCTTGCTGTGGCTATTTCTCGTTTAAACAAATACCCAGGAACAGAAACTTTTTGAACTGCTATCACTTTGTTTTTACGTGCATAGATGTGTGAAGGTTGGGAGGCTACAGAAAGTACATAATAGTGATTAGTACTTCCTATACAACCAGAAAATACAAACAGTGTCAAAAAAGCCAAAAGTAGATTAGTAGATTTCATTACTTGTCTCCGAATATGAGTGAGTTAGGTTTACGGTTGAGCATGCGCAAGAACATTTGCATCTCTTGGGATGTTTTGGTTAACACTTCCAAGGTTTGAATAAGTTGATGTTTGGCTAAAGACTTGTCCCCATAGCCATTGACCATTTTACTTGTACTTTTAAGGGTTTTACTCATCTCTTTAAGTGCTCGGTTAAGTTCATCAGGTAAGACTTCAAAAGATTTTTTAGAAGTAAGTTTATTCAGATTTTTCATGGTACTTTTTAAGTCTATGAGTATGGCATCGAGGTTTTCAACAGGTGCTTCAGCAGATTTAGCCACTTTTGCGAGTGAAGCAAAGAGCTCATCTAGTGGTAAATTATTGATGGTGTCTAGTATTTCAGTCAGTGAAGTCATGACGCCTGTAGAGCTATAGCTTGTCATTGGAATTTGTTTGTATCGTTTTCCTTTGGTGATTTTGCCTACACCATCATTGTGTTTAAAGGTCAAGTCGATGTACTGTGCGCCTGTAAGGGGGTCAAGTGAAGCAATTTTGGCACGTAAGCCCTGTTCTACTGCTTCATAGAAATTTTCTTCCCCTGTGCTATTTTTATCTAACCTATCTAAAAAGACGCTGGTGTCTAGCTCAATGAGTACACGTCCAACCATTTGACGCATTTTTCGGTTGTAAGAGAGTTCAATGTCAATCACTTGTCCAATGTTAAATCCATGGAAGCGTACTAATGCATCATCTGATAAACCTGAAATGGGCTCTTTTGTATAGAGTGCAAATGTTTTGTTCTTTTGAATACTTGAACCTATATTTTTTATCTCTGCTTCTGTTTTATTACTATAGAGGGTATACACATGATCTTCAGGTACTTTATGTCGTATACTCTTCTTAGCAGGTGAAGAGAAGACTATGCCTCCTCTTAAAAGATAGCTTAAAGGAGCAATGTCAATGTCAAGTTTACCTTTGGTAAAGTCAATGTTCATGGCATTTTGCATCCAAAACTTTGAGTGTTTATATACATACTGCACGTAGCTGTTTTCAATAAAAACAACCACCTCAACACTTTTGTCATCCAAAGAGAGGTATTTGTACTCAACTTTACCGACTTCAATGTCTTTATAATACACAGGCATTCCCACTGAAATATTTTTACCTTTGTGTGAAGAGAGGTGAAAGAATGTACCTTTACTACTGTCTTGATAAGGTTGGCTAAGCCCAATGTGCTTTTCCTTAAAGGTACCTCCAGGTTCAGAATAAATGTTAATGTATGTCCCAGAGAGTAAGGTATCTAAACCAGAGATGCCAGACAATCCCACTTCAGGTTTCACAATCCAAAACTTTGCATACTCTGTCATAAACGGTTTGGCTGCATCTGAGTCCATACGCACAACTACAATGACACCTTCCGTAGCATCTTTCATGTAAATTTTGGTTACTTTTCCTACCGGTACATTCTTAAACTTCACCACAGATTGTCCGGCAACCAGCCCTTCATTTTGGGGAAAAATAATTTCAATTTCAGGTCCAAGGTCAGAAAAGTACTGATAGGCCAAAGATACTGCAATGATAAGTGCAACAAAAGGCACAATCCAAATGGAGGTAAAAAGGTTAAATTTTGTTGATTCTGTTATTTCTGGTATGTTGTTAGACATCTATCTGTTTTCCTTAATAAGTCTTTCGTCAAAGGCATGTGCTGCTAAGAGTGTGAAAAAGACTGAAATGGCAAAAGCCGTAGCCGCAGTACCTGCAACAATGCTCACCGCAGTGAGGTGTATGAGTGCGGCAAGTATGGCAACAACAAATACGTCTATCATTGACCAAGGGCCAACTGCTTCTGTCATATAATATAATTTATGTTTAGAAATTTTTTTGTCTTTTCCTATAGGGTATTTTACACTAATTAATAAATAAATCAAGATAGAAAACTTCATCACCGGTATGATGATAGATGCAAAGAAAATAATCATAGCAACAGGGTATGAACCATGCGCCCATAAATAGACAACACCCTCTAAAATGGTACTACCCTCTGTTTGACCAAACTGGGAGGTTACGAGCATAGGGTAAAGGTTTGCAGGGATATACGCAATCATTGCGGTAATCAAGTAAGCCCATGACTTTTCTGTAGAAAAATGTCGATGTTGGTAAATAGGTGAATCACAACGACGACAAATGTTGTTTTTGCCTTTATTGATGTTGACAGCTTCACAGACGGGGCAACGTATGAGTTGGTCTTCATCAACTTCTATCATGACGTGTCCTTGTCTAAAAGTAGTCTTTTCCTTAACATCCACAGTTCAGAGATATGTATCTGCTTGACAATATAAATGTCAATGCCTACAAACACAATCAGTGCCCAAAAGGCAATGCCCATGTGTATTTGTGCTAAGCCTATGAGTTTTACCAGTGCCACCATAATGGAGATAAGAAAAATGTCTACCATATTCCATGGACTGATATGTGAAAGCAGTATGAGTAAGTGTTTCGTGAGGTTTTTTCCACGATGTAGTTTTAAGAGTATAAAGAGTGTGATATTGATGAGAAAAATCATAAGAGGAAAAATAAAAATCAGACAAGCACATAGAAGCCCCACCAGGAAAAAACCACTCTCAAAAAGTGCAAAAATGGTTTTAGGTATGGTGATGTATTGTGAAGTACCTAAAATATCTATTTGTATCAAAGGAAAGACATTGGCCAAGATAAAAAAAATAAGCCCCGTAATACTCAAAGCCAAGCCATACTCTATAAGTTTAGAGTCATAACGGTACAATACTGCACCACAACCTACACAACAAGCTTTAGACCCATCTTTGATGGGCGTCTCTTCATGTAAGGTAAAACAGTGCCCACAAATAATAAGATTGTCCAGAGCATCTTCATTTTCAAGTTTCATAGTTATAATTATAACCGAAGCTACTGAAGTGAACCCTCTGAGTAATCTAGACCTGCACAATGGGCTTTGCAAATGTGAGATTGTGCAAGAGATTTATAAATCCTAGCCATTGCTAAGATGCAGTAAATATCTTGTGCAAGATTGCATTTGCAAAGCCCACCCTTTGGGCATCACTAGCTTTCGCCTATGCGTCGTTACTCTTTCTTGACTTAGCTAAGGCTAGGACTACAAAAGAGTGCCTAGCCTAGACAAAAGCTAGTGATGTTGTGAACGTCTAGATTACTCAGAGGGTTCACTAACACTAAGGAGTCACATGTCACTACTTTCTATTGGTCAAGAACTACACTATGAAGGACTTGACATTCACTCTATTACACTCTGTGAACTTGAGAACCATGTCAGCTTGCAGGACTATGAATACATCATTATTCATGGAGGTGATGGTACCTTGCGACGTGTGGTGAAAGTCTTAGACAAAAAAGAACATCATGCACAACTCATACTTAACCCTATAGGCTCTTTTAATGTCATTGCCAAAATGCACCAGGTGCCAAAGTTTGAAAAAGTTTTAGAAAAAATTGTACAAAAAGAAGTCTTAACCATCAAAGAACAAAGATACTACAGACTCAATCATGAAATCTTCTTGTTTTCTGCAGGAAACATGGGAGATGTACAACATATATTTCTCTCTGAGAGCCTACGTTTTGGCTGGCTCAAACATGGTGTATCCAAATACATACTGGCTTTTCTTTTTTTATTGCCTGTACATCTGA
>CAUZVG010000044.1:0-11065 GCA_963583215.1 Campylobacterales bacterium | reverse complement strand
TAACACGCGCCAAACAAAAAAAATACTCCTAGCCCTTTTACTTGCACTCATCGCTTTTGCAGCGATGTTCTCTTTTTTTACCCTACAACAGTCCCTTATGGTTGCTGCCATTGTCCTTATGGTTACACTTTGGACCAATGAGGGACTGCCTTTGGCTGTGGTCTCTCTCTTGCCCATTGTACTCTTCCCTGCAGCGGGTGTCTTAAGTACCAAAGCCACGGCAATCAATTATGCCAACCCCATCATTTACCTCTTTTTAGGGGGCTTTCTCATTGCTATTGCTGTAGAGAAAACAGGTTTACATAAAATCATTGCCAACAAAATGTTAGGGCTTTTCCCCAAATCTGCAAGAGGTATCATTTTTGCACTTATTATCACTTCAGGGCTTTTATCTTCTGTGCTTTCAAACACCACCACCACCCTGCTTCTTCTGCCTATTGCACTCTTTCTTACAGAAAATATCAAGCTCAAAATGCGTTTGGCCTTGGGCATTGCTTATGGAGCAAGTATAGGAGGTATTTTAACCCCTATTGGGACACCACCCAACCTCATACTCATGGGTATCATGGAAGAGTTAGGCTTAGAAGCCATCCCTTTTGTACAATGGATGTACATGGTAGCACCTTTGGTTTTTGTGATGTTCCTTGTGGTTGGTTTCATTTTAAGTATAGGTTTAGAACACATGCACATTGAAGCAGATTTAAGCACAGAACCTTTAAATACTGAACAGAAAAAAGTACTTTTTCTCATTGCCGGCCTCATTGTCACCCTACTTGTCAATGCGCCTATTAAACCTTATTACAACGGTTTGGGATTAAGTGAACCAGGCATCTTACTGGCAGCAGGACTACTTCTGTTCATGCCACCATTTTCGATACTCGACTGGATGCAAGACAAAGAAAACATTCCTTACAGAATTATGTTTCTTTTTGGTGCAGGTTTTGCCATTGCCGCGGCCTTTACCCAAACAGGCATGGCCGAAGAAATTGCTTCACATCTTGTAGCATTCACTTCTATGCCTATGATCTTATTTTTACTGATTATTGCAGTCATGGTCACCTTTACCACAGAAATCACTTCAAACACAGCACTCATTTCCATTATGTTGCCTATACTCTTTAAAGTAGCTGAGCAAACAGGCATGGATGCCAGGCTTATTATGATGGTTGCTACCGTTTGTGCTTCCTATGCCTTTATGTTGCCTATTGCCACCCCGCCTAATGCCATTGCCATGAGTTCCGGAGTCGTTTCCATTAAAACCATGGCTGCTTATGGTATTGTCTTTAACTTACTTGGGATACTTTTCATTGTCCTCATTGCCAATTTCTTTTGGATAGACATACTCAAATACTAAGGAAAACAAAGGGTTTTTTAATCCTTTGGCTTGTCTGTAATAATCACAGAGTTATGGCTTTTAATACTGCTTTTTCTGTTTTCAAATTTCTTGAGTTCTGCTTCATACGAAGATTTTAACTCTTTTTGTAATTTTGCCTGCTTTTTTGATTGTAATGCAGCCAACTCAGATCTGAGCTTTGCAATTTCAGCATCTTTCTGGCTAAGCTGCATCATACACTGTTCACAGTTGGACGCATAATTTGTATTATAATAATTGTCCTGATACACAAGCCCAGGATTTACCACCACAGGAATCGCTGCGGCACGTATAGGCCTACGGATAGGATGTTCAGGTCTTTCAATAGGATGTTCTATAATGGGATGTTTAGGCTCTGCTTTGTGCATGTACACTTCAGCCAACACACTGACCGATAAAAAAATAACAGCTAAAATAATGTTTTTCATATTTACTACCTCAAATTTCATAAAAGGATACTCATTAATTATACATTATTGTGGGTAGGTTGTAAAGTGATAGATAAAAGGAAGAAGATGATTGGTGGAGAATAACGGGATCGAACCGTCGACCTCTTCGCTGCCAGCGAAGCGCTCTCCCAGCTGAGCTAATTCCCCACGATGTAGTAAATACAAAAGGATTGTAGCAAAAGGGAGATTAGAGTTTCCCTTTTAGCTGTAAAACTATGAACGTTCTGTGATTTCTAGTAGGTGGTAACCAAACTGAGTTTTTACAGGACCGTGAACCACACCCACTTCGTCGTTAAACACTACCTTGTCAAACTCTGGAACCATTTGTCCTTCGCCAAAGCTACCTAGTGCGCCACCATTGTTTCCTGATGGACAAGTAGAATTCTCTTTTGCTGCTTGTTCGAAAGTGATGTCACCTGCGTTTATTTTTTCTTTTAATTCTTTACAAACTGTTTCGTCTGCTACGAGTATATGTCTTGCTGATGCTGTCATGTTTATTTCCTTTAGGTTTTTATTAGATGGAAGAGTCAAATGCGACCAATTCACCTTTTTTGAGTCGAGGTATTATATCGGTTCGTATCTTACGAATAAGATAGGCCTTTTTTTCAAAAGCAATTTGGGAAGAAGAAGCAATGCTTTTTAACTTCAAATCATAATGTTTGATGAGAAAATTACGTAAAGCGCGGTTCAGTTCTGCTTCATCTAAAATAGCAAAACTTTCATCCACAGAAAGTCCCACCAAACCAGGGTGATCATGTTGACCTTCAATGAGTGCGGTTAAGAGTCCTGCGTAATTTCCAAACATCGTCACATCCATGACAGAGAGTACATTGTCTATGAAGTCTGGCGTTTCAATGAGGGTTTTTAAGATGCTTAACTGTGCCACGTCATCTCTTTTTTGGCTAAAGTTTTTTCTAGCCCTTTCAGGTTTTGCACCTTGCCCAAAGAAAGAAGGGGAAAGTCCAAGTAGTGTAGCTGCTTCTGGGATGTAAGCATCTTTAATGATAGGGCTTAAGGTGTCCAAATACTGCTTCATGGCGCCAAAAGCTGCCTCTTTGGCTCTGGGGTCACGTAAATCATACTGCGAAACGATTTTCTCTAAGACAAAAGGAATGAGCGGCTTAGACTCACGTAAGAGGGTTGCTACAGACTCACTCTGCCCTTTGGCAATAAGATCCGCAGGGTCTTGTCCGTCAGGAAAAAGTACCACCCCACCATCAAAACCTGAGGTCGATAACATTTGTGCTGCTTTCAGCGCTGCTGCCACCCCTGCCTTGTCTCCATCGTAAGCCAAAATGACTTTGGGGTCCCCTTTTCTAAGCATAGGTAAATGTTCAGCTGTAAGCGCTGTACCCATCCCTGCAACGGCTTCGGTGAAACCTGCTTGGTGGAACATCACCACATCTAAGTACCCTTCACAAATGATGATTTTTTTGTTTTTATAAATACTCTCTTTTGCCAAATGATAGCCATATAAAAGACGCGACTTGTTAAAAAGTTTGGTTTGAGGAGAGTTGATGTATTTGGCAGGGTGGTTGGTAATAGTTCTACCACCAAAACCTACAATAGATGCTGACGCAGAGTAGATGGGGAAGGTAATACGCTCGACCAAACGTGCATAATACCCTTGGCCATTTTCACTTTGGGCAATGACCCCTGCTTCTACTGCTTTAGGCAGAGGTAAGAGCGCAGATTTTAAAAAGCCCATCACTTCTTGGCCCTTAGGTACATAGCCAATTTCAAATCTCTCTATAGAGTTTTGAGACACACCTCTGTCTAAAAGGTAAGACATCGCTGTTGGGTTACGGTTTAAGTTTTTGGTATACCACTGCCCCAAGGCTTCAAGTATACGTTTGGCATCAGAGTAATCTGAAGAACCTTTGGTGTAAGTCAGGGAAAAGTTGTTCAGGGAAGCGAGCTTTTCTATGGATTCAGGGTAAGAGAGTTTTTCAAGTTCCATCACAAACTTAATGCTGTCGCCACCTACACCACAGCCAAAACAGTGGTAAATTTGTTTGGAAGGACTAACCACAAAAGAGGGGGTTTTTTCTCCATGGAAAGGACAGTTAGCCTTGTAGTTTGCGCCTGCTTTACGTAGCTCTATAAAAGAGCCAATCACATCTACAATATCGATACTGTTTTTTAAAGATTCTATGGAAGCGTTATCTATCATTTCAACATTATATCTAATTAGATATAATCTATGTAGAAAAGAAAAAACTACAACGCTCAAGGACTTTTTTGGAACAGTTACTCCCTGCTTATGATGATCCGCTTTTTTCTATTATTCTCATCATTGTCATTGCCCTTATTGTCACCGTGATGACCTATGCTTGGGGTGTGTATAAAACACAAAAAGAGGAGGGGAACCTTCTTAAGTTTTTAGAAAAGTTTGACACTTCTGAGTGTGCGTTAGACACTTCCAACATGCCTTTTGAGTCCAATATGTTTAAACCCCTCACCCTGCTTGCCAAAGCTTTTGACCACACGGGAGAGTACCATAAATCTATCAATATTTATCTCTATCTCATTAAACATGTGGAACAAGATGCAGGGAAAGCAGAACTGATGGAGAGACTAGGAAATACCTATTTGCATGCAGGGTTTTTGGAACGTTCGAAGTCTATTTATTTGGAAATTTTACGTAAAAGCCCACGTAACGTAAAAGTACTCTATGAACTGGGTGTGGTTTATGAAGCTATGCACCGTTATAGCAAAGCCAAAGAGATTATTGAACCCCTTAAACTTTTGGGAGAAGATACCAAAGAGCTTGAAATATTTTTTGATTTTGCAGAGCTTAAGACAGACAAAAATATTTCCATAGAAGACAAAGTAAGAAAAATTAAAGAGATGCTGGCAAAACAACCGCAACTCTACCGTCAAATTGTTGCTTTGCTTTTACAACTAGACACGCCTAGTGCTTGGAAAATCATAGATGCAGAGCGTATCAAAGAGCTCATTGACATACTTTGGTTTTTGCCAAATTCACAACTCGATTTAGATATAATCGCAAGCGATGAGAAACTACATACCCTCTACTATGCCAAAGGCTATTTACAAAAGCCTATAGCAAAAAGTGGGATTTTCTCTTTAGACATGTTAGCTACGGCTAGAAAAGGTGGGTTTGATGAAGGAGATTTACTCTTCTCTTACCTCTGTACAAAATGTAAACAGTCTTTTCCTGTTTCATTTACGCGCTGTCCAAATTGTATGGCGATAAATTCCGTTCAAGTAGAGGAAAAAATTGCAAAGTCAAACCCGCAAACAGATTACTCTTTACTCTGATGGTTCTAGCCTTGGGAACCCTGGTCCTGGTGGTTATGGTGGCATCTTGGAGTTTAAAGGCAAAAGAAGAGAGTACTCTGGCGCAGAAGAACATACCACCAATAACCGCATGGAGCTACAAGGCGTCATTGAAGGGCTCAAACTTTTAAAAGAGCCTTGTGATGTTGAAGTCATCTCAGACAGTTCTTATGTGGTCAAAGCCATTAACGAATGGTTAGAGGGTTGGGTAAAAAAAAACTTTAAAAAAGTCAAAAATGTAGACCTTTGGGAAGCCTACCTAGAAGCAGCCAAAGCACACAATGTACAGGGGACATGGGTACGAGGGCATAATGGACACCCAGAAAATGAACGTTGTGATGAATTGGCACGAGATGAAGCAGAAAAAATGAAAGCTTCACTGTAAATGCCCACAGTACAAAATTATACAAAGGAATAAAAAATGACCGATTACAGTCACTTAGAAACACGACTGAACTATACATTTACAAATAAGCAATTGATTATTGAGGCTTTAACACATAAAAGTGACAAAAAGCCTTACAATAATGAGCGGCTTGAGTTTTTAGGAGATGCTGTACTTGACCTCATTGTAGGTGAGTACCTTTTTACTAAATTTCCAAAATCAAATGAAGGTATTTTGTCAAAAATACGTGCTTCACTTGTTAATGAGTCCGGCTTTACACTTTTAGCCCGTGAACTCAAACTTGGTTCTTACATTTACCTCTCACTTGCAGAAGAGAACAATAACGGAAGAGATAAACCTTCCTTGCTTTCTAATGCTTTTGAAGCGATTATAGGGGCTATTTACCTTGAAGCGGGACTAGAAGTGGCTAAAAATATTTCTGTTAAACTGCTTGAAGAGTGTCATCCCAAAATTGACCTTGATTCACTCTCAAAAGATTACAAAACTGCTTTACAAGAGTTGACCCAAGCGTCACATGGCGTTACCCCACTTTATGAAATGTTAGGTTCATCTGGACCTGACCATAAAAAAGAGTTTGAAATTGCCATTATTTTAAACGAGATAACCATTGCATCAGCAAAAGGTAAAAGTAAAAAAGAAGCCCAACAAAAAGCAGCTAAAATTGCCTTAAAGGAATTAAAATCATGAATACCTTTGGAAAAAAACTTACCCTCACTACCTTTGGTGAATCTCATGGAAAAGCACTAGGATGCATCTTAGATGGTGTGCCCGCAGGACTTAAAATAGATGAAGCCTTCATTCAGTCAGAACTTGACAGAAGAAAACCAGGCAAGTCAAAACTAGAAACAGGACGAAAAGAAGATGACAAGTTTGAAATCCTCTCTGGTACTTTTGAAGGGTTAAGTACAGGAACCCCTATTGCCATGGTGATTTTTAACACCAACCAAAAGTCTAAAGATTATGACAATGTGAAAGACCTCTTTCGTCCAGGACATGCAGACTTTACTTACTATCACAAATATGGTCTCAGAGACTACCGTGGTGGCGGACGCTCTTCTGCAAGAGAAACTGCTGCACGCGTTGCGGGTGGCGCCATTGCAAAACTCATGCTCAAAGAACTGGGCATTGAAATACAGTCTGGTCTGTGTGAAGTAGACGGCATTAAAGGGTCAGTACAAGACTTTGAACATGCAAAAACCTCTAAACTCTATGCCCTTGACCCCTCTGTTGAAGCAGCACAAGAAGCAGCCATTTTAGATGCCAAAAGTAACCACGACTCGGTAGGTGGGGTGGTGCTTACTACGGCAACTGGTGTGCCTATTGGTTTAGGTGAACCTTTGTATTATAAACTGGATGCCATTCTTGCGGAAGCGATGATGGGCATTAATGCAGCTAAAGCCGTGGAGATTGGAGATGGTGTGGCTTCCACACACCTCAAAGGCTCAGAAAATAATGATGAAATCCGTGCCAATGGTTTCACCTCTAACCACTCAGGTGGTATGTTAGGTGGTATTTCCAATGGTGATACCATCATTGTGAAAACACACTTCAAACCTACACCGTCTATCTTCCAAGACCAAGAGACCGTGACGACCAGCAATGAAGAGGTAAACTGTCACTTAAAAGGTAGACATGACCCTTGTGTGGCTATCCGTGGAGCAGTGGTGTGTGAAGCAATGATGGCACTTACTTTAGCAGACATGACCCTACTTAACATGGGTAAAAAGATGTCACATTTAAGCAAAATATATAAGGAAAATTAAAATGACGAATCTTAAAAAAATTGGATTAGCGTCACTGGCTCTTATTATTGCAGCAGGTGTATACTACTTTAGTGCAGGTTCTGAGAAAATAGCCACAGCCATGAAAACAGAAGTCAAAGCAAAATTTGATTCTTTGAAAAACCAAGGCTTTACTGTTGAAAGCAAAGTACTCTCTACAGACAAAGAACAGTATGTCTTCTCTTTTAATGACACAGATAAAATTGCCGCTTTCCTCGTAAGTGAAGGTACCCAAATATCTACAGAAGATGCAAAAGTACTCAAGGGCTTAAAGTTTGGCGTAGATGTAAGTTACCTTGCAGATGCGTATTCTGCTGTCTCGTTAGATATCTATCCAATTACTTTACCTTCTGTGCTCACAGAAAACATTGAAGACCCTGAAGAGAAAAAACTCTTGGCACAAGTGAAAGAAATGTTGGCAGAAAAAATATTTTTGATGCATGTAGATGTCAACAAGCTTGGCACAGGCTTTAAAGGCTACATGAAAGATGTGGACACAACATTGCAAGCCAAAGAAGCACTTAAGTATGTCATGAAAGACTTTAGATTTAAAGGTGAACTTGAAGATGAAAAATTAACACGCATGATGCAAGTGCTTAAAAGTATTTCTTTGTCTGTCTCAAATGATATGTTGATTGAATTTAAAAACATCCAAACCCAATATGAAGCCACAGGGACAAGTCAATATGCCTATGACACAAGCTATAACATTGAACGTATCCAGGCAAAGGTTAAAAATGAATTTAACCTTGACATTCAAGAAATAGACATGCATTCTTTGTCTTCTCTTAAAGACGCACTGGTGGCACTTACCTTTAAAGGTACAGTCAAACACATCAACTTTAGTGATGCGACACAAAACACTTCCCTAGATGAAATGAATCTTGCTATGAATCTTGGCAATCTTCCCCTTTCTGCTTTAGAAAAAATAGAAATGTTAGACCCAGAAGATGAAGCAGGTTTAAAAGTTGCCATAAGAGAACTCCTTGCAGAGGGTGTGATCTTTAAGATGAAGGACTTTTCCGTAAAAACACTGCAAATACAAGATAAAAAGATTGATGGCTTTGATTTGAATGCAGCCTTGTCCATCGACAAAAACCTTGACTTTACTCTGTTAGATAAAAATCCAATGCAAGCACTCTCTTTCATAGATGCAGATTTAAAACTCACTGTTTCAGATGACCTTTTTGCGCTATCAGCACAGCAACCCCAAGCGGTGATGGTGATGATGCTGATTCAACCTGAAACGGTAAATGGGAAAAAAGTCTATAAAGTAGAACTCAAAGATGGCAAAGTAAATGTCAATGGTAAAGCAATGTTTTAAAAGAGTGCGGGGTCGTCTAGCCCCTTTACTCTAAATGTTTTACGATGCACAGGTGACCTGTCATACTTCACCAAAGCTTCCATATGTGCTTTGGTACCATAGCCCTTATGTTTCTCAAAACCATACTCGGGGTACTTTTTAGCCAGCTCTATCATCTCTCTATCCCTTGTCACCTTTGCCAAAATACTCGCTGCTGAGACTTCTTGTATTTTATCATCAGCTTTGACCAAAGTTTCAATATTCTCTACACCAAAAGTACTGTTTCCATCAAATAAGTAGTGGCAGTGTGGCAAGTGTTTTTGTATACTTTGTAAACCTTTGTGTAAACATTTAGAGATACCAAGTTCATCTACTTCTTGTGCAGAAAAAGAAACAATATGATAGTCTGAGTTTTTAAGTACTAAAGGGAAAAGTGCTTCACGTTTTTTCTCAGATAACTTCTTAGAATCCATCAAGCCTTCTACCTTCCCTCTAAGCACCACCCCAGCCATCACCAAAGCCCCAGCCAAAGGCCCACGACCTGCTTCATCTATGCCACATAATGGCTGCTTAGCCATTTAAAGTCTCCAAAAATGCCTTACCATAACGTTCAAATTTCACTTCACCTATGCCGTGCACGGCCAACATCTCTTCTTTGTTTTGTGGCGTTTTAGAAGAGAGGTCTTTGAGGGTCTTATCGGAGAAGACAATGTAGGGAGGGATGCCTGCTTTGGAAGCTATTTGGGTGCGTAGATCACGCAACTTATCATACATGTCAACATCGTAGTCATCAAAGTAAGAAACTTTCTTTTTGGCAGAAGCTTTTTGTACGGTCAGTCTCTCTTTTTTGAGGTCTATTTTGTGGGCACCTTTAAGTACTTCTGCCCCAAAGTTTGTCAGCTTATAGACTTTAAATTCGCCAATTTCTACAGCGCCAAGTTCTAAGAGTTTATCGCCAATGGTAAGCCATTGGTTTTTTGTGTATTCATTGCCAATACCATAAACCGAAAGTTTATCGTGTCCATTTTGTAAAACACGTTGTTCTTTAGAACCTTTGAGTACATCAATGATGTAGTGTAAACCAAAACTCTGTTCTGTTCTAACAATGCAAGAGAGTAACATACGCGCAGCTGTGGTGATGTCTACTTTTTCACTCTCTGGTGCAGTACAATTATCACACTTTGTACCACAAGCTTCAATGCGGTCATCAAAATAAGCAGCCACACTCTGGTGTCTACAATTCTCAGAGTTTGCAAAACGGATCATGCTGTCTAGTTTGTTAAAAGCATGTTGTTTGTAAGGGGTGTCTGGCAAATCTTCAATAAACATTTTTTGTTGCACGATGTCAGAGGCAGAAAAGAGAAGTAAAGTCTCTGCTTCCACACCATCACGTCCTGCTCGGCCTATCTCTTGGTAAAAGTTTTCTAGGGTTTTTGGTAGGGTCATGTGTACGACAAAACGAATGTTAGACTTATCAATCCCCATACCAAAAGCAATGGTGGCAACCACCACTTGCACGCGGTCTGCTACAAAGTCTGCATAGGTATTGTTTTTCTCTTGGGTGGGTAGTCCTGCATGGTAAGCTTTGGCTTCTATGCCTTTACCTTGTAGAAAACTCGCCACATTTTCTGTAGATTTTCTTGAAAGGGTGTAAATAATCCCTGCTTCATCTTTATGGCCTTTTAAAAACTCTAAAAGTTGTTCTCTCCCATCTTTAATACGATGTTTTGCGTTGATAGAGAGGTTTTCACGAAAGAGTGAACCTCTGACACGCATAGGAGAACGTAAACCTAAGTTACTCGCAATGTCCTCTTCTACCGCTTTGGTAGCCGTCGCAGTAAATGCAGCAATAGGCGTGGTGGCAAATTGTTCTTTGAGCAAAGAGAGTCGTCTATAGTTTTCTCTAAATTCATGTCCCCACTCTGAAACACAGTGCGCTTCGTCGATGACAAAGAAGTTAATGGGAAGCTGGTGTAAAAGATTTAAAAAATAAGCATTGGTTAAACGTTCAGGTGCCACGTAAAGAAGTTTTATCTCACCACGTCTAAGTTGCTGTTCAATGGCTTGTGCCTCTTCAAGTGTTTGCATCGATGAAAGCATAGCCGCTGAGATGTCGTTAGCTTTCAGTGCAACCACCTGGTCATGCATGAGTGCTAAAAGCGGTGAAACCACCACAGTAATCCCAGACATGAGTAATGAAGGGAGTTGGTAACAGAGTGACTTTCCTCCCCCTGTTGGAAGTATCATCAAGACATCTTCTTTGTTAACAATAGCATCTACCACTTCTTCTTGTAGAGGTCTAAAAGTATCGTGGCCGAAATAGTGTTTGAGGGTTTCTATTTTATTCAAAAGTGACTCCATCTAGATATAGTGCAAGTGTAACGTGAAAATCTATAAAAGAAGAAAAATATGTCAAAATGACATGTTTTTACTCAAGTAAATCTCTAATAG
>CAUZVG010000043.1:0-11133 GCA_963583215.1 Campylobacterales bacterium | reverse complement strand
AGAATCAATGCTCTCATAACCTAGAAAACGAATAATGCCTCGTTTAGTATTCATCTCAGCGATGGTTAAATCACCACGATTGGTTTTATAGGTTTTTCCTACTGTAAATTGTTCTGGGAAGTCTGTGTGAATATGAAACTTCAGGTCACCCCAAAGTCCAATAGTTCGCCCTATTTGAGCGATGAGAGAAGTATCGTTTGACATGTTATTCAACTGGCTTAACATTCACGCGGTAATTTTTACCGCCTTTTGCTTTACAACCAGAGATAACTGTTTTAATGGCATTAATCATGCGTCCCTGTTTTCCAATGAGTTTACCGATATCTTCGTTATTTGCAAAGATTGTAATCTCATCGTAGCCCTCATCCATTTCAGATATTTCTATAGAGATATCTTCTGGATGTTCAACTAAAAGTTTAGTATATGAGCTTAGGAATTCACTAACCATTTAAAACTATTTTCTTCCTGCTAGTCTTTTAACTGTTGGGCTCATTTGTGCACCAACTGAAAGCCAGTAATTTAATCTTTCTTCGTCAAGTCTAAGCTCTTTGTTTACTGAAACTGGGTTATAGTTACCGATTACTTCGATCCAACCACCATCTCTTCTTTTTCTGCTGTCTGTTACTACGATTCTGTAAAAAGGTTTCTTTTTTCTACCCATTCTTGTCATTCTGATCATTGTCATGTTATATCCTTGTGTTATATTCTTTAATGGTACTAGCAAACTGAGGTAAGTCTCCTAGGGATTAAGTCCTGACAACTGCTTTTTAATGACTAAAGCACTCATCAAGGCTTAACGAAACGCGATTTTACCATAAAACGCATAAAAAAATTATTAAACGAGCAGAGACTTGCACAATATCTGCCAAGACTCTCTCTTATTTTAACGGGGTATACCACCGCCTTGTGCTTGTGCCATCATTTCTTGCATCTGCTTCATGCCACCTTTGGTAGACATCTTTTTTGCCATCTTTGCAGCATTTTTGAACTGTTTAAGTACACGGTTCACATGCATAGGATCCAACCCTGCCCCAGCTGCCAAACGTCTTTTACGCATATTATTGAGAAGATCAGGGTTTTCTCTCTCTTTGGCTGTCATAGAAGAGACCAGCGCTTTGATTTGTTTAATCTCAGATGAGTTTTCCAAATCCATGTCACCGAGTTGTTTCGCCATGTTCCCCATACCAGGTATCATCCCTAGTACTGACTTCATGGAACCAAGTTTTTTCATCTGTTCCATTTGTGCCAAGAAGTCATTAAAGTTAAACTGACCTTTTTTGATCTTTTGGGTCATTCTTCTGGCTTCTTTTGGGTCAATACTTGCAGCCGCTCTTTCAGCTAAACCTTCCACATCTCCTGCACCCATAAGTCTGTTGACAATTCTATCTGAAATAAATTGCTCAAGGTCTGGCATTTTTTCACCATTACCGATGAAGCGTAGAGGCACACCTACTTGTTGGGTAAGCCCAAGAGCCACCCCACCTTTAC
This sequence comes from Campylobacterales bacterium, assembly GCA_963583215.1. Classification (GTDB taxonomy): domain Bacteria; phylum Campylobacterota; class Campylobacteria; order Campylobacterales; family Sulfurovaceae; genus Sulfurovum. Next base: position 9,645 of record CAUZVG010000043.1, on the reverse strand, counting down.
CGTCACCGTCAAACTTAGAAAGTACCACACCCGTGATGCCGATTTTTTCTTTAAAGGTTTGTGCAGTTCTTACAGCATCTTGACCTGTCATTGCATCTGCTACATAAAAGAGTTCATCTGGATTGGCAATTTTCTTTATCTCTGCCAACTCATCCATAAGAGCATCATCAATGGCCAAACGTCCTGCTGTATCTATGAGAACCACGTCATAAAGTTCTTTTTCTGCTTTCTCTAAACCACGTTTGACAATTTGCGTAGGGGTAGCGCTTTCATCTGCAACCAGTTCCACTTCAATGCCAGAAGTAATTTGTTTCAGTTGTTCCACCGCTGCAAGTCTTTGTAAATCGGCTGCAATCACAAGTACTTTTTTCTTTTTTTGTTCTTTTAAGAAGTAAGCCAGTTTACCTGTAGTGGTTGTTTTACCAGATCCTTGTAAACCTATCATCAACACTACCGTTGGTGGCTTAGAAGCGAAGGTAAAGCCTTTAGCTGCCCCTTCCAAGGTGAGTATGTCTGTGAGTTTGTCCTGTAGGGCTTTTAAGAAGTTGTCTTTACCTACCCCATTCTTTTTAGTTTCAACTTCTATATACGCTATAAGGTCTTTAACGACTTTATGGTGTACATCTGCTTTTAAAAGTGACTTTTTAAGTTCAGTGGTTGCTTTTTTAAGTGCTTTTTCATCATCATGAAAACGAATTTTGCCAATGGCATTTTTAAAACTGTCGGTTAACGTATCGAACATATAGGGCCCTGTTATTTTTTCTTACGTGATTTTACCAAAGATGGGCTTAAGAGCTGAGGGAAAACCAATATAGAAAATGAATAATACTTATTTATAAGCATTTGTTTATTTTCAGCACTGTATACTTAAAACGTATACATTATTAAAAAAAGGATATAAAGAATGAACAGAATAATTACCTTATCACTTGTTGCAGCAACTTTGTTGTTTACAGCCTGTGGAGAAAAGACAGACGAAAAAACAGCCAAAGCTGTTGAAAGTACAAAAACAGCAGCACATGATATTGCAGAAGCCAGCAAAGCAGCTGCAAACAAGGCCATAGAAGCAGCCAAAAAAGCAAGTGCAGAGGCTAAAATAGCTGCAGATAAAGTCCTAGAAGCAACCAAAGAGGCTGCAGATAAAGCAATGGAAGAAGCAAAAGAAGCTGTAGAAAAGACAGGAGATGCTGTCTCTGCAGCCACTGCCGCAGCCGCTGCGTCTCTTGCAAACAACACAGGAAAAGAAGCGTATGCCAAATGTGCAGGCTGTCATGGTGTAGACGGAAAAACAAAAGCACTCGGGAAGTCAGCTGAAATTGCAGGAAAAACTAAAGATGAAATACTCACTATGCTCAAGGCTTATAAAGCAGGTACACGTGACGTGACGGGTATGGGTATGCTCATGAAAACTCAAGTTTCTCCTATGGATGACGCAACGATTGAAGCTGTAGCAGAGTATATTTCAACTTTGAAATAACAGACCATAAAAAGGAAAATACCCTGGGAATGTTTGGTTTCATCTCTAATGCAGGGGGGGGGAAAGTATCCATTGATTGGAGAAGCAAACATTGAAAGCATCAAAGATACAGATAAGATTTACCTAGGCCAAGCTATCAACATTCCTGTACTAGTATAGATTGGCACTATATTTCCCCAATCACATCTCTGCGCTCAAAAGAAGAGATGAAGATTGGAACCTACAGTATTATCCACTTTTTTTAAAACAGATTTTTTGATGATCTCTGCTTCTTTTACTGTATGTTCTTTTAACTGTTCATCCGTGTAAGTTAAGACTATTTGTACTGAGAAATATCTTTCGGCTCTTTTGCATTAAATTCATAATCAAGAATTTTCATTTGTGCAGAGTGTAATAAAACACGTTTAGCCTGTGTACGGCTTCCATACTGCTCATCTCCCACAATAGGGTACCCAATGTGTGCCAAGTGTACACGAATCTGGTGTGTACGTCCTGTAGTGATCTCTATATGTACTTTAGACTTCTTACCTTGTAACTCTTCAGGTTTTACAATGGTATGTGCTTTTTTACCTCGAAGTGGATCTATGAGAGAAAAAGCTTTCCCTTTTTTCACCGTAAAAATAGGCTCATTGATTTCCACCTTTTCATACAATACACCTTCAATCCACGCCACATAATGTTTCTCTACCCTACGTGCTTTAAACTCTTTGATTGCCTTATCTATAAAAGCTCTGTTTTTTCCAAGCAGTAAGACCCCTGAAGTATCACGGTCTAGTCTATGTAAAAGTTCAACACCCTCTAGCGCATCTTGTATCTCATATGAGTCTACTTGTGCTGGCTTATTAACCGCCATGATGTCATCATCTTGGTAGAGTATCTCTAGCTTCTCTGGGTACTCTACACGGAAGTAAGTGTCTGTATGTATGTCAGCACGGGCTATTTTTACTTTTTTATCTTCTACGAACACAAGCCCTCTATCTATGAGGTCTTTTGCTTTCTTGTTTGAAATGCCTTTTTGCACTGCCAATATCTTATATGCTTTATCTGTTGCCATTTTTTATCCGATGCTTATTTATTTGCTATTATAGCATTTTTTGATATAACACTTTTTATGCTCTCAACTATAGGAGATATGTCTGTTTTATATTTTATCTTTGTAGGCTTCAATAGTCCATGCTGAGAAAGTCTTCGTAAAAGGTTAGATGCTTCTACTACAACAATGCCCTCCACAGCTTCAAAAATATCTTTTTGATTGAAGTAGTGTTTACCAGAAATAATTTTACAGCCAAACTGTGCTGCTTCTGCTGCATTGTGCCCACCAATAGGCTCAAAAGCACCACCGAGTATGACAATGTCTGAAATGGCATAAATGTTCACCAATTCACCCAAAGCATCTACTAAAATGATGTCTGAGTCAAAATTTTCTTCTTGTGAATACCTCTGCCAAGAAAAACCTTCTTTTTTTGCCAAAGTCTCAATCATGTCAGCCACTTTGTTAAAACGTTCAGGGTGACGTGGCACAACAATGAGTTTGGCGACTTTGTTCTCTTTTTTAAAGTTTACAAAAGCTTCTAAAATGAGTTTTTCTTCTCCCTCATGGGTACTGGCTGCACAAAGCGTTAAAACTTCTGGTTTTTTCAAAGTTTTTGTAGGCTTTGGTAATTCAGAGAGTTTAATATTCCCCGTCACTTGTACATTTTTAGCACCTAAAGTAATTAAACGTTCTTTGTCTAACTCTGTTTGGGCATACACTTCATCGATATATTTAAATATCTGTCTATACAACCATGCCATTTTCAAATACTTCGGGTAAGACCTGTCTGACATCCTTGCATTGATAAGCAAAGTCTTTGCCCCTCTTTTTTGTGCCAAAGCAAAAAGCAAATACCAAAACTCTGCTTCCATGACCACCAAGGCTTTTTGAGGTTTAGTCCAAAAAAACAGTAGTGATTCAAAAGGAAGGTACCTACTCTGTTCTGTGTATTCATTAATGGCTTGGAAACCTGTATTGGTTGTGCTACTCATGCGAAGTAACTCAGAAGGCAAGGCATCTACCAAAGGTTTAATGGCTTTTGCTTCTCCAAAAGAACAAGAGTGAAACCAAATACCATTTGCTTTTAAAGGTCCATTTTTCCATAAAAAAAATCTTGCTGGAATTGACTCTTTATACTTTCTCTTAAAAGAAAAAATAACTAGAAATGGTAAGGCAAGGAGATAAATAAAAAAAGAAAAAAGTGAATAGATAAGAAAGAACAATTCTGCCTCCAATATAAAGTGAGCCATATTGGCACACTTTTCTGAACGCTAAACGCTGAACGCCGAACGCTTGTTATGCTTCTTCAGCAGTCACTGGCTCGATGTAAAGAATTCTACCACAGTGAGGACAGTTACAGATTTCGTCTGCTCTAATCACTTCAGAGTATGTTTTGTCATTCAGTTTCATATAACAACCGTAACATGCTTGTTTTTTTACAGGCACTACTGCTGTGTTGCCTGCCCAAATACGGATTTTTTCATAAAATGCCAATACTTTTTGTTCAAGGTTTCTGCTAAGTGCTTCTCTTTTTACAAAAAGTTCACCTTTTGCTTTTTCTATCACAGCAGTTTCTACAGATACTTCTTTATTTACCGTAGCAAACTCAGTGCTTAACGCTTCAACTTTTTCACTGGCTTCCGTAAGTAAAGCATTTTTCGTTTCATTGATCCCTTGAAGTCTTTCAATCTCTTCATTGGCAAAAGTCATTTTTTCTTTAGCGATATCTTCTTCTAAAGAGAGTGCTTTCATCTCTTTTTCTGTCGTAATCTCTTTGGCTTTTTTAGTATTTGAAGTTAATTGCTCATTAAGCAATGTAAGTTGCTCTTCAAAAACTGTCACTTTTGTAACATTGCCTGCAATGTCATTGTTTAAAGTGTCTAACTCACCTTGTGCTGTATCTATTTTCTTTTGTATTTTTGCTATCTTTTTATTGGCAGCATCAAGTTGTGGTGTATAGGCATCAATGGCTTTGTCATTTTTTGAAAGTTCAATAAGTTCATCTAAGTGTTTGTTCAATCTCTGTCCTTTGGGCGTTTCAGGGTGTCTTTGTAGTTAACTACAGTGTTAATAAACCTAATTACAACGTTTTTTATAACGTTTCTGTGGTAAATGGGTTTTTAGAATTCGCAATTATAGCTAAAATAGGTAAAACTTTCAATTCATCTGCCATAATCTCTGCAAAAAACTTCTCAGATTCATAATGTCCTATGTCTACAAGCATCAAATCTTCACTCATGGCTTTCATTGCATCATGATATTTGATGTCTCCAGTTAAAAAACAATCTGCTTCAACCTCATCCATAAGAGAAGCCCCTGCACCTGTACAAAGGGCAATAGAGCTGATGTTTTCTTTTTTTCCTACCACTTTTAGCGTTGGCAAGTTTAACTTCTCTTTGATACGCTTCAACAATGCCTTATAATTCCATTCACCTTTTGTCGTACACAAAAAAGAATTTTGTTTTTCAAGTTTAAACCCTAAGATTTTTTCAAAAACATATTTATTTAAGTGTGTTTGGTCAAAGTTGGTATGCATGGCAATAAGTGAGTGTTTCTTTAAAATCATTTTTTCAAGTAGATTAGAAGGGTATTTAGAAAAATCAAGGCTTCCTAATTTGTCAAAAATAAGTGGGTGATGCACCACAAAAAGTGTGCCTTCTTTGGCTGTGTCTATCATGTCAGAATCTATATCTAAAGAGACAACAACTTCAGATACTTCACGTGTCATTTCTCCCACGTTAAGCCCAGAATTATCCCATTTTTCTTGAAGTTCAAAAGGACTGATGCTATCTAAGTGTGTATATATCTCTTCTACTGTCATGTTAGGCTTTCGTAATTTTGACTCTATTTGACTTTTCCATGACTTGTGCATTGAGCTCTTCTTTATACGCGATGATTGCTTCTCTTGTTTCTTCATCCCCTACAGCAACGATTTGTGCCGCTAAGATACCTGCATTTTTAGCACCATTGAGTGCCACTGTAGCCACAGGTACCCCGCCAGGCATTTGAAGTATTGAGAGTATGGAGTCCCAACCATCTATAGAGTTAGAAGATTTCACCGGTACACCTATAATAGGGAGTGGTGACATGGAAGCTATCATTCCAGGTAAATGTGCTGCGCCGCCTGCTCCTGCAATGATGACTTGTATGCCTCGTTTATGGGCATTTTTTGAGTATTCAAAAAGTTTTTCCGGCGTTCTGTGTGCTGAAACAACATCGAGTTCATACCCTACGCCAAAGAGCTCTAGCATATCTGCTGCTGCTTGCATAATTGGTAGATCTGAGTCCGAACCCATTACAATACTTACTACTACTTTTCCCATGATTTCACCTTTAATATACTTTTTACTTTATCTGCATTTTTAAATGCTTCTTCTAACGTGTCAGAAAGCACGGTTACGTGTCCCATCTTTCTAGAAGGTCTGGTCTGTTGTTTCCCATAAAGATGTACTTTTACACCCTCTAGCGCTAAGGCTTCACTCAGTCCTTCATAATACACTTCTCCCGTATGCCCATCTTCACCTAAAAGATTGAGCATCACTGAGGGTGTTATGAGCTTTGTACTACCAAGAGGAAGACCCAATATAGCACGAAGCATCTGTTCTAGCTGAGAGGTCATCACAGACTCTATCGTATGGTGGCCACTGTTGTGTGGTCTTGGCGCTACTTCGTTTACCAGTATTTCTCCATTTTTATCTATAAAAAATTCTACTGCCAAAAGCCCAACCATCTCTAGTTTTTCAATGATTTTTATTGCCAAATTTTCCGCTATCTTCGCATCTTCTTGACTAATGTTTGCAGGACAGAACAAATCTTCCACTAAATTGGTTTTTGCATCAAATGTCATTTCAACAGCAGGGAAGCAACGTACCTCACCCAACTCACTTCTTGCCACAATGACGGCTATCTCTTTGTCTATCTCTACCATTTTTTCAAGCATAGAAGAGCCATCAAGTAGAGTATCTTCAGCAGAGTTTATGACTGCTACACCGCGACCGTCATATCCACCTTTTCTCAACTTTTGAACAAAGGGATAAGTAAAATATTTTTCTTCTATAGCTTTAGTGATTTCATCAGAATTTTCATAACAGGCAAAAGGTGATGTTGGGATATTGTGCTTTTGATAAAACTCTTTTTGCAGACCTTTATCTTGTATGAGCGCCAGTACTTCTGGGTCAGGCACTACCTTGAAGCCATCTTTTTTTAGTTGTATCAGTGCGTCTATGTTGATATTTTCCATCTCATAAGTAAGGATATCTACTTCTTTACCAAAGGCATAAACAGTGTCAAAATCAAGGAAATCACCTTCTACATGTACCGTTGCTATACGCTTAGCTGGACAATCTGGGTCAGGATCAAGTATATACGTAGCTATGGCCCACTTACTTGCCTCTTGAATGAGCATTTTACCTAACTGCCCTCCTGAGATAATGCCTAGTTTTAAACTTGAAGTGGATAATTTTTCTATCAAGATTTAACCTTTTACTCTTTCATTACGTTCTTGTTCTTGCGCTTTATACAACTGTGCACAGCCTATAGAAAGATCTCTTATTTTTAAAATGTAATTTTGTCTTTGTGCCTGAGAGATGGCTTTTCTAGCATCCAATACATTAAAGGCATGTGAAGCAACCATACACTGGTCATACGCCGGTAAAGGCAGTCCTGCCTCTAAACATACCTTACATTCTTTGCTTGCATCTTCAAAATGTTGAAAAAGGTTTTCTACATTTGCCACTTCAAAGTGGTATTTTGAAAATTCATACTCTGTCTCTTTGTGTACGTCACCATAAGTGGTAATGGTATCACCCATTTTATTCCAGACCAAGTCATACACAGACTCTACACCTTGCAAGTACATCGCCAAACGCTCTGTACCATAAGTGATTTCCACTGCCACAGGGTCACAAGCAATACCACCTACTTGTTGAAAGTAAGTAAATTGTGTCACTTCCATGCCATCGAGCCAAACTTCCCAGCCAAGACCCCAAGCACCTAGTGTGGGTGACTCCCAATTGTCTTCTACAAAGCGAATGTCATGTTCTTGTAAGTTTAAACCCAAGTATTCTAAAGATTTTAAGTAAAGCTCTTGAATGTTGTCAGGACTAGGTTTAATGAGTGCTTGAAACTGATAATACGCACCCAAACGGTTAGGGTTTTCTCCATAACGTCCATCTGTAGGACGACGTGAAGGTGCCACGTAAGCAGCTGACCAAGGTTTAGAATCTAAACTTCTTAGCAGTGTCGCGGGGTGAAATGTCCCTGCCCCTGAGGGGATGTCATAAGGTTGTACTATGTTACAGCCTTGTGCTGCCCAGTATTCTTGGAGTTTCAATAACATCGCTGAAAAAGTAATTGCGTCTTTATTCATTTCTAATTTCTCACTTCTAATTTTCTAAAGTATTGTTTCAATTTCAGAAGAGTCTAGCTCTACTTTTTTTGCTTTGCTTATGCGGTCTTCTTGTAGTTTAACTCTAAGTTCATCATCTTGTAAGGCCATAATTTGGATGGCAAGATACGCAGCATTTACTGCGCCTGCTTTACCAATGGCAAGTGTACCTACAGGCATACCTTCTAACATCATTACCGTACTTAAAAGCGCATCTTCACCTTTAAGTACACCCGCTTCCATAGGAACACCCAGTACTGGTTTGGTTGTGTTTGCAGCACAGGTACCGGCAAGGTGTGCAGCCATACCAGCAGCAGCGATAAAGACTTGCGCCCCTTTTGCTTCGGCTTCTTTAATGTAATTTCTCGTTCTTTCAGGACTTCTATGTGCAGAGGAGACAATAAGTTCATAAGGTACACCAAACTTTTTCAAAGTCTCAGCACACTCAGCCATCACAGCATAGTCACTTTTAGAACCTATCACAATCGATATAAACTTCATCTTTTTACCTTTTATATTGCTTCACCAAGGGTGTCAGGTGATTCATAATTTATTGCTTTGCAACAAATTACAAATCACCAGACCCCTACTATTTTTGCTCTTGCTCTAACTTCATTGGGGTAGATGTATCTGTCAGCCCTTTTTTCTCCAAGGCTTCAGCGATCTCACGTCTCAAAATCGTATATCCTGGTAGTTTTGCAGGCAATAAAATGTCATTGACATTGCCAGAGTGTACACAGTCTAACTCTTTACCCTCTTTTGTGGTAAGTTTTTTAAACTTTATCACGTAATGCCCAGCAATCTCTTCAATGCTTCCAATGTCATTGTCAACCAAGTCCACAGAAGCACCTACAGGTAAAACAATCTCTATAGAGTCACCTAAACAGGTTTTGTCTTTACACTTCCATGTGGTACCATCTTCACTCACAAGACCTGCTACTTGATGTGTCCCGTACTGAATAGAAAACGCGTTTGACTCAGTGTCATTTCTGTCAAAAGGACGTGAGAGTAAGTAAGCATCTGTAAAACCACGGTTTTGTGTTGTATTGAGCTCTTTTTGGTAACGTTTTTCATCAAAGTCTCCTGCATAGTAATCATCTATGGCATGACGGTAAGCTTTGGTGACCACACCTGCATAATAAGGAGACTTTGTACGCCCCTCAATTTTAAGAGAATCAATGACACCTGATTTTAGTATTTCATCCACGTGTGATGCCATATTCATATCTTTGGCATTCATAATGTAGGTTCCTATACCCTCTTCTTCGTCCAGTCTAAACGTTGTCCCTGACTCAGGATTATGGGCATAAATTTCATAAGGGAAACGGCAGTCGTTTGCACATGAACCACGGTTTGGTACACGTCCTGTTTGAAGTGATGAAATGAGACAACGTCCAGAGTAAGCAAAACACATTGAACCATGTACAAAAATTTCAAGTTCAAGTTTTGGTAAATGATTTTTAATGGCTTCACAATCTTTTAAAGAAATCTCACGCGCCACAATAATACGCTCAACACCCAAGTCATAATAAACCTCAGCATCCATAGCATTCATCACATTGGCTTGCGTAGAAAGGTGAATAGGAATGTTCGGAGCAGTTTTACGTGCAATTTTTACCACTCCAGGGCTTGATACTATGAGTGCATCGGGCTTAAGTTCTGCTATTTTTGCAATGTGATTTTCATAGAGTTTAAGTTGTGAGTTAAAAGGAAAAGAGTTTACCGTAGAGTAAACTCTTTTACCTCTTT
>CAUZVG010000042.1:0-11345 GCA_963583215.1 Campylobacterales bacterium | reverse complement strand
ATGCTGGTGTCATTGATATTGGTGATGGAATGGCTGCTGTCTTTAAAATGGAATCACATAACCACCCTTCATTCATTGAACCTTTTCAAGGTGCTGCGACGGGTGTAGGTGGAATTTTACGTGACATTTTCACCATGGGTGCAAGACCTGTGGCAAACATGAATGCTTTACGTTTTGGTAACGTTAAAGGTGACTCAGACAGCGCCAAGTACCAAAGACACTTAGTACGTGGTGTGGTTGATGGTATTGGTTCTTATGGTAACTGTATGGGTGTACCAACCATTGGTGGTGAAGTAAGTTTTGACGAATGTTACAATGGAAACATCCTTGTGAATGCCTTTTCACTAGGTCTTGTTAAATCAGATCAAATCTTTTTAGGTGTGGCTTCTGGTCTTGGAAACCCTGTGATGTATGTAGGTTCTAAAACAGGTCGTGATGGACTAGGTGGGGCAGTGATGTCTTCAGACTCATTTACGGAAGAGTCAAAATCACTTCGTCCAACGGTACAAGTGGGTGACCCTTTTACAGAAAAACTATTGCTTGAAGCGTGTTTAGAACTCTTTAAAACGGACCTCATTGTAGGGATCCAAGACATGGGTGCAGCAGGACTTACCTCTTCAGCATTTGAAATGGCAGGAAAAACAGGGGCAGGACTCATCATGCACCTTGATAAAGTACCTGCACGTGAGGAGGGGATGACACCATATGACTTTATGTTGTCTGAGTCTCAAGAGCGTATGCTTATTTGTGCAAAAAAAGGTTCAGAACAAGCCATCATAGACATTTTTGAAAAATGGGGACTAGACGTAGCCGTGATTGGTGAAGTAACTGACACCGCAAGAATGGAACTCATGTGGCATGGTGAAAAATGTGCTGACATGCCTATTGCACCTGTGAGTGAAGAAGCACCTGTACTTGACAGACCTGTTTCTCGACCAAAATACTTAGATGAAGTGAATGCAAAATCTGTAGATAGTTTTGTTTCTACCGCTGATCAAGAAGCGTATGTAGCACTACTTTCAAACATTGAAGTTTCAGACAAAGCTTGGGTTTACAATCAGTATGACTCTATGGTACAAACCAATACAGCAAAACATCCTGGTTCTTTAGATGCTTCATGTATTCGTATTAAAGAAAATGGAAAAGCGTTGGCTATGTCTTCAGACTGTAATCCACGTTTTTGTTACATAGATCCACATAAAGGTGCAGCACTTGCGGTAGTTGAGTCTGGAAGAAATGTAGCAATGTCAGGGGCTAGACCACTTTCTATTACAGATTGTCTTAACTTTGGTAACCCAGAAAACCCAGAAGTCATGTGGCAGTTTGCCCAGTCTTGTGAAGGGATCAAAGAGGCATGTTTGGCACTCAACACGCCAGTTGTTTCTGGAAATGTTTCACTTTATAACGAAACCAATGGTGTTTCTGTTTATCCAACACCTGCCATTGCGATGGTAGGGTTGAATGAAGATGAAAACAAAGTACTTTCTTCAACCTTCCAAGAAAAAGGTTCACAAGTACTGCTTGTGGGTGAGACAAAAGGTGAGTTTGGTGGTTCTTTATACATTAAGGCACTCCATGGTGAGGCTGCAGGTTCATTACCAGAGTTTGATTACCAATCAGAGTTAGCCCTTTGGGAGCTGGTGATTGAAGCAAACAAAAAAGGACTTTTAAACGCTGCAAAAGATGTGAATGTGGGTGGTTTAGCCATTGCACTTTCTAAGATGGCAGCGGTTTCTGACAAAGGAATTACGGCTACACTTGAAGTCAATGAAAGCAGAGACATCTTTGATGAGTCTCAATCAAGAGCATTGCTTGAAGTGTCTCAGGAAAACTTGGTAGAAGTGGTCAAAATGGCTGCTTCACTGGGTGTTAAAGTGACAAACTTAGGTGCAGTAGGCGGAAATACAGTCAAAATTAATGACGTAGAACTTCCACTTGAAACAGTAAAAGATATTTATTTTAATACCTTTGCTAAAACAATTGAACAAGATATTTAAGGGTATAAATGAGAGCATTAATAAGCGTAAGTGACAAAAAGAACATTGTTGAGTTTGCAAGAGGTTTGGCAAAATTAGGTTGGGAACTTATCTCAACAGGTGGAACATACAAGACACTTTCAAACGCAGGAATTCCTGTGATTGAGATTGATGAAGTAACAAAATTTCCAGAGTGTTTTGAAGGGCGTGTTAAAACTTTGAACCCTTATGTACATGGTGGAATTCTTCATAAACGTGGAGACGCTGCACATGTGGCACAAGCCAAAGAACTTGGGGTTGAAGGCATTGACTTAGTCTGTGTAAACCTTTATCCTTTTAAAGAAACCATTGAAAGAACTGAAGACTTTGATGAAATCATTGAGAACATTGACATTGGTGGACCAACCATGGTACGTTCAGCGGCTAAAAACTTTAATGATGTACTTATTGTAACCAATGTGAATGACTATGAAGATGTTCTTGGTGCCTTAGAAACTGGGAATGACTCTTTAGAGTTTAGACGTGGGCTTATGATCAAAGCATTTGAACATACTGCTTCGTATGACTCTATGATTGCCAACTACATGAATGGCCGTTTTAACGATGGTTTTGGTGAGTACCAATTTATTACAGGTAAAAAATCATTCCAAACACGTTATGGAGAGAACCCACACCAAAAAGGTGCACTCTATGAGTTTGACACACATTTCTCAGACAACTTCCAACAAGTCAAAGGTGAAGCATCATTTAACAACATAAACGATGTCAACGGAGCACTTAAAATAGCTTCTTCTTTTGGAGACGAAAATGCCGTCTGTATTGTAAAACATGGTAACCCTTGTGGCTTTGCACTAAGAGATACACTGCTTGACTCTTATGTTGAAGCACTTAAGTGTGACCCTGTTTCTGCCTTTGGTGGTGTGGTTGCAGTGAATGGTGTGGTAGATGCACCTTTGGCAGAGAAAATGAATGAAATTTTCTTAGAAGTGGTGATGGCAGTAGACTTTACACCTGAAGCTTTAGAAGTATTTGCAAAGAAAAAACGTTTAAAACTTTTTTCTCAAGGTGGCAAAGAATCTGCTAATGGAAAGTTAGTTATGTCAAAAGATTCTCATGACTTTAAACACGTAGATGGTGGATTTGTCTACCAAAATTCAGACTGTATTTGTGACAATGAAGTACACAATTCAGAGAAAAAATCAGAACTTACGGCTTCAGAACAAGAGATGAAAGATTTAGAGATTGCATGGAAAGTGGCAGGGCTTACAAAGTCTAACTGTGTGGTTTACGTGAAAGACTCAGCTATGGTTGCTGTAGGTATGGGGATGACTTCACGTGTGGACGCAGCACAATGTGCACTCAAAAAAGCCAAAGAGATGGGACTGGATGTCTCAGGCGCGGCAATGGCATCTGAAGCGTTCTTCCCTTTCCGTGACAGCATTGATGCAGCAGCAGAAGCTGGCATCAAAGCCATTATTGAGCCTGGCGGAAGCATTAGAGATGAAGAAGTTATTGCTGCTGCCAATGAACATGGTATTTCACTTTACTTTACAACTGTGAGACACTTCTTACATTAATAGATTTTTGAATAGCGTAGGTCGGGGTACCCTAACCTACGCGGAGTTTATGCGTTATGTTTAAATTGGTACATCATAATAGATGCGGCAATCCCAACATTAAAACTTTTTACACCTTCCATCATCTCAATGGTGACCACTTCGTCACACAGAGAGAGGATTTCTTCAGAGAGGCCTGAGCCTTCATGTCCCATAAGTAAAACCCATTTTTTTGTGACTTTCACTTGGTTTAAAGGGGTAGAACCCTCACAGACTTCTGCCGCATAAATACGGTAACCATTTTTCTTAAGTTCTGCAAGCGTCTGCTTAAGGTCTGAATAAACGTGGGTTTTGAGCATAGCAACATGCCCCATAGAAACCCTTAATGCACGTCTTGCATAAGGGTGTGGTCCATAAGAGGGTACAAGGTAAGAGTCTATGCCAATGGCAGCGGCACTTCGGGCAATGGCCCCAATGTTTTGGGTAGAGCTAATCTCATCTAACATAAGTATGTTATCTCCAAGGCTATCTAAAGGGCTCTCTTTTGGACGTATGCCATGCATCATGACATTATGGTGTATTTTGTGTCCTACCAAGTCTTGCATTTGTTCTTTAGATGCCAGATAAAAAATGACATTTTCAAGATTTTCTAATAATGCCTTATGCTCATCGTAGTAGCTTTGTGTCGCCAATATACTTTTGACTTCTATCTTCTCTTCTATGAGTAAGTTGACCACTTTTGGGCTGTCTGCAATAAAAGAACCATCTGCTTTAAAAGCATGTTCTCTAAATTGGTGGTAGAGCTTAAGTTCTTCTGCATGTATGTCTGTAATAGCTGTAAAATTCATAGGGTATTGTACTAAATATTTACCTCTTTTTGATAGAATGACAAATAATCATCGTAGGGTCGCTTCACCGACCCTACGGTATGAAGGAATCATTATGAGAAAAATAGTATTTACACTGTTGTTTTTGGCAACATCACTCATGGCAGACTTGACCCATGTTTGGGCAAGTAAAAGTTTTGCAGATAAAAACATTAAAATTATAGACATACGTACTCCTGCTGAATGGAAAGAAACAGGGATTGTGAAAGGCTCTTATACCATCATGTTTTTTGATGAAAAAGGTAACTTTTCTGTAAAAGATTTTCTAAAAGATTTAGACAAGGTGGTCAAAAAAGATGAGCCATTTGCACTCATATGCAGGGTAGGGTCTCGCACAAGTCTTGTCAGTGAATTTTTGTCCCAAAAGATGGGTTATAAGGTCATAAACCTCAAAGGTGGCATCATGAAGATGATAGGTGAGGGATATAAAACTGTGCCTTACAAAGGAAAAAAATAAATTGTTTTTAATAATAAGATTTTCCAAACTTGATTGACATTGACTAAAGGTTTTTGATATAATTTATGTAAATTACATGAAAGAAAGAATAATATGGCAAAAAGTTTATATGAAACCCTCGGCGTAAGTGAAAATGCTAGCCCAGAGGAGATAAAAAAGTCTTACAGAAAACTTGCAAGAAAGTACCATCCAGATATCAACAAAGATGAGTCTGCAATTGACAAGTTCAAAGAGATCAATGCAGCGTACGAAGTACTTTCAGATACAGAGAAAAAACAGCAGTATGATCAGTATGGTGATTCGATGTTTGGTGGACAAAACTTCCATGACTTTGCACAAGGCCAAGGCCAAGGTGTTGATCTTGATGAAATCCTTCGCTCAATGTTTGGCGGTGGCGGAGGTGCTGGCTTCGGTGGCGCACAAGGTGGTTTTGGTGGCTTCGGTGGTGGTTTTGGCGGTCCAGACTTGGACATTCAAGCACGTATTACTGTGCCATTTATGGTTTCCATCCAAGGGGGTAAACAGAATGTTTCTGTCTCTGGTCAAAGTTTTGACATCAAAATTCCTGCGGGCATTAAGACAGGTGAGACCATGCGCGTACGTGGCAAAGGAAAACAGTACCAGGGACATGCTGGAGATTTACTCTTACAAATAGAAGTGGCTGCCTCGGATGAATATGAACGTAAAGGTGATAATCTCTACAAAACTTTTGATGTGCCTCTTAAAGAAGCACTTTTTGGTGGTAAAATTGCCATTGAGACACCAGAAAAAGAGGTTTCACTCAAAGTCCCTGAAAACACTAAAAATGGTCAAAAGTTTAGACTTAAAGGCAAAGGTGTTGCAGACAGAAAGACAGCCATGAAAGGTGACTTGTATTTGGTTGCCAATGTTGTCTTACCTGATGTAGATAGTTTAGATGATGAACTCAAAGCG
Organism: Campylobacterales bacterium; assembly: GCA_963583215.1. Classification (GTDB taxonomy): domain Bacteria; phylum Campylobacterota; class Campylobacteria; order Campylobacterales; family Sulfurovaceae; genus Sulfurovum. Next base: position 5,536 of record CAUZVG010000042.1, on the reverse strand, counting down.
ATGATAGAAGCAAAACTCTAAAAGGAGTAGCCATGCATAGTTATGATGAACCTGTATACCTCATTTCAGTGGTAGCAACGATGTTGGATATCCATCCTCAAACACTGCGACAGTACGAGAGAGAAGGTTTGATTGAACCCTCTCGTACCCAAGGGCGCATGCGTTTGTACTCACAGCGTGACATTGAGCGTATGAAAATGATCTTACGTTTAACCCGTCAAATGGGTGTGAATCTAGCAGGTGTAGACATTGTCTTACAGCTTAAAGGGCAGATAGATGAAATGCAAGCAGAAATAGATGTTTTACGTGATGAACTCTCTAAAGTAAACCGTAATGGCTCTGTGCATTCAAGTAAAGCTTTGGTAACGAAAAGTGCCTATGATATTATCATTTTTGAAGATTAACTTTTACTAATGTTATGTTTTATCTAAAGTAATAATATGATACTCTATATTTTAATATAGGGATATGATTGTAAAGAAGAGCATAACATATGAAACATCAAAAAGATTATAACTTCCTACAACAGCAAATTCTACTTATGATAGGATTGTCACTTATCCCTGGATTTGTCTATGTCATTTTAGGCTGGGTCTTTTCCATTTTTCTCCCGGCTGCTCTTTGGTATGCCGGTCTCATTGTAGTCTCTTTGTATGGCTTCTCTCTCTATAAAACCTTTAATAGAAAAAAAATGACTAAAGTAGAATTGGCTGCTTGGTATAAACATTTAACCTATTTTATGTACATTGTTTTTTCTTCCTGGTCTGTCATTTTTGTTTTATACATTGGCTATGATGAGTACAATTTACACCATATTGCCATTTTTACCCAGCTAGGTGCTTCTGTTACTGCGGCTACTTTGCTGGTTTCTGACCGTAGAATGTTTGTGCCTATTTTGCTTACACTTATGTTGCCACTTTCTGTGTATTTCTTTTTGCTAGACACATGGTTTGGCTATGTTTTGACTCTTTTTTCTCTTATTTTTGTTTCTGTGTTACTTTATGCTGCCAACAATACCAACAGACTGATAGAGAATAACTACTACCAAGCCCAACATGATATTTTGACAGGTTTGTTTAATAGACGTTATTTTATGGAATACATTGAGTCTATGAGTGAGCGTTTGAGTCATACAGAAAAAGTGGTGTATATGTTGCTTATTGACCTGGACCACTTTAAAACCATCAATGACTCTTTGGGACATGATATAGGTGACAAACTTTTACAAGAAGTTTCAAAAAGAATTGATGCTTTTTCAAAAGAGACCCATGTCTTAGCCCGTCTAGGGGGAGATGAATTTGTTTTGCTCTCTCAGGAGTTTGACAAAGAAGACTACCGCGCTGAAGATGCTTATGCCTTTGCAATGAACTTACTCTCTGTGATTCGCGCACAATATACCATTGAGGGGCACAATTTACACATTTCTGCAAGTATTGGTTTGCATGAAGTTACGCATTTTTCTTTAGATACTAAAAATTTCATTAGAGAAGTAGATATCGCTATGTATGAAGCCAAGGCTCAAGGGCGTGATGGTGTGATTGTCTTCAATAAAGACCTTTCTAAAACAGTGGAGAGACACTTGGTGATAGAACAAAAGTTACATCAAACCCTCCATGGTAACAAGTTGCATGTCTATTACCAACCACAATTCAATAGCAATGGAAAAATGGTTGGTTCTGAAGCTTTGATACGATGGTTTGATGATGAACTAGGTACTCTGGCTCCTGATGAATTCATTCCTATTGCTGAAAGTTCAGGACTCATTTTAGAGTTAGGCTCTTACGTACTACATGAAACATTTAAAAACTTACACGCCTGGAATGAACAAGGTGTATTTATAGAATATTTCTCTATTAACATCAGTATTCGGCAAATGATAGATGAGAGATTTTTGGAAGAAGTAGAAGTCATGTATGCCTACTACTTTGCTAAGTTAGAAGCAAAGCAGACCATTGTGTTTGAAATTACTGAACATGTCTTTGCTGAGAATATGTCACTAGCTGTGAGAAATATGAACCGTTTAAAAGAACTTGGTATCATTTTCTCTATAGATGATTTTGGCACAGGGTATTCAGCTTTAAATTATTTACAAGAACTGCCTGTGAGTGAAGTGAAAATTGACAAATCTTTTATTGCTGACATGGACAAATCTAAAAACAGTAAAAACATGATTGCAACCATTGTCTCTATTGCTAAAAACTTTAATCTCACTATTGTGGCTGAGGGTATTGAGACCCAAGAACAATTAGAGACTTTAAAGGCTTTGGACTGTGACAGTTTTCAGGGTTTCTATTTTGACAAGGCACTCTCACATGATGCCTTTGAGCAGAAGTATTTAGGTTTAAAGTCTATTTAACATGCTCTGCAATGAGATGAATAGCCATGCCATACGAAGTAGAATTGTTATACCGTGTTAAGACACGAAAGTTCTTTGCACCCAAATAGATGTCATCATGGTCAAGGTTACGGTTTTTAAGTAAGTAAGCTCTAGACTCAGGAAAAAACTTCAAAGGTTTAACACCCGCTTTTTTAATGCTTGATAGCGCCAGAGTACGTCTATGTGAAGTTTTAAGTCTTGTAAAACGTTTGCCTTTAAAGCGTGTGGGTACAGCCACTACAGCACCTTTTCTCCAACCATTTTTGTGCATAAATTTTGCAATAGACCCAATGCAATCTTCCACATCCCAAGGATCCGTAATACCATCATGGTTAAAGTCAGATTTGTGTTTACGTGCCATTGAAGGGACTTGTTGTACACAACCCATGGCACCGGCAAAAGAACCCTCTAAGGTACGAATATTGTAGTGTTTTTCGCGAACAAGTAAAAATAAGTGTTTGAGCTCTGCTTTAAAAAACTTCTTCATTCTATTGTTATGAAAAGCCAGAGTGGCTAAAGCATCTAAAATGTTGTAATCTCCTGTGTACTCACCAAATTTACTCTCCACACCCATAAATCCAACAATATAGCCAATATCTACAGAGTAGGTTTTAGAGGCTCGTTTTAGAGTAGAAGCATATTTCCTTTTAAACTTTTTAGCTTTTTTTAGACTTGAAGCATCTAAGACATGGGCTTTGTAACGCTCCCATGAACCATTGGTGGTACCTACTTTATATTTACCAGTGTAACGTGCCAAGGTGTCACGGTCAAGTTTGGCATGTTTGAGTGTGTTTGTCACATAAGATCTGTCAAAATGGTATTTGTTCACCATCATGTTGATGAAGTTACGCACCTCTTTTTTAGCCAAATAATTATATTTCACCGGTGGTCTGTCATCATTTGCCAAGAGTAAAAAAGGGAGGAGGATCAGTAGTGTTAGCATTCTTTTAATATGTGTCAAGTGTTTTCCTTTAAGTAGAGTAAGGCATCTTTATAAATGGGTTCATCTATAAAGCCATAAGTATCATCCATAAAACCATTTAGGTTTTTTGCAGCATTTATTTCAAAAACGGCTTTAATGTGTTTTGCACGTTCAAGGTCTTGTTTATTGGCTGCAAAGATTTCATTGGCAATGGCAACTTGTTTAGGTCCCATGCATGCTTTGGTCTCAAACCCCATCATTTTCTCATGTTGGCACCATTGTGCAAAGGTTTCTGTGTCATGGTAGTCTTGAAACATAAAGGAGATGGGATGAATGCCTGCTGTTTTTGCATCGACTAAAAACTTAGAGAGAATGTAGTTAATGCTAGGGTTGTGAAGGCTAACAAGGCTTTGGGGTAAGCCTAGTGAGGTAAGTAGGTCTAAAATGCCTAAATTGGCTGTTGTAAGCCGTTTATCGATACGAAGTGTAGAGAGGTTTTCAAATGCTTCTTTGGTCTCTAATGAGATATGTAACTCTTTGTCTTTTGAGAGCAGGGTAAGGGCTTGTGCAATTTCATTTTGATTTTTCACTTTGGCAAGACGTATGGCATCAAAAGAAAAGTCATTGAGAAATGCTATCTCTTCAGCACCGCCTTCTAAAAGGGGGTTGGTACGCACAATAATGAAACTTTTAGATTCTTTCATATGGGAAAGAAAAAGCGCAATGTTATCAAGTGCTTCTTTTTTACGTGCAGGGGCAATGGCATCTTCAAGGTTGAGTGTAATCATGTCTGCATCACTCTCATCCATACGGTTTAAGTGTGTGAGTTTGAGAGGATTTAACATCATGTTTGAACGTTTACGTCTATGGGTACATGGTTTCTTTCTCTTGTCACCTAGCGAACTAGGTAGAGGATTTAAGGTATTAAATATCATAAAGTAATGATAGCAAAACTTATCCCAAAACGATATAATGTGCTTTTAAAATGTAAACAGGATTTTTATGAATAAAACAGATGTACTAGAAGCCTTAAAACACAGTAATGTCTTTCTTACTGGCGGTGCAGGGGTAGGAAAGAGTTATATTACCAATGAAGTCATCTCAGATTACCGTAAAAGAGCCAAACAAGTGGTCTCTTTAGGATCTACAGGAGTTTCTGCTGTAAACATAGGTGGCTTTACCGTACATAGTTTTTTTGTTTTTGGTATCTCTTCAAACTTTGATGAACTAAACCAAAGTGACAAACGTGCAAAAAAACGGCTCATAGACTTAAAAAAAGTTCTCAAAGCCACAGACCTTATTATCATCGATGAAATCTCTATGGTCAGTACAGACTTACTTGATATGATTGCTTATAGGCTCAATAACTATGGCTACTTGGGTAAGGTACTTTTTGTGGGAGATTTCTTTCAGTTGCCACCTGTGGTAAAGCATAAAAATTCTGATGTATTTGGTGCAAAACTATATGCCTTTGAGTCTATGGCTTGGGAGAGGTTTGACTTAATGGTCATTGAACTGACAGAGATGAAACGTACCACAGATGCTGAATTTACCCACATACTCTCTAAAGTGCGTAAAGGAGTCTGTGATCCTGAAGTCATTGACTACATGGCAAAACTCTGGAACAATGACTCTTTGGAAAAAGACCCTACCTATTTGTATGGCAGAAACTTAGAAGTAGAACAGACCAACCGTGCGAAAATCAATGAACTAGAGACTGAAGAGACTATTTTGTTTTCCAATGTAGAAATGTTTGGCAACGTGCATGAAAAAAAGTTAGCCACATGGAAAAACATGTTGCCCATCTCAGAGCAGTTAACCCTTAAAGAGGGTGTACCCATTCTCTTCACAGTAAACAAATGGGGAAAGTTTGTCAATGGAGAAAGAGGCATACTCAGAAAAATTGAAGACAATCATTTGATTGTTGAAAAAAATGAAGCATATGTACGCGTAGAACGCCATGAATTTGACTTGGTAGACATGCTTGTAAAAGAGGATGGCAGCATTGAGAGCATCAGCCTTGCCACACTCTCACAATTTCCTCTAAAATTGGCGTATGCAGTCACCATACACAAGTCCCAAGGTATGAGTATAGACAACCTTGTGTGTAATGTAGACAACATTTTTGCCCCAAGCCAATTTTATGTGGCCATTTCTCGTGCCATTGACCCAAAACATTTAAAAATTGATTTCTCTAAAGGGGATCTAACTTCATACTTGTACCGTGTGGTCAATGT
>CAUZVG010000041.1:0-11625 GCA_963583215.1 Campylobacterales bacterium | reverse complement strand
AATTTGACGTACCGTCTTTTTAGGGAAGTATCGTTCAAGCCTCGCAATCATCTCTCCTGCAGCTTTGTTTGTAAAGGTAAGCAAAAGAATGCTTGAAGGGTCTACACCAGTCTGTAACAAATGGGCGATACGCCCTACAATGGTAGAGGTTTTACCCGTACCTGCTGATGCAATAATAAGGTTATGTCCTAGAGATGCCGTTGCAGCAGAAAGCTGTTCATCATTTAGAGCGCTAAGGGGCAACTAGTGTAAACCGATGATGTAATAAGTATTTTTATTGTGTACTTGTTTAAGTTCAAGTTTGTATTTATCTGCCCAATGTTGTACCAACGTAGTAAAAGCAGAAAGGTTATCTGCAGAGATGTCCTCTTCACATTTGATTTTGAGGTGGTCTTCAGAGTTAGACATGGCTATAAAACCTTTTTCTACCGCTAAAAGATCATTAAATGAGGGAATGTGCTGAGAGAATTTTTCAAAACCTTTGGTGTTTCCAATGATCTTGTTGATTTGTTTCAGTGTTTGTTCTGTTTGTGTGTAGCCTAGTTGTGTCAAAAGTGCTTCAGGGGTAAGGTCTAAATGCATGTCAATCCTAAGTATTTTCTTAAATAGATTGTAACAAGTTTTTGATTAGTTCTGTTAGAAAAAGTAAATTTTTCTAACAGATTGAACAGGCTTCATTAAAAGAGTGTGGTTGAGGCCTTCTCTTCAGAAACTTCTACTAAGGGCTCATCTAGTATGTCAAGCAAGTCTTTATAGTGTTCCACATTTTGAAACGCTTTTTCATAACGCCAGCGTAAGACAAATTCTATAATCTCATTTTTAAGTACGCCATCTAGCGTTTCTGCTTTCCCAAAGTAGCCCAATGAAATATTTTTGGCTTTTTTCTTACCATTTTTATCGGGCTCATAAGTGATGGCAATAACTTGAATATATTTACCCTCACGGACTTGGCCGAAGTCATTTTCTTTTAAACCAATGCCTGAAAGGTTCATGGCTTTGTAGGCAAAAATCTCTTCAAAGTCTGGAGACTTCTCAAATATTTTGAGTTTTTTATAGAGTGTGTTTACACGTGCAATATTCTCTTCACGTATATTTTCACAATTGACAGCAGAACTTACACTTCTGTGTTTTTCTACTTTAGTGACTGGTTTCATAACTGGTTTTTGGACGCTAGGCGTTTCTGTTTGGACTTTAGTAGAAGCTTCGGGTTTCTTTTTCCCTTTTGCTTCTAACTTATCTTCCAAACGACTCGTAAGCGCCTTAAGTTTATCTAGACTACTCGACATTCTTTTCCCTTAAATGTGCCTTTTCAAGCTGTGCGTGTACATATTATTAAATATAGTACTGTAAAAATCTTTAAATGATAGTTAATAATATTAATTTCATCGTAAATAATATTGTTTAATATATCCATAGATATTGTCAACTTTATCTGCTTTATAATCATTATTGGATAAAATATTTTAAATATATTTTTAGGAAGATAAATGGATTATTTGAAAATTGTTGGGGGTCAAAAGTTAAGTGGCTCTGTACGTATCTCAGGCGCTAAAAATGCTGCTTTACCTATTATTGCTGCGACGATACTCTCAGACAAAAAAGTAACACTAACAAATTTACCCAATGTGGTTGACATTCGTACCCTACTCTCACTGCTTACCATGCTTGGTGGTAAGGTGGAACACAATAAGACCATTGCACATATCAATAATGATTCTATCAACTCAACAAAAGCCGTGTATGAGATTGTTTCACAAATGAGAGCATCAATTTTGGTCTTAGGACCCCTACTTGCACGTTTTGGAGAGTGTGAAGTTTCTTTACCTGGGGGCTGTGCGATTGGGCAACGTCCTATTGACTTGCACCTCAAAGCACTGGAAGCTATGGGTGCGAAGATAGAGATAAAAGGTGGGTACGTAAGAGCAGAGGCAAAAGATGGCCTTAAAGGTGCCAAAATCATCTTTGACAAAATCACTGTGGGTGGAACAGAAAACATTGTGATGGCAGCAGCCTTAGCACATGGACAAAGTACCATCATTAACGCAGCTGTAGAACCAGAAGTCGTACAACTATGTGAAATGATAAGAGATGCAGGTGTACAGGTTGAAGGTATAGGAACCAATGAACTTATCATTGAAGGAACCTGTGGAAAACCTCTTGAATTTAAGACGGTAGAAATCATCCCAGATCGTATTGAAGCAGGAACTTACCTCTGTGCAGGTGCCATTACAAACTCTGTCATCACACTCAATAACGTAAACAATAACCACATCCGTACCTCTATAGATAAATTAGAAGCCATGGGTTGTACCTTTGAGTTATCGGACGATAGCATTACGATTATGCCAGCCAAGACACTTAAGCCTGTCAATCTTGTCACCACAGAGTACCCAGGTTTCCCTACAGATATGCAAGCACAGTTTATGGCTGTTGCTGCCATAGCTGAAGGTGAAAGTGTCATTGAAGAGCGTCTTTTTGAAAACCGTTTTATGCACGTGAGTGAACTCAACCGTTTGGGTGCAGACATTTGGCTCAAAGGCTCAGTGTCTGCTATTAAAGGTGTAGAGAAGTTGTATGCAGCAGATGTCATGGCGACAGACCTTAGAGCTTCGTCTGCCCTTGTTTTAGCAGCACTTGTAGCAGAAGGTACTACCAATGTAAGACGTATCTATCATTTAGACCGTGGATATGATGACTTAGAAGGGAAACTCTCTGCACTCGGCGCAGATATTGTGAGGAAGAAGGAGAGCAAGTAAAAGTCTACTTGACTTCTACTACCTCTATCACAGCAGGGAATCCGGGACCTACGGCTTCTTTGATGAGTGTTGCTTTTACTTTCACTGTTTGATTTTGTTTGTTCATCAGATCAAACTTGGCTTGATTTTGAATCTTGTAACTTTTATGACTCTTATTGTCTTCAATACTTAAATACGTATGAGGAGAAGAGCCCTTCACTGCCACCCTTCCCTCAAGTTCCATAATATTATCCTGGGCACAGCCTATCAATCCTATCAAACTCAGTCCTAAAATTATTTTTTTCATTTACATCCCTCTTCTATTTGGCGATGAGTGTTGCTTCTGTTTGACCATTGAGCTCTAGCTTAATAGTAATATCGCCCGTTAAATTATCACCTATTTTATAGTAATAATTTCCTTCAGGCTGAACGATGCCGCCTATTGCATATATCGTTGGAAGCGGATTATAGTTAAAGAAGTTTATAGATCCCATTTCATATGTTGTATCACCATAGACACTGTCAGTGTCAGTAAACCAACCTGTGTTATATTCAGGTGTACCAACCAATAAATTATCATGATCAGATAGCATGACTGCAACACCCCACTCACTGAGTAGATTTGCAAACGTTTTTCCTGCACCATCTGGAGATTTATTTACAGCATCAACTACAGCCTGTTTGTCCACAAAAGCATTATGCATAACGTCATGAAGGAGTTTTGCTCCTCCGTAGTTTCTAAGTAAATATGCTCCAAATGCACTAACTTTAGAATAATCTGCAAATTGATTATTCCATGCTGTTAAAGAGAGGGTATTGTTTGCATTAAAAAGTGGATATCTTCCCAAAGTATTACCAGAATCTCCAGCACTTCCTATATTAGGATCAACACCTCTTGGTCCAATATGTTCGATTTTAGTAGCGACGAGATCTTCCGTGCTTTCAGAGAGCATTTCATTTATCCATGTATCAGTATTGTCATTTGCAAGTAAAACAGTCTTTTGATAGAAGTGTATCATATGCTGAAATTCATGTGCAAGTGTTGAGACAATCTCTTTTGGCCAAAGATCATCTATACTCCATGAACTTCCACCATTGGCAAACATCACAGAATCTATATAAAACATTACTCTTTCGTTCGAACCAGTGTATGCAGCCTTATAAAAGTTGTCTTTGGGCCAAAAAAATCCTACCACACCGCCATTAGCACTGTTGTCATTATCAATATCGGTAAGCAGGATGCTGATTTCATCATCTGGAACGATCAGACCAGCAGGATTATTTCCCCACTCTTCTCCATAAATGTTCGTTACCCAGTCATAGATGTCGTTATCATAAATACCGTTATCAGGATCTTCAAGCTTCAAAAAAGTATCGGCAAGTGCGTCTACCATAGTTTGCTTCACGCATTTGGATTTATCACACCCTGATCCGCTGTCAAAGCTATCATTTGAGACCCAAATGTTAAGTGTTTTTACGCCAAAGTCAGTTTTTACTGAAATAACTTTTCTCGCTGTTGCAGCAGTAGGATCTGCAAGATCTAAACTACGGTAAAATATATCACTATCGCCCACATTATCTTCCAGTCTCTCAGGAGCAGCTACGATTTTAGCTTGGGGTTGACTGACTTTTGCTTTAGAGAGCAGTGTAGAAATTTTAGATGAAAAGTCTTGTATATATTTAGGAGAATGAAGAATGACTGGCTTTTTAACCATATTGGCAGGCAAAACAGCTTTGGCTTGTGCCGCTGTAGTAACAACTTTAGGACTATGGGTGATAGTTGCACTGGCAGGCGCAAGAGCATTATTGCTGAGTACCAAATAGAGGCTTTTAGCTGCACCTTCTATAGAAACCAAAGCATTAATTGTATTTGCAACACCCAAGCTTTCAACCTGATAGTCACCTGTAATAGTAACGTTTTTATCTATCTCTGTCTCTGGGAGTATAGGATCAGTACTTGTTGATCCACCTCCACCACAACCAGCAAGTATCACCGTCCCAACAAATAACAGTGTTGATAAACTATTTAGTCGCACTTTACTACCCCTCCTACTCTAAAATATTAATATTATATATAGTATAACATATTATAAAAAACTGTGTGAAGTAAGAAAATACTGAGGTTGTTCTGTTGATATACGGGTGATCTAAAAGACTATTTTTTAAATAGCCTTAAACACTTTTTCCACCATGACTCCCCAAATACTTTTTTCGGGTAGCTCTCCTTGGTTTGCTGATGGGCAGACAGCAGATGCTTGTCCAGTTTTGCATTTGCATCTTGCAGATGCACCGGTTTAAAATCACTTCGCATCTAAAACCTTCTCTATCTCATGCATGGCATCTTCATTTTTAAGTCTAAACTTAATCTCTATACGTCTAGAAGCCTCTTTGTCTTCCATACCATCTACTAGAATGGCATCTAAGTAGGCACGACCTGAAGCTGTCATGAGGGGTCTTATGTTATGTTCTTGGGTAAAAGACAGGGTTAAAAGGTACTCCATCACAGCCAAAGCACGTTTTTGTGAAAGGTTTAAGTTGTAGATATAGGTTCCATCACTGTCCGTATGCCCTTCAATAATAATTTTGTCTAAGTGTGGCGCAATCTCTTTGTTTGTAACCAAAATACCTATGTACTCTTCAAAAGCCTCTTTAAGTGCTAGTTTTGCCTCTGGTTTGAGTTTAGATGTGCCCGAATCAAAAAGGACATTAGACGCCAAACGTAACGAGCCTGTTTTTTTATCTATATCAATCTTAGACCCTAAAGCTTCTTTGAGTGCAGCAAGGACTTTAAGTTTCATACCTGTGAGTGATTTTATCTTCGCTTTTTGTGCCTGTAGGTTTGCCACAAGTTCGTCATATTTGGTTTTACGTTCATCCATGGCATTGAGCACCGCTAAAAGCTTTTCATCTTTGAGCTGTACTTCTTGTTTTGTGTCACTTAGTGTATTGGAAAGCACTAAAACTTTTCCTTGGTAATCTTCTAAACTTTTCTTTGTTTCTCTTAAGTCTTTTTTATTATCTGTGAGCAGTGTTTGAACAATGATGATTTTGTCATTGAGTTTAACTTCTTTGTTTTTGGCTTCTATAAGCATTCTATTGAGTTTTTCTATCTCATCACTTTTGAGTTTTATGATACGTTCATCTTCTAAGACAATATCTTTTGTTTGCGTGAGGGAATGCTTTGCCAAGTCTAGTTTTGTCGCTTTGTCGTCGAGGTCTAATTGTAAAATGCTAGACTTAGAGACAATGGCTCCTATAAGTAAAATAAAGACAAAAAGTAAGCCAGCCATCAAGTCTGCATACGAGATCCAGAAGTTACTCTCTTCTTCTACATTATCTTTTCTAAACATGGAGACTTACTTCTCTTCTTGTTGGCGCAGTGAAATATTTTTCAAAATACTTTGATTTTGTTCCGAAATAATCTTTGCGAAAATACTTAGTTTCTCAACTGCTTGCCCTAGCTCAGAATCTATCTTTTCAAAAGTATGGTCCACAGAGCTGTCAAAACGTTGCATGGTTTTGTGAAGATTTTTTGCATTTTCATTAAACCCAGCAATGTTAGCTTCCATGTTTACTACAGCATTTGAACTCTCATTACGTTGGTGTATCATTTCAAGCGTTTCACGTAAATCTATAGAAGCTTGTTGCATGTTGGCAGTGAGGTTGGTAAAACTGTTAGAGGTTTCATTGATAATAGTAGTAAAGTTTTTTAAGTACTGATCGTTTAACTCTTTAATGAAGTCCATGTTAAAGGTTTCTCTTAACGTTTGTACAATCCTTTGGTCTTTAAGTTCTGACTGCATATGTTCATGTTTAATGAGTTCAGACTTCTTCCAAACACGTTTACCATAGAGTTTTTCAAGATTATAAATCTGTCTGTCTACTTTGGCTATGCCTCTTTTTTCAAAGTACGTCCAAATAAGGGAAAGTGCAATACCATAAATAGAAGCATAAAAGGCTGTCCCAATACCAGAAAGTAAGATAGAAATTTCTCTGTCGAGTGATGCAACGTCTTTTACCGTAAAGTCAGGCATAGACAAAGCAATGGCAACAAAAGTCCCCAAAATACCAAGCATAGGAAAGACAGAAGATGCCACACGTGCAAAGTTGTCATTACGTATGTCTTGATAATACTCAGAGATAAAGTCTTTAATGTAAAGCGTAGACTTTGTTTTACCCATGATGGTCAGAGCATTGGCACGAAGTGCTGCTTGTAACTCCTCTTCCATCATGTAAAAAGAGCCTTTCATTTGACAGACAGCATAGTTGGCATTGTGCTTCACAAAAAAGAAAAATACCACAAATATAAATGCCACAATGGCCAAAGTATGTAGACTTACATTGAGTGGCACAAATCCAAAGTATGCCAGTACTAATCCTAAAAGAAAGAGAAACGGTAAGAGGAGTATGGCAAAGGTCTGTGAGATACATGAGGGGTTAGAGGGTCTGTCAAAGTGTTGCATGAAGCATTCCTATTTCTGTAATGCAATGATTATAGCACAAAACCCTAACCCTAGTTTAACAAGCAGGAAATACATACCCCTTAAGGGATGTATCACTACTTGTAGTAGGTTTTTCCTACTTTATTACCATCTTTATATTGCTAATGCCAACCTGTTTTTTTACGCTTGTTCCAAGAACCGCTTAAGGCATCTTTTTTCCCATGTCTCAAGAAAACCTTAACAAATTACCCCACCACCAAGCAGTTTATCTTCTTCATAAAAAGCAGCTATTTGACCTTTTGCAAGTCCAAATACAGGCTCTTTGAGGGTAACTCTAGCTGTATCACCTTCTATTTTTACATGACAAGGTACAGCAGTGGTTCTATAACGTACTTTTACCATACAATCAAACTCTGTAAGTTCTTTAAAGAGGTTAATCTGTTTCACATCAAATTCGTTCTCTTCAAGTTTTTCTTTCGTCCCCACCACAATCTGGTTTGTCTCAGGTTTGATCTCTAAAACAAAGTGCGGGTCATGGGCACCATCTACTACAAAACCTCTACGTTTTCCAATGGTGTAATGCATGTAACCTTTGTGCGTACCTACGACATTACCTTCTGTATCGATGGCTTCACCTGGTTTGTCTATCTCCATGTGTCTGGCTAAAACTTCATCATAGGTTTTTTCCACAAAACAGATTTCTGAGCTTTCTGCTTGTGTGGCAAAGTCTTTAAGTACTTCAATGTTTGCCGCGTAAGCTTTTACATCGGGTTTAATCCAAGTTCCTAAAGGAAAGATAAGTCTAGGTAAGACCTCTTTTTTCACTTCACAAAGGAAATAACTCTGGTCTTTGTTGGCGTCTTCTGCAGCATAAATGAACTCACCATCACACTTGATGTAATGCCCAGTAGCCACAAACTCTGCCCCAATACTGTCTGCAAAGTCAATCATTTTACCAAACTTAATGGTACGGTTACACATGACACAAGGGTTAGGAGTCAGTCCTTCTTTGTAACTCTCTACAAAATAGTCATAAACATTCTCTTTAAACTCTTCAGAGAGGTCAAGAAAGTGTACTTTGACACCCAAGTACTCAGCCACACGTTTTGCTTTGGTAAAATTCTCTTCATGGTAACCAGGCTTGTGGTGTAGTTTCATGTACACACCCTCAACCTCATAACCCTCTTTTTGTAATAAAATAGAAGTCACTGTAGAGTCAACTCCTCCACTCATACCAACCAATACTTTCTTTTTTACTGTTGGTACTTTTGCTGTTGCCACTTTTGCTGTTGCCACTTTTGCTGTTGTTTCTGCTACCATTATTTTTCTACCTTATCTATGCGTAGAGCAATCTTTTCATCCACAAGGACTAAAGTTGCTTCTGCTATTTTAATATTTCTTAGTATCAAGGATACTTTTTTAAAGTTTATCTGCTCTGCTCTAAGTTTAGAATCTTTTTCTAAAACTTTACATTGCACAAATCCAAAAGATAGTTTTAGTGTTTCATATTTTTTACTATCACTTGGTTTTATGGGCTTTTTACAAAGCTCAATTATTTCTAATCCAAACAAATTATCAGACTTTAAAAGTTTGACTTTTGCATAAATCATCTCATCTTTTACAAGGATCAACTCTAAGTCTTCTAAGCCTAAAATCAAAACATCATTTAGCGCCAACTGTCTATAGGCTTTTGTAGAAAGACTTACCAAAGGCAAAAGCAATTCATACGAAGGTACCACACGCTGTTTTTGCATCATTTGTCTCAAACGATCAGCTTGTCTATCATCTTTCACGCTTGTTACCCATCTAAGTCACCTATAAAACGCTCCAAAAGGTACTCTTTAGAGGCTAAAAGTAAATCATCAGGTACCTCTTGACCTACAGAAAAGTAGCTCATAGGTACTTTGTATAATAACATAAAATTAAGTAGGCTACCTAAGTGTCTGGTCTCATCAAATTTTGAGATAATAACAGAGTGTAAATTCAAAAATGAGAAGTTTTTATAGATGTCATCCATATCTTCATACTTGACTGTGGCAGCCAAAAGTAAATTGACTTCTAACTTTTTTGCCACATCCGACTGTACAAACTCAATAGTCTTAATGAACTTCTGTGTGTCATACGGAGACATACCTGCCGTGTCCACAAGTATAATGTCATAATCAGACAATTGTTCAAGCCCTTTAATAAACGCTGAGACTGAGTCAATGGTCACATGTTCAATCTGCATGATGTCTGCGTAGTGCCCCAACTGATCAAAAGCACCCACTTTAAAGCTATCTAAGTTTAAGAACCCTACTTTATACGGTTTGTCCATCATATACGCGTAACGTGCAGCAAGTTTAGCAATGGTAGTCGTCTTACCTACCCCTGTTGGTCCTACAAGCATGATGATCTTTGCAACATCTAGAGACTCTTCTCTTATCTCTAAACTCTCATCTATCTCTTCAAGAATGTAAGAGAGTAAAAGTCTTTCATCACTCAGTATGCTGTTACCCATGAGTGAAGCCAAAACTTTGTCTAGCCACTTAGCAGCAATACCTTTTTCCATAAACAGTGTTTTCACTTTTGAAGAAACACTCTCTTGTCCTTGAGGTAAAAGTTCTTCTTTCATCAACGCAAGTTGTACTTTAAGTGCTGCTAACTCTTCTAAAAGCGCCGTTTCACTTTCTGATTCTGCTTCTTCTGTAATAGGCTCTTCTGAAATAATCTCTTCCTGCACACTTACTTCTTGTGTATTCTCTTCTGCTGCAGCTTCTTCTAGATGATTTTTTTCTACAACGTCTTCTTCTAAATAGTCTTCAGGTACAGAGACAGAAAGCTCTGCCCATAACTTTCCATTTTCATCTTTTACTTGTTTGGCTGAGAGGAGCTTAATCCCTGTACCATACTTATTTACAGCTTGTTCATACGCACTTTTAGGATCAAGTGCTACAAATGTTTCTGTCATACTGTTCAACCTTTCATATATGACAAAGGGGTAAGTACCGACTCACGCTGCATCCAAGCTGGATGAGGCAGTGTTAAGGTTTTTGTATCCATTGTCACATTTTCATAAAATATTATATCTATATCTAAGGTGCGAGGGGCATCTTGAAAAGAACGTGTCCGTCCAAAACGCTTCTCCACAGCTAAAACATAGCGCAATAACATCTTTGCTGTAAGTTGTGTTTCAACCCACAGCAAAGCGTTAGTAAAGTCACCCTGCTCTGTGTACCCAAAAGGCGGGTTTACAAACAGGGGTGAGGTTTCAATCACTCGAAGCAAGGAAGAGCGTTTAAAAACCCAAAAAAGATGTTCAAAACGACGTCCCACATCCCCTATGTTACCACCAATGCCTAAAAGGGCTCTTCGTCCCCCTTTAGACTTGATACTTGAGGGAAAGTGTTGGCTAGAGACAAGGGTATGTCTTTCATCTAGTTTTCGTCTTAAAGGCATCTTTTTTAGAGTACCTTTGCTTTTCCATCTACCATAGCCACCATATCTTCAATACGTATACCAAACTCATCAGGAATGTAAATCCCTGGTTCAATGGTATAGACCATACCATCTTCAATGATAGTATCTGACTTACTTGAGATGTAAGGCATTTCATGAATGTCTAGCCCTACACCATGGCCTGTACTATGTACATAATACTTACCAAAACCTGCTTTTTCTACAATGTCACGTGTGAGGGCATCTACCTTGTTGGCTTTCATCCCTGAACGTACTTTGTTTATGGCATTGTCATGGGCTTTAAGCACTGTGTCATAAGCTTTTTGAATCTTCTTTTTTGAGAAAGTTTGTGCCGTCTCAAAAACAAAACCTTTGTCTGCTTGTACAGTACGTGTACGGTCTGAACAGTAGCGTTTGTATTTAAGTCCAGCATCTACTAAAAGTAAGTCACCTTTTTCTAGTATGGTTTCTGTAGCTAATGCATGGGGCTTGGCTGCATTTTTGTTAATAGCCACAATAGGGTCAAAACTCAGTTCAAACTTCCCAAAATCACCCAAAATGCCTTTGGCTGTATGGGTAAGCGTGTACTCATCTTGGCCAAAACCCTCTTTAGAAAAGGCTTTGGCCAAGTTTTTAAACGCTTTGGCACCAAGCTTAGCCGCTTTGGCCAATATTTTCAACTCTTCATCACTCTTAATAATACGCTTCTTATGCGAAAAATCTAAAACCGCTTTAAAAGTAACTTTAGATTTTTCACTCACCTTAGAAAAACCATGCACAGACCACTCTTTAGGATCAAAAATGACTTTTTTCACTTTGGCTTTTCTCATTAGCTTTAACGCTTCAGCATATAAGTCCCCATTGATTACAACTTGGGCATCTTTAACATTTTCTCCTGCATCAATCGTATAACGGGAGTCTGTGATGAAAAATGCTTCTGAACCTAAACGTAAGTAGAGTGCATTGTCACAAGAATACCCACATTCATAATAGATGGCATTTTCGTCTTT
>CAUZVG010000040.1:0-11634 GCA_963583215.1 Campylobacterales bacterium | reverse complement strand
GGGCTTAAGTTCTGCTATTTTTGCAATGTGATTTTCATAGAGTTTGAGTTGTGAATTAAAAGGAAAAGAGTTGACCGTAGAGTAAACTTTTTTACCTCTTTCATGCGCATAAGCTATTCCCTCAGCATAGGCTTCCATATCGAACTCTTTACCTGAACGTATACGTAAAGAGAAAGTACTTGTCCCACCATACACGGCGTCAGCACCATAATTTAGAGCAATCTTCATCTTTTCCAAATTACCTGCTGGTGCTAAAAGTTCTACTTTGTTTGTGCTATTCATCTGTCTCCATTTGTTAAAAAATTATTATCATTTTATCCAATTAGTGGTAATAAAGAGTTTTATTCTCGTTTACTTAAAAAACTGCCGATAAAGTCTACAGAGATGACTCACCGTAAAATTATGATAGAATCCAAGTATGAAAACAACACGTATTGACCTCCATAACCACACCACACGCTGTAACCACGCAGAAGGTACTGTAGATGAGTACATTCAAAAAGCCATAGAACTAGGCATAGATATTTACGGTTTTTCTGAACATGCACCCATGGATTTTGACCCAAGTTACCGTTTGAAATTTGAAGAGATGGATGCGTACAGGTCTGACGTATTCGAAGCCAAAGAGAAGTACAAAGAGGACATCAAGATCCTCTTAGGGTATGAAGTCGACTGGTTACCGGGACATATGGATGAACGTGTGTTAAACGCAAAAGTAGACTACCTTATAGGCTCAGTGCACTTCATAGACAAATGGAGTTTTGACAACCCTGAGTTTATAGGCGCATGGAAAGAGAAAAACATCGATGAAGTATGGCAAGCTTACTTTGAAGCCACCGAAGCCATGGCAAAGTCTGGGAAGTTTGACATTGTGGGTCACTTAGACTTAATTAAAGTCTTTAAGTATATGCCCAAACAAGACACAAGAATACTTGCAAAAGATGCCCTACGTGCCATTAAAAAGTCGAACATGGTCTTAGAACTGAATGCCGCAGGTTTACGTAAACCCATCGCAGAGATTTACCCTTCTAAAATGCTTTTAGAAGAGGCCTATGCCTTAGATATCCCTATTACTTTCTCTTCAGATGCCCACGCTGTAGATCAAGTTGGCTTTGCGTATGAAGAAGTCACAGGACTTGCAAAAGCCGTGGGATACACCCAAGCTGTCACTTTTCAAGGCCGAGACAAACAATTGCTTACTTTTTAAGCAAAACTTCTGAACTTATTTACTTTACAGTGGTTATAATGTGTGGATAAATTACATTAGGAGCGTTACAACTATGGGTAAATTCGTAAATAACATCGAAGATTTTAATAAATATTGTGAAGAAAATGAAGTTGAATTCATTGACTTTAGATTTACAGACATTAAAGGTGCATGGCACCACATTTCATACAGAGCTTCAGCTGTAGAAGGTGGAATGCTTGAAAACGGTATCCCATTTGATGGTTCATCTATCGAAGCATGGCAGCCGATCAACAAATCAGACATGCTTCTTAAGCCTGATATAGAAACTGCATTTATGGATCCATTTACTGCTGATTCTACAGTCATCCTTATTTGTGATGTTTATGATATTTATGTAAATGAGCTTTATGCTAGATGTCCACGTTCAATCGCTAAAAAGACGCTTGCACACATGGAAGAAGTTGGTATTGGTGATGATGCTTACTTTGGTCCTGAAAATGAATTTTTCGTATTTGATGACGTAAAATTTACAGATAAAATCAACGAAGCATCTTATCGTGTTGACTCTGAAGAGGGTGGTTGGAGTTCTGACGCTGATTACGAAGACATGGGTAACATGGGTCACAGACCAGGTACAAAAGGTGGATACTTCCCAACAATGCCAACAGATTCAATGGTAGACTTAAGAGCAGAAATGATGCTTCTTCTTGAAGAAGTTGGTTTAACTGTAATGTTAGGTCACCACGAAGTTGCACAGGCACAAGGTGAAATCGGTATCAAATTTGGTGGTCTTATTGAAGCAGCAGATAATGTACAAAAATACAAATATGTTGTAAAAATGGTTGCACACCTTAACGGTAAAACTGCAACATTCATGCCTAAGCCACTTTACGGTGATAACGGAAACGGTATGCACGTACACCAGTCTATCTGGAAAGATGGTAAAAACCTTTTCTATAAAGAGGGTGAGTACGCAAACCTATCTAAGACTGCACTTGACTACCTTTCTGGTATCTTTAAGCACTCTGATGCAGTTGCTGCATTTACAAACCCAAGTACGAACTCTTACAAAAGACTTCTTCCAGGTTACGAAGCACCATCTATCTTGACTTACTCAAGCCAAAACAGATCAGCTGCATGTCGTATCCCTTATGGTGCGGGTGAAATGGCTACTAGAATTGAGACTAGATTCCCAGATTCTACTGCTTGTCCTTACCTTTGTTTCTCAGTATTGATGCTTGCAGGTCTTGATGGTATCAAAAATGGTGGTTACCCTATGGTAGGTCCAATGGATGTTGACTTATTCGAACTTTCACTTGATGAAATTAGAGAGAAAAATATTCCTCAAATGCCTCACACATTCCGTGAAGCACTAGAAGGTCTTATTGCAGATCATGACTTCTTGTTACCAGTAATGACACAAGACTTCATCGATGCATACCAGCATTACCAGTTTGAAAGACAAGTTATACCTGACGAAGGTAGACCAACAGCGTTTGAGTTTATCTCAACGTATTCTTGTTAAAACCTCTTCCTAGGCTTTTTGCCTAGGAACACTTATCCTTTTTTCCTATACTCCTTTTTAGTCTTTACCACATGAAACTCTTTGAATATTAAAGACTTCTTTTTCTTAGAAAACCCTCACTTTTCATACAGTTCTTGATATAATACATGCACAAGGAAGATACATGCAAAAAATAAGTTTAATACTATTAAGTGCGCTAGCACTTTCAGGATGTGGTGCCATTGATGAACTCATCAATGAAACCTTAAGTGGAGATGTAACAACAGAGACTATAGCAGCAAAAGAAAGAGTCCTCATCATTAACAATGTAGGATATACAGCCTGTCTGACTATTAAAAATGGTTTGGCTGAAAATGGCAATAGAGTAAATGCAGAAACACTTGTGACAGAACTGGGTGTCAAGTGTGTCACTTACGGTAAGGTTGCAGGAGATCCACTTGCCCTTGAGCTAGATGTAGAATGTGCAGAAGAGTCACTTTCAGAGTGGTTAGATCAAGAGAGTAATGGAAACATTACAGATTTTGAGACAGCTAAAGGAGAACAAGCCTGTGTTATAGGGTTCGACATATAACACATCAAGGCTTTCCGTTCAGGGTTCTTAAAATAGCAACCCTACTTCTAAGTCGTAAACAACTTCTTATCTTCTTCTTTTTTGAAGAAGGTAAAGTACGTCCATAATGTCGTTCCATAGACAAAGATGGACAGTGTCACCACCCCTACTGTCACCACTTCAAACAACTCTTTATGCTCAAAACTGTTCGGTATCATGTGCACCAAGATAATTGACAATGCACCTTTCATACCGGAGAAGGTCAAAATGAACCAACCCTCTAAACCTACTGGGGTAATGTGTCTTACTTTGCTTCCCATAAATGCAAACTTCGCCATAGAAATGGCACGTATCAATGTAGTAATACCAAACATAATGAAGATCTCTGTTTTGTAGAGCCATAACTTTTCAAAATCTACCATCTCAGCTAAGACAAAAAATATCATAACCGCTGCAATGTATCCAAACTCTTTTGCCATTTCATAAATGTACTCAAGTCTCTCTGTTGTCGTTGCTTTGATGTTACTCAAACGTAGGGTACGCAAAAAAGATTTTGTCTTTTTAGAACCCTCTTCTAGCACTTTATTGTCAGAGTCTATCCATGCTTTGGTCGCAATGATGGCAACGATGAGTGTCAAAATCCCTGAGATATGCATCTCTTCTGCTACTACATACGCCAAGTATGCTTCAATGACAAAGGCAAAGAACTCTCCTCTTTTGTCTGAAAAAAGTTTCATCATCATATAAAAAGAGAAACCTATAACTAAACCTATACCAATACTCACCACAAAGACACGCAAAGCTTCCATTGCAGCATGTCCTGCGTCTATCTCTCCTGAGAGCATCCAAGGTAATCCTATGAAGAAAAAAGCAATAACCGCTGTGGCATCATTCCCTAAAGATTCCCCTTCTATTAGCACTTTTAAATGATGGCTTATGCCTTTAAAGCGTGAAAGTATGGACTGTACGGAGACGGCATCTGTTGCCATGTTAATAGCAAAAAGTGACACATACGCACCCAAGGTTAAGCCTTCAAAGAGGTCAAGGTAAAACATTGAAGCACCTGCGGTAATGGAGAGTGCCACAGCCACAACAGCTAAGTAAAAGATGTCCCAACCGTACTTTTTAATGTCTGCAAACTTCAAATGCAGGGCATCACCCATAAAAATAAGAGGTATACAGAAAATGATGATGGTATCAAAATAGTGTTTTAAATCTATGGGTACAGCCATTGGCACATAGGTGTAAATACCATAAGAGCCAATAAGCAGTAAAAAGACCGAAGGAATTTTGAATTTTTCTGCCAAAGCATCTGAAAAAACCACCAATCCTAGTATGGTAATAAGTATAATCTCTGGTGCAAAGCTGTGCATATCTTGTCCTGTTAAAATAAAGTTCCCATATCGTTAGATACAGGGGTCAGTGGTACTTTTTTGTCGGGGTGAAGTGCATCGCCGCTGTCTTCACCACCCTCGTCATCTGGGTCTTCATCGATGTTAATCGTCTCTGCCATACCCATCTCATTTTCATCGGGGTCAATGTCTTCTAAAATCTCTGTCTCATACATAAGTTCATCCATGTATGGATCTCTAGGTTTTGTCTTTTCTTTTGGTAAAGGTGACTGTTCCGTATAAAATTCTTTCTTCCCGTCATAGACACCTTCAAATACACCCTCAGGCACATCAAATTTACGTTTAGTCTCAGGGTAAAGTTCTAAGAGTTTTCTATAATAGTAAGCAAAAGCTGGTGCTGCTATTGCCCCACCTGTTGCCCCTCTACCAATAGGTTTGTTGTTGTCTCTACCAAACCATACAATGGTTTCAATGGTAGGTGAGTAACCACAAAACCATGCATCAATGTTATTGTTGGTGGTTCCCGTCTTTCCAGCAAGTTCAATGCCTTTAACTTGTGCATTTCGCCCCGTTCCACGCTTGACTACATCCATGAGAACATCTGTCATTAGGTAAGCTTGTTCTGGTGTGGTAAAACCTTCTATCTCTTTAGGACGTGTCTCATAAATAATGGCACCCTCTTTAGAGACAATTTTGGAAACCAATCTTGGTTCAATCATATGTCCTTTGTTTGCAAACACAGAAAAAATCTGCGCCATTTTAAGAGGACTAAGCCCTAAGTTACCCAAAGCAATGGACATATCTCTAGGGATGTGTGGCACATCAAGAAATGCCAGCCTTTTTCGTATGGTGCTCACACCAAGGTCAGAAACAAGGTTAATGGTTGCAAGGTTACGTGAATGCACCAAAGCTTCTCTAAACGTGATGAAGCCTTTAAAGTCATGTTCATAGTTTTTAGGTGCCCAAATTTTTGGTTTACCTTTGTAATAATACTGAAAGGTTCTTGCCAAGTCAGTTAAGGGGCTTGCAGGGTTGTACCCCATGTCTAAAGCCGTTTGGTAAATAAACGGTTTAAACGAGGAGCCTGGTTGTCTGTTGGCTTGGGTCACACGGTTAAATGCAGACTTTTTATAATCGGTGGTTCCAATCATTGACAAGATGTCACCTGTACTACTCTCTACTGCCACAAACGCCACAGATAAGGTAGACGTTTTGGCATCTTCCTTGTATTTCTTGAGTGCTTTTTTGTAGGCATAATCTACTGCTTCTTTCGCAATGGATTGTTGTTTCATGTCTATGGTGGTGTAAATCTCATAACCACCAGTACGAATGTCTCCCAACTTGCCTTTGTATCGTCTCAAAACTTCATCGACAATCTCTGGTGCAATGTTTTGTGTGAGTGAAGTACGGTGCACTGTAGGAGACTCTTTGACTGCTTTAAGGTAGTCATCTGGGGTAATCCATCCTATGCTTTTCATACGGTAGAGTACATTATTTGCACGGTCTAATGCGCGTTTGTAATGACGTAAAGGATTGTAAAAACTAGGTGCATTGGGGAGTCCAACCAAAATGGCCATCTCTTTTTTTGTTAACTCGTCCATCTCTTTATGAAAATACCCATTGGCCGCCGTTTTAATACCAAAATAATTGTTTCCATAAGAAATTTCATTTAAATAACGCTCAATAATATCTTCTTTAGAGAGTTCATATTCAATTTTAAGTGCCAAGATGGCTTCTTTAATTTTACGTGCAAGTTTTTTTTCGTTTGAGAGAATTTTATTTTTAATCAATTGTTGAGTTAAAGTAGACCCACCTTCAACAAAAGAACCCGCTTGTATGTCTTTCACAATGGCTCTTAAAATAGCATCTGGGTTTACCCCAGAATGTTCAAAAAACTGTGTATCTTCCATGGCAACAAGACCTTCAACCAAGAAGCCTGGTATATCATCGTAACGTGCATAGAGACGGTGTTGTTTTTTAAACACATAGGCCAATTTTTCACCATGTCTGTCATAAATGATTGACGATATTTCAGGCTTGTAGTTAATGAGTTTATCTGCATCCAATGAGATCTCTTCATAGGCATAGATAAATGCTGCGGTTAATGCTACACCAAACATCATCATTAAAATGATAGAACCTTTTATTAAACTGTTAAACACCCATGTACCTCTTAAAAACTATTTTCATTTATTTTACCCTATTATGGTCAATGAGAGCTAAAGCCTCTTTTATCTTCGTCAAAGAGACAGAAAGATTTAAAATAAGCCGCATGATTGGTTTTTCAACTGTAGGCTGACGGATGGCACCTACTAAGATCCCTTTCGCGATGAGTGCTTGTTGTATACTTTGTGTAGAGGTATTGTTAGGCATCTCCAAAGGCACAATCAAACTCGGACAAACTAATCCTAAAGTCTCTTTAACAAGTTTTTGACGTTTCATGATTTTTTTTCTATAGTTGCTGGCCTCTTTACGGATATGTTTCATATTGACCAAAGCCAAAGCTGTGTCAAACACTGAAGGTGCAGTAGAGTAAATGATGGGTTTAGCACGGTTGACCAAGAAGGAGATGATGTGGGCTGAAGCTAAAATATAAGCACCATAAGAGCCATAAGCTTTACCTAAAGTTCCCATCTTAATGTGTCTTTCGTTGATGTCAATGTTGTAGTGCTCAAAAATACCTAAAAGATTTTCACCTAAAACTCCTGCAGAGTGGGCTTCATCTACAATCAAAATGGCTTTTCTTTTCTCTGCTAAGGTAAAAATTTCTTTTTCACACAAATCACCACCCATAGAGTAAACACCCTCCACTGCAATAATCTGTCTTTTCCCCGGATAAGCCGCCAATTTTTCTGCTAAATCTTGTACATCATTGTGTTTAAAAGTGACCACACGCTCTTTGACTAAAGCTGCACCCATGACCCCTGAAGCATGATACTCTTCATCCATAAAAAGCATGTCACCTTTTCGGACCAGTGCATCCATGAGTGCCAGGTTGGCCAAGTAGCCAGAACCTACCACAAGCCCCTCTTCAAAGCCATTTTGTTTAGCCATTGTCTCTTCAAACGCTTTATGAATGGGGTGATAACCGTTCACTAACATTGAAGCTTTCGAAGATAAAGTGTCATATTTAGTCACAAGCTTTACAGCTTTTTTAAACAGTTTTTTGTTGTGTGAAAGTCCCAAGTAATCATTGGAAGCCAAGTCTGCTAAGTCATCAGAAAACACTTTACGTTCTCTAAAACGTCCAGCTTTTTTAAGGGCTTTTATTTCGTTTTCATACATATTAACTCTTTATCCATGGCAACAATACTTCCACCTGTAAACCCATGGCCGTACTCTCATAACCATCTACAGTCAGAATGTACTTTTTACAAAAGCCTTCGACCATACAGCCCCCAGCTTTACCTTCCCAGAGTCCAGAGTCTAAGTAGTCTTGTAAATCTTCCTCTTCAAAGTCAGCAAAGTGATAGTGTGTGGCAGAAATGTTGGAGAATGCCAAATTTTTTGACTTGTAGTGTAGAGAAGAGATAATCGAAATGCTAGAACCCGACTGTATCTTTAAAATACGTTTGGCATCTTCTAGGTTTTTGGGTTTACGTAAAATGCTTCCATCTGCGGCAGCAATGACAGTGTCTGCACAGAGTAAAGGCAGATCTAGTCCAAATTCACGAATAGCCGCTTCCAGTTTACCTTTGCTAGCGGTGTAGACAAAGTCTTTGGCGATGTCTGTTGTGATTTGTTCTTCATCATATTTTGGTGATTTTTGTATAAAATTAATACCAAATTTATTTAAAAGACCTGCTCTTGATTCTGATGATGAGCAAAGACAAATGGCTTTATATTTCAAAAATTTCCTTCTATGTAGGGTCGATTTATCGACCAGATGTGATGTTTGCTTTGTGGTCGGTGAACCGACCCTACACCTATTGAGGTATAGAACCAAACATTAGTATCCTCTAAGGCTCACACCTAAAAATAAAGCAATGATACCCAAGAAAATGTTTAGTGGTAAAAGTACATTGGGAATCCAAGCCAGTTGTGCTTTAGCCAAAGCGACTTCACCTTTGGAAAACAACTTCCATGCTTTGGCACGTCTTATGTACATGTAGGTAAAATTGGCTGCCATTATGGTCCAAATTATCTCTTTAGAAAGAAAAAGTGTTTTTAAAGCCCCATGGTGTCCACCTGTGGCAATGGCCATGATGAGCCCTGTGGCAAATAAAATGATGATAAAAGGTAAAACCAAATTAAAGAGTTTTCCCATAATTTGTAAGGTAATGCCCAATCTTTGTTTAGGCTCTAACATTAAAGACATCACGTCAGATTGTAACCTTTGTTTTTCAGTCACACCACCCGCTACGATCACGGGGTGTACTGTCATACGCATGGCTATCATGCCTCCTACCCAAACAAACGCAGAGAAGACATGTAAGACCACAATGAGCTGTGCATTGTTGCTAAATAATTCAGTCATTAGAGATTCTCTTTCACATAATTTAAAGCGGCTTCTTTAGCTTCTTCTATTTTAGAAGCATCTTTTCCACCTGCTTGAGCGAAGTCAGGACGACCCCCTCCACCACCACCTAAAATAGGCGCAATCTCTTTGATCCAGTTTCCTGCTTTAATAGCCGTCTCTTTTGAACCACAGGCAATAAGGACTTTTTCACCTTTTTTCTGGAAAAGCATAATCGCCATATTTGGGTACTTGTTTTTGGCTTCATCAATGAGTTCTTTAATGTCTCCAGACTCCACTTCTTCAACAATCACGTTTGCACCATTTATTTCACTCGCAGTCAACTCTGTTTTTGTGGCAGACTGCGCTGCTTGTACTTCTGCTTTAAGGGTTTTCACTTGTTCTTTGAGCTTAGTAATACCTGCTAGTGGGTTCACATTTTTAAGTTCTGTTTTGATATCAAAGAGTTCATCTCTCAAAGTTCTCACTGCTTCAACCGCTGCATTCCCACACACCGCTTCAATACGTCTCACCCCTGCAGAAACACCGGACTCTTTGGTAATCATAAAGAGACCAATTTGTGCCGTGTTGTCCACGTGGTTACCCCCACAAAGTTCTATAGAAGAAGGCCCAATGTTTACCACACGTACCTTGTCACCATACTTTTCACCAAACTGTGCTTTTGCACCAAGTTCTCTGGCTGCATCAATGTTTAGTTCTTGTGTTTTTGCGGCTTGACCTGCTGCGATTTTGTCATTGACCCAACGTTCCACCTCAACCAGCTCTTCTGCTGTCATGGCTTTAGGGTGGGAGAAGTCAAAACGTAGTCTTTTGTCATCGTTCAGTGAACCTGCTTGTGCCACATGGTCTCCAAGTATTTCAAAAAGTCCTGCATGAAGCAAGTGTGTGGCTGAGTGGTGTTTTTCTATCTCCACTTTGTTCGCATCCACTTTCGCTGTCACTGCGTCACCAACAGAAATTTTTCCTTCTACTTTAGAGAGATTCATGTCTAAGAATTTTTGTGTGTCTAAGACAAGTATTTGTCTTTCCACGTTTGGAAGCAGCAAGTGACCTGCATCACCCACTTGTCCACCAGACTCAGCATAAAAAGGAGTTTGAGCAAGCATGGCCCAGCCATAGCCGTCTATGCTACTTACTTCTTTAAAGTCTGTGTCTAAAAGTGCTAACACTTTCGTTGAAACTTCTCTTTGTGTGTAACCTACAAAAGAGTTTAAACCGTGTGTCTCTTTAAGTGTCTTAAAGTCACCCGTTGCTGCTGCGTCACCCGTACCTTTCCAAGCTGCTTTTGACTGTGCTTTTTGTTTGTCCATCGCCGTGGTAAAGGCATCAGAGTCTAAAGCAATGTTTTTCTCTCTTAACATATCTTCAGTGAGGTCAAGGGGGAAACCGTAAGTGTCATAGAGTTTAAATGCTACTTCACCGTTAAAGCGCTCTTTGGTGTTTTCCAACTCTTTGTTAAAAAGTTTAATCCCTGCTTCAATGGTTTCAAAGAAACGCTCTTCTTCAAGTTTCATAGAGACTTTAATAGACTCTGCTCTTTCTGGTAAATAGCTATACTCTTCACCCATAGTTTGAACCAGTATATCTACCATCTGATACATAAATGGCTTACGAAGACCCAGTAAGTAACCATGACGAATGGCACGACGCATAATACGTCTAAGTACATACCCTCGTCCTTCTTTGTCAAAGTTTACCCCTTGAGCAAGTAAAAATGAAACCGAACGCAAGTGGTCTGCTATAACTCTGTAAGAAGCAGAATTGGCTGCATCGTAGTCATATTTTGTACCTACAAGTTCACCTATTTTGTCCAAAAAAGGCATAAAGAGTGAAGAGTGATAATTGTTTAATTTACCCTCTTTAATGGCAACCACACGTTCAAGTCCCATACCTGTATCGATGCTTGGTTTAGGAAGTGGCTCAAGTGTACCGTCTGCTTGTCTGTCATACTGCATGAACACGAGGTTCCAGATTTCTAAAAATCTATCTCCCTCTCCACCCATATAATCTTCAGGACCCGAGAAATGCTCTTCACCTTGGTCATAGAAAATTTCGGAACAAGGACCACAAGCACCCGTGTCACCCATTGCCCAAAAGTTCTCTTTGTCATCAAACTTTACAATACGGTCTTTGGGAACATGTTTTTGCCAGAGTTCATAAGCTTCATCATCATTTTCATGCACAGTAACCCAAAGTTTATCTGTTGGTAAATTGAGGTACTTCTCAGAAGTAAGAAACTCCCAAGCATACGCCATTACTTCTGCTTTAAAGTAGTCTCCAAAAGAGAAGTTACCCAACATTTCAAAAAGTGTGTGGTGACGTGCTGTGTACCCAACATTATCAAGGTCATTGTGTTTTCCCCCTGCTCTTAGACAGGTTTGGCTAGAAGCTGCACGTGGAGGGTTGGGAATGGGAGCATCTCCAGTAAAAATGCTTTTAAACGGAACCATACCGGCATTAACAAACATAAGTGTACCATCATCATCAAGAGGTACCAGTGGTGCAGAAGGCACAAGTGTGTGCCCTTTAGAGTGAAAAAAG
>CAUZVG010000039.1:0-11782 GCA_963583215.1 Campylobacterales bacterium | reverse complement strand
GTCACCGGTGCAACCGGTCAGATTGGCTCTGAGCTCGTCCCTGTGCTCAGAGATAAATATGGCAGCGACAATGTCGTTGCTGCGGGACACCGTCGAAAGCCAGAAGATGAATTTATTGATTCTGGCCCCTATGAGACCATTGAAACGACAGATGCCGAATCCATCTCAGCGCTTGTAAAAAAGTACAGAATTAATACCATCTATCATCTTGCAGCGCTTCTTTCGGCAAAAGCGGAAGAGAATCCCCAACTTGCATGGCATATCAATATGAACGGGCTCCAGACGGTTCTCGAAGTTGCCCGCCACCATCACTGCGCTCTCTTTTTCCCCAGCTCCATCGGGGCCTTCGGGCCATCCACACCACCGGACAACACCCCTCAGGTGACTCTCCAGCGTCCCAATACGCTTTATGGTATTACAAAAGTGGCTGGTGAACTGCTTTGCGACTATTACTATAAAAAGTATAATGTTGATGCCCGCGGAGTTCGCTTCCCCGGCTTGATCTCCTATAAAATGCTGCCAGGCGGTGGAACAACCGATTATGCCGTTGAAATCTTCTATGCTGCCGTAAAAAATGAACCGTACCGATGCTTTCTGAAAGAAGGAACTCGTCTGGATATGATGTATATGCCCGATGCCATTCGGGCGGCCATTGAGCTGATGGAAGCGGATGCGAGGTTTCTAACCCACCGTAATGCCTATAATATAACGGCCATGAGTTTTACACCGGACCAATTATATGCTTCAATTAAAAAAGAGCTACCCGGTTTCAGCATGACCTACGAAGTCGACCCCCTAAGGCAGGCAATCGCCGACAGTTGGCCTCATAAAATGGATGACAGCGCAGCAAGAGCCGAATGGGGCTGGCAGCCGGAATATGATATTGAATCGATGACGAAGGATATGATTGAAAAGTTGAGAAAGAAGGTATCCAATGTCACTTGAAAAGCTTGAAATTCCTTTAAAGCAACAGCTTGAAGCAATAGATTCAAAGGGCGTCAGCAAACGGCATGAAAAGATCATCACCGGGATCATGGGAGCCGAAGGTGGTTTCGGACCGAGGGTTTACCTTGCCGGGGAAGGCGATAAGCCCTTCCTGCAGATGAATTCCAACAGCTACCTTGGCTTATCAATAGAGAAAGATGTCATTCAAGCAGAAGAGGAGGCATCACACCAATTCGGTACCGGGCCGGGTGCCGTTCGTTTTATCAGCGGCACCTTTGAGCCTCATGTGACACTCGAAAAGAAACTGGCCGCCTTCCACGGCAGAGAAACGGCAATGATTTTCAGCGCCGCCTATTCTGCCGTTATGGGCGTCCTCCCACAGCTTATTACGGAAGAAACGGTTGTCATCAGTGATGAACTGAACCACAACTGTATCATCAACGCTATCCGGCTGGCACACCCCGCTGAAAAAGCGGTATACAGGCACCTTGATATGGAAGATCTTGAAGCTGCCATCAAGCGATACTCCGGTAAATGCAGACGGATGATCGTCGTTACCGACGGTATCTTCAGCATGCGGGGAGACCATGCGCCCCTTGATGAGATCGTTGGGATCTGCAAAAAACATGAAGAAAAGTTTGAAGAAGGGATCATTACTGTTGTTGATGACTCACACGGTGTTGGAGCCTTCGGTAAAACCGGTCGGGGAATAGAGGAAGTTACCAGTGCAAAAGTCGATATCCACATTGCAACCCTCGGAAAGGCCCTCGGCGTCAATGGCGGCTATGTGGTTTCCAGTGAAACCGTCATTAATTACCTGAGAGAGACGGCCCCCTTTTACATCTTTTCCAATCCCATTACTCCCTCTGAAGCAGCAGCGGCCATTAAGTCTCTTGATATCCTCGACAGCCCCCGGGGGCTGAAGTTACTCGAAAAGCTTCGCAGGCTCACCCGGCAGCTTGAAGAGGGTCTAAAGGATCTCGGTTATGAAACCATCCCAGGAGAGCATCCCATTGTGCCTCTTATGATAAGGGACACCGAAAAGACTTCCAGACTTGTGAAGCATCTTTTTGAGAATGGCATTCTCGCCACAGGCCTTAACTTTCCCGTGGTTCCAAAGGGTGATGAGGAGATCAGGTTTCAGGTTTCCGCCAATCATACAGAAAAAGATATCGATTACTTGTTGGGAGCTTTGCAGAGGTTTTAGGAACCGCAGAGGCACAGAGGGAAAGAAGAATATTGACAGGATTCATAGGATATAGAGGATAAGAGGTTTCAATAACTTCTTCCTCTGGCAAAAATGGGGACAGACAGAATAAAAATTAATGAGACTACCGTTAGTTACTAAAAACCTTATAAAATATATAACTTTATAAGGTTTTCACAGAGTTCCAAATCATTGATAGTTGATATACTTAGGGGCTTGTTTGATCCTCTCACCATTAACAGATTCCAAGCCCAAAACTTGTTTAGGAGTCATTAAATAAGGTTTGTCTTGTTTGAAAAAGAGTTTAAATCCACTTGCAACTTTGTTTGATATTCTTTTTGTATATATGCTATTATAGATTGATACTTTCAAGCCTGCTGATCCAAATCCATCCAGATTAAATACAAGATTGATATTATCATACGTTTTAATATCCTTTTTATTTGTAAGCATTGAGTGTCTGAACATATGCACAAGGAGTATTTTTCTCTCTTTAATTCCATGTTTTTTCATATAATTACTCATTGCATCCTGCATCTGATTCACCTGGTTACCAGTAATGTGACCAATGATCTTACCGGGTCGGATGCCTACTCCGTGAACGTTAAACTCAGGATCAATAGCTATATGTACATTTTTATATTTAAGATATTTAAGGACAGATCTAACAGATTGTACGGGAGTCTTCTTTCCCAGTTGAAGATCAAGAAAGAGTGCAAAACCATGTTTATTTGCTGCATGGATATAGGGCATTAATTTTCGACTGGAAAGTGTACTGATATAATTTTTATTTCCTCCAGGATGAATAGTAGCCATATCATATACGATATCAAATCCAGGCACAATATTTTGATTGCCACTTGCTTTTTTATATTCATTTGCTTTTGCTTGAATGATCGGAATGATCGCGTCAAGGCTGTATTTGCCAAGTACACCCATTGCCTTGATACCGGGACGTCCATAGTAGGCTACTATCATTTCATTTTCAGTTGGTAACTGCTGTGACTTGGCTACATTTTTCATTTGTGCTGATGCTGTTGATGTAACTCCCAGTAGTGTAATACCAACAGACATCATAACCATTAAGGCAGAGCGTATTTTGGATTCCATTGATTTCCTTTGTCATAGAATTATGATTAGTTTAGCAATGTTTACTTCTTAAACACATTCCCCAACATCCCTTTAATAGCCCCTTGCAGGTCAGCAGGGTAGATGACAAATTTAGCGTTTGGACTTTCTGCCATTTTTTCTAGCGAATTTATGTAACGGTCACCGAGCAAAAACATCGCTGGAAGTTCTTTGTCTTGAATGTTGTCAGATATCATTCTAATGGCTTCAGCTGAGGCATTTGCCAAGACTATTTGTGCTTTGGCTTCACGCTCAGCGGCTGCGAGTTTACCGTCAGCTTCCAAAATGGCAGCATTTTTGTTACCTTCTGCTGTAGTTTCAATGGCACGTCTTTCACGTTCTGCTGCTGCCTGTCTTTCCATTGAGTCTTGCATGGAAGCAGATGGTGAGATGTCTTGTATCTCTACAGATTTTACGGTGACACCCCAGTCGGCTACATCATCGACTATCTGGTCTTTTAGTCTGTTTTTTATGATTTCACGGTTAGACAGTGCTTCATCCAGTGTCATCTCACCCAAAATGGAACGTAGAGTTGTCATAATAAGTTGTTGTATGGCAAGTTTAAAATCTTCTATGCCATAGAGTGCATCTCTAGGGTTCGTGACACGTATAAAGGCGACAGCATTGGTTAAAATAACGGCATTGTCTCGGGTAATGACTTCTTGTTGAGGTATGTCTAAAATGATATCTCTAGTGCTAATCTTTTGACGTACTTTTTCAAGATACGGAACGATAATGTTCAATCCTGGGTTAAGTGTTTTCGCATATTTACCAAGTCTCTCCACAACCCACTCTTCACCTTGGGGAACAATATTAATCCCTTTATAGAGAGTAACAATAACCCCAATGACTAAAATAACTACTATGTTTAATGCTTCCATGTGAAACTTCCTTAAATTATATTGGTTTGACTTCTATGAGTTGACCGTTGATTTGAACGATTTTTACACGTGTGTCTTTATCTATATCTACTTTGGCTGTGGCATGCCAGGAAGTATTGCCCAGAACCGGTGTATCGAAGGTGACTTTCCCTCTGCTGTGTGGTTGTATATCTTCAAGTACTATGCCTAGTGTGTCCAGTCTGTAATTTGACTGTCCACTGTCGGTCAAGGGAGGCTCTCGAAACCATTTAAACCAAGCAACTATGGCTAAGATGGAGAGTATCATCCAAATGCTAAGCTCCACAGTAAAGGAAGTGTTAAACATACTGTCTGTAATCCCTACGAGTATGGCTGCTACTCCTAAACCAAGCATGAAAAATGTACCTGTACTCATTTCTGCGATGAGTAAGAGTATCCCCAAAATGACCCAGTGCCACCACAAAACAGTTTCGTTCAAAAACGCGATCATTATGCCTCCTAAAACTTTTAAATTATATTAGAATTTATTATATCATAAAAGGTTAATACAGATAAAAGTTAAGTTAATAAGCATAATTTTGGTATAATCGCGAAAATTTTAATCTATCAAGGATAATTATGTCAAGTTTAAATGTATATTATGACAAAGATTGTGATATCAACATCATCAAGTCTAAAACAGTAGCAATGATCGGTTTCGGTTCACAAGGGCACGCACATGCAGAAAACCTTAGAGATTCTGGTGTAACTGTAGTTGTAGGACTAAGAAAAAATGGTTCATCATGGGCAAAAGCTGAAGCAAAAGGTTTTGAAACACTTACTGTGGCTGAAGCATCTGCTAAAGGTGACGTTGTTATGATTCTTCTTCCAGATGAAAATCAAAAAGAGATTTATGAAAATGAAATTGAGCCAAACCTTAAAGAAGGTGCTACTATTGCATTTGGACATGGTTTTAACATCCACTATGGAAGAGTAAACCCAAGAAAAGACATCAACGTTACAATGATTGCTCCAAAAGCACCAGGTCATACTGTACGTTCTGAGTTTGTAAGAGGTGGTGGTATTCCAGACCTTATTGCTGTTGGACAAAATCCATCAGGAACTACAAAAGAATTAGCACTTTCTTATGCATCAGCAATTGGTGGTGGTAGAACAGCTATTATTGAAACAACTTTCAAAGATGAAACTGAAACAGATCTTTTTGGTGAGCAAGCAGTACTTTGTGGTGGTGTAACATCATTGGTTCAAGCTGGTTTTGAAACATTAACAGAAGCAGGTTACGCACCTGAACTTGCATACTTCGAATGTCTTCATGAGCTTAAACTTATCGTTGACCTTATGTTTGAAGGTGGAATTGCTGACATGAGATACTCTATCTCTAACACAGCTGAGTATGGTGACTATGTTTCTGGTAAACGTGTTATCAATGCTGAGTCTAAGCAAGCAATGAGAGATATCTTAACAGAAATCCAAGATGGTAGATTTGCTAAAGACTTCATCTTAGAAGGTCAATCAGGTTACCCTCGTATGAACGCGGAACGTGCTAATGATAAAGAGAAACTTATCACTAAAACTGGTAACTCTCTTCGTGAAATGATGCCGTGGATTTCAGCCGGTAAAATCGTTAACCAGGACGAGAACTAATCTTTTCGTCGACTTGCATCCATCTTTGAATGATGGGTGCAGTCAGCTACGACATGTAGCCTCCTTTACCCAAGCATTCAAATCTAAATACAACTCAACAAAAATCTTAACTCTCTTAACTGATTAAAAATCAAGAGACTAAGTAAATCTTTCCTACAAATTCCTATATTCTAATTTCTAATTTCTAATTCAATCGCTATAATATCTCAAATTCAAAATGAGTGAGAGTCATGGCTACCCCTGGTAAAAAAACAAAACCAACTTTAAAGAAGAAAGCACCTTCCAAGAAACCAAGTAAAAAGCCAAACAATAAAAAACCAAGAGCAAAAACAAAACGCAAAAAACAAAAGTCTGCGTTTAAAAAAAATGTTTTTGTTATTTTGGCTGTACTTTTGATGATTACGTTGGTAGTGTTTGGGTATTTTTTGGGGCAACAGAATGAAGTTCAGACAGAACAGTCTGCACATGTCAACGCTAAAAAGCTTTATACCAGTGCAGACCTTTTAAGAGATTTATCTAAAATCAAAGAAGATCAGCCCAAAGAGACGGTACA
Source organism: Campylobacterales bacterium (assembly GCA_963583215.1). GTDB lineage: Bacteria > Campylobacterota > Campylobacteria > Campylobacterales > Sulfurovaceae > Sulfurovum. The sequence continues at coordinate 5,445 of CAUZVG010000039.1, read as the reverse complement.
TGAAGTGCTTAAAATTCAAAGTCCTGTCATAAAAGAAAAAAAAGTATCAAGACCTAAAGAAGTCCAAAAGTCACTTGCAATTAAATCCAATCATCTTCCCAAATTGGTCATCATCATCGATGATATCTCACAAGCCAAACAAATGGCAGCTATAAAAGCCACAGCTTTAAAGCTCACACCTGCGATTTTCCCTCCCTCAAAACTTTCTATGACATCACACACTTTGGCTAAAGGTTTAAAACATGCCATGATTCACTTGCCTATGCAGTCAGGTTCAAAACAGTTTAACAAACAGTACAAAACACTTTTTACCTCAGACTCTGAAGCCAAAATAGTACAATGTGTCAAAGAATTACGTAGACTTTTCCCTCAAGTACGGTATGTCAATAACCACACAGGTTCAGTTTTTACAGACTCTTACTCTGCGATGTACAAACTTTATGAAGCGTTACGTGAAGAGGATTTTATTTTTGTAGACAGCCGTACCATTGGAAGCACTAAAGTCCCTCAAATTGCTTCTGAGTTTGGAGATAGATATATTGCTAGAGATATTTTTATAGATAATGAACACAATGTCAAAGCCATTCATGAACAGTTAAAAAAAGCAGTACTTTTGGCTAAAAAAAGAGGGCATGCCATTGCCATAGGGCACCCACATCATATGACGATGCAAGCGCTTTTATCTGCTTCTGAGATTTTAAAAGAAGTGGAGTTGGTCTATATCGATACTTTGTATCGCTAGAATAATGAACTTGCTGAACATATTGCTATGTGAAAATATGTGCCCCAAGGGCATTTCTTCCCTTTGATCAAGGTACAATTTAAATTATCACACTTTTTTCCAAAGTATGACAATTTGAAAGATTTTTAAAAATAATTTCATTTCTCTGTTACCATAAATAAAAAAGGCAAGAGATGAGTCCTTCAGTTAGCGAACATGTCATGGCATTGGATACTATGAAAAAATACCCAGCTGAACTTTTTTATAAGGGAAATCTCTCTTTATTACATCGTCCTAAAGTTTCCATAGTGGGGACACGTAGGCCCTCGCTATATACACAACAGACTACCTATAGATTGGCACAAGCTCTAAGTAAAAGAGGGGTTTGTGTAGTCAGTGGGGCAGCGATGGGTGTGGATGCTATCGCCCATGAAGGGGCAGGGGCTGACAATACGATTGCTGTAGTTGCCAATGGTTTAGACATACGTTACCCTGCCGTCAATCAAAACATGATACGTGCCATAGAAAACTCAGGTTTGATGCTCAGTCAATTTAATGATGGCTTTCGTGCCATGGCTTGGTCTTTTGTAGTGAGAAATGAAATTGTGGTGGCTTTGGGAGACATACTTATTGTGGCTGAAGCAGACTTAGACTCTGGGTCTATGCGTTCTGTAGCATTTGCACAAAAGATGGGAAAAGAGATATGGGTACTCCCTCATAGAATGAATGAAAGTTTGGGGACACAAAAACTCTTACTTGATTCTCAAGCCAAAGTCATTTTGGATATTGAGCATTTTGCTGCACGTTTTGGTCAAGCGGTGAAAAGTGAAGTAGCAAAAGATGATTTCTTTTACTTTTGTCAAAAGTCACCGACTTTTGATGAAGCGGTTGAAAAGTTTGGAGAGAGGGTATTTGAAGCGGAGTTAGAAGGCTTACTAACCATACACAATGGTATGGTTAGATTAGAAACGTAAATGTTTACTTTTTAAGTTTTTTAAGTTGCCCTATAAGGTCTTCAAGAGTCTCTTCTGGGAGCATACCTGCTTGTACGTACTGTACATCACCTTGTGGGTCTAGGGCGACTAAAAATGGGATACTTCCTTGCCATTGTGCTCTTTGTTGGATGTAGGTAACAACCTCTGCTGCTTTTTCTTCTGAAATGACAATATAGTTTAAGCCTTTTTCTTTTGCAAAGCCTATGAGATCTTTATTGTTCAGACCCTGTACTTCAATAGAAACAATGGCGAAGTCTTTTTTATGCTTTTTTTGTAAGTCAATAAGGTGAGGCATGGAAGCCAAACATGGAGGACATTGATGTCCAAAGAATTCTAAAAATACTACTTTACCTTCTAGCCCTTTGATAACTAGACCTTGTTCTGTAGCCTGTACTTTATAGGTTTTTCCTTGTGTATCTGTCATAGACATTAGAGGAAACTTTGCCTCCTCTTTTGCTTGTACAAAAAATGTGAATGACGCAATAAGTAATGTTGCTAGTAGTTTGCTCATAGTTGTGACCTTTATTATATTGTTATGGCAAGTATTATACAGTATGAAGATGTAAAAATTGTGTAATGCATAAACTTTTTTCAAAAGAGGGGTTAAAGAGCATCAATTGAAAAAAGGAGGGGAGGAAGGGAAAAAATAATGTTTTCAATATAGCTTACAATTAAAAAGGAGAGTAAGACTAACGATTGATGCTCTTGTAAAGAAAGTATAGAATACTAAGGTTAACTCAATACTAATAGCGGGTATAATGAAAATTAGAAATTAGAAATTAGAAATCAAGGATGCTAGATGTTAAAAAGTATTGTACTTTTAGGGACGGTGGCCTTGTCACCTTTGTTTGCGGAACTGAGTTTGGAAAAAAAGATAGGCCAAATGCTCATGGTAGGTTTCCATGGTACCACTGCGACACAAAACTCTCAAATATGTCAAGACATCAAAACATACAATGTAGGCTCAGTGATCCTTTTTGACTATAACCCTGTCAATAAAGCTCAAGCAAAAAACATAGCAACAAAAAGTCAATTAAAAAGGCTTACCAAAGAACTTCAAGCCTGTTCTTCTGATGGAAAGTTACTCATTGCTGTTGACCAAGAGGGTGGGAAAGTACAACGTTTAAAAAGTAAATATGGTTTTTATGGAAAGTTCCCTAAAGCTTCGGATGTCGTAAAAATGAATCAAAGCCAAATAAAAAGCACGTATAAAAAAATGTCTGCTGAGCTTCACTCTGTGGGGATTAACTATGACTTAGCCCCTGTCGTAGACTTGGACATCAATCCAAAAAACCATGTGATCCATGGTTTAGGACGCTCTTTTGGTAAAGATCCTAAGATTGTTGCAGCTTACGCTTCTACCTTTATAGATGCGATGCATAGCAATGGTGTACTCACTTCCATCAAACACTTTCCTGGGCACGGTTCTTCTGTGGGTGACACGCATAAAGGTTTTGTAGATGTAACAAACCTTTGGAAAGAGGTGGAGCTTGAGCCTTACCGACTGCTTAAAAACAAAGCTGATACCGTGATGGTAGCGCATGTCTTTAACAAAAAGATAGATGCAAAATACCCTGCGAGTCTTTCATATAAGACCATTACCAAACTCTTACGTGGAAAATTGGGGTACCAAGGTGTCGTGATTACAGATGACTTACAAATGGGTGCCATTTCTAAGAAGTATGGGCTTAGAAATACACTTAAACTTGCCATTAATGCGGGAGATGACATTTTACTCATAGGCAATCAACTTGACCCAAGAGCGGTAAAGAGTACCAAAGTATTGGTTTCTACAATTGTGAGTCTTGTGAAGTCTGGTGAAGTTAAAGTCCAGAGCATTAACAATGCCTATGCACGTATACAAAAACTCAAAAAGAAGTTATAAATTAGAGTCTTGCTAAATATCTCTCTAAAATGATTTTTGCAGCAATGGAGTCTATCTTGCCATCTTTTTTGTGTCGGAAGACACCTTTGGTGAGTTCTCTGGCTTCTATGCTTGAACTTTGTTCATCTTGATAGGCTATAGGTATCTCTAACTCAAGAAGACTTACAAAATGTTCGATGCGTCTTTGCATCTCTTCTGAACTTGCGGCATCTTTTGGTAGTCCCACAATGAGTTTCTCTATTTCCCACTCTTTTAAAAAGAGGTTTACATCTCTTGCTGCTTGGTTACGGTTTTTACGCAGGATGGCATCCAATGGAAGCACAATTGAAGCATCTAGGCAAATTGCAACACCAATACGTTTAAGTCCTACATCTATACTTGCTAATTTCATGGACTTATTATAGCTAAATTAGACGTTTCATGCCGGCACATTTAAGGACGTTTATAAAAATTATCTTTGGATATAAGTATAAAAAATAAAATCCTCTGCTAGAATGTATTACCTAGGGACAGGAATTAGATTGTAAGATAAGGGAATACCATGCAAGGTAAAATAATAGGAATGGGCGTGTTAGCACTTTGTTTAACAACAGTGCTGCAAGCCAAAGTACTCGTCAATAATGAGAATTTTGCTTTGTGGATTGGAATCGTAGTACTAGCAGCTGTGGCTTTGGCAATACTTTATTTTTCTTCTCAACATGCAAAGAAAATGCAACTTATGCATCAGCTACTCATGGACAAACAAATTGAGATGGAAAAAAACCAAAACATTTTACTGACAACCATGAGTGAAAATATACACAGTATTGCAAAACAGGCCTTAGAAGAGGGGCATCAACTGACGCATACATCTAAAACAAGCTTAGAAGAGACAGAAGAGAATTTTTCCAATGTCGAAAACAGGCTTTTGGACGTGACCAATGATTTGATTGACTTTTTACGACTTAAATCTCAAAAAGTTGAAATTGTTGAAGAAGAGTTTAACATCAATAACGTTCTCAATGAAGTGTCAGGAAATATTTGTTCAAAGTTCGCAGGTAGTTCTACAGAGCTCATTTTCGATATCGATAAGAATATACCACGTAACTTGGTAGGAGACTCTTTACATTTAGGGCAAATTCTTGAGAGTATTTTAGAGTACCAAATGGATCAAGCGAACCTCTCTGAAGTAAAACTTGAAATTTCACTTTTTGAAACCTATGATGAAAACATAGAGATGCAGTTTAAAGTCACAGATACGGGCTTAGGACTTACAACTGAAGCATTAGAAAACCTATTTATACCTTACTATGATGAAGACCAAAGTTCTTATGTAGGACTTGGACTTTTTGTTTCAAGTGAACTTATTTCCATGATGAAAGGAAATATTTCCGTAGAAAGTACCATTGGAAAAGGAAGTACTTTTACCTTAGGTTTACCACTTAAAGTGCTTGACGTAGAAAACAAGCCTATATACAGGTTACCAAAAAAAGCACTGATTACCAAACAAGTCTTTATTGTGGATGACAATTATAATGCAGCGCTTGCACTTAAAAAAATGTTTGCCTACTTTAGACATGATGTGACAGTGATTACCAAAGAGGAGTTTAGACGTAACATTCCTAACTTGACTCCTTATGATATTATCGTATTGAATGAGAGTTTGTTTACAGTACGTCTTGTGGAGTATTTGAACAAAATAAAAATGGGTAAATCTTTTAAAGTGATTGCTTTAAACTCTTTACTGCGCGCAGATAAAAAGAGTTTTGTGGATGATGTGATTGATAACCATCTCTTTAAACCACTGAATCAAGAACGTATCTTTGAATTGATTGTAAATTTGTATGATTTACAAGATTCTGCAT
>CAUZVG010000038.1:0-12370 GCA_963583215.1 Campylobacterales bacterium | reverse complement strand
ATCATTTTTGATGTAGGCTCTGTAGGCAGCAAGTAGCGGTGCTTTAAAGTTGCGTATGCCCGTAGCCACAAACACTTCAAATGGGTCATAATGCATGTAAAATGAAGCAGACTGCATACGGTGCATAGGACCTTGCCAAAAGATGATGCCTATGCGCTCTTTAATGGGGTCAAGTCTGTGAAATCTTGCATCACGGTAAATGCGAAAAAGAGATTTATTTACTTTTGGGATGGCATGGATTTGGGGTACAAGTATTTGTAAATGTTCACCCATCTCTTCGACGTAAGCCTTGCCAGGAGTGACAATGTACTTTTCATACTCCTCTTTGTGGGCATCAAGCCACTCCTTGGAATTGTTTATGATAATGTTGGAGAGAAAGTCTAAACCCTCTTTAGGAAAACCCAAAAAATCTGTAGATGGTAATTGCATTATATCCCCTTTAACTTTTGCCAAATGAGACCTAAGTACTCATGCCAAAGGATGTGTGATTTTCGAAGTGCACTTGCAGAAAAGAAGTCAGTATAGTCTGGGTATTTCGTGTATGAAAGATGGTTTGTTGGTGCGGGTATAGGGTTTAATCCTTCAGCTTGAAAAAACTTTAAAGCCCTTGTCATGTGCGAAGCAGAGGTAACCAATATAAAAGGTTTTGACCTAAGCAAATCTTTACCTGCCTGTGCCTCTTCTTCTGTGTCTTTTGTCCCCAAATGTAAAATAAGATCATTTTCTGGTACCCCAAGTGAGAGAGCCAATTTTTTCTGCATCTGTGCATGTTCATTTGGGTCATACAGGCCTGTGTAACCTGAGACGATGATTTTGGCTTGTCCCTGAAGTTGTCGGTAGAGACGTATGCCTTCATTCAGTCTGACAACTGAGACTTCTACAACTTGTGAAGTGATGGGACGGCTTGTATCGCTGTGGTGTCCTCCCCCTAAAACATAAATGTATGAAATGTTCTTTGCTGTGGTGTGCAGGGTAGGGTTTTGTGATTCTAGTGTTGACAAAAGTGTATTGACAAGGGGTGGGTAAGAGATGAGAAAAATCCAAAGCACAGAGAGTAAAAGTGTAAACTTTGCTTTGGCTAATTTGTTTCTATAAAGAAAAAAAAGAGCCAGTAAAATGAGTCCAACGCCTAAAGGTAAAGGCATAAGGAACATGGAGACAAACTTTTTGAGTAAAAAGTCCATGGGCTACTTTATTTCTCGTGTTTCATTGGCTTCTAGTTCCATGACTTTCCACGGCAATCCTTGTGTCATAAGTTCCTCCATAAAAGGGTCTGGGTCAAACTCTTCCATGTTGTACACTCCTTTGGCTTGCCATTTGCCTTCTAACATCAATTTTGCACCTATCATCGCAGGTACACCAGTGGTGTAACTTACACCTTGGCTGAGTACTTCTGCGTAACAACTTTCATGGTCTGTGATTTGGTAAATGTATACCGTTTTTTCTTTTCCATCTTTTATACCTTTGGCAAAAATTCCAATGTTGGTTTTGCCTTTAGTGCGTGGTCCCAAAGAAGCAGGGTCAGGAAGAAGAGTAGCCAAAAACTCCATAGGCACAATCTTCATGCCTTTATGTTCGACTTCTTTGATGCCGAGCATTCCGACATTTTCTAAACACTTCATATGAGTAAGATAGGACTCACCAAAAGTCATAAAGAAACGGATACGCTTAAGACCTTTAATGTGTTTGACTAAAGATTCCATCTCTTCATGGTAGAGAAGGTAAGAGTCTTTTGGTCCAACTTCAGGATAATCCCATACTTGTTTGATCTCCATAGGGTCAGTTTCTATCCATTTCCCTTGTTCCCAGTAGCGCCCTTTTGCAGAGACTTCACGAAGGTTTATCTCAGGGTTAAAGTTAGTTGCAAAAGGGTAACCATGATCACCTGCATTACAGTCAAGTATATCTATAGTGTGTATCTCATCAAAATAGTGCTTTTGGGCGTAGGCACAAAAGATATTGGTCACCCCAGGGTCAAAACCTGAACCTAAAAGTCCCATGATCTCTGCATATTTAAACTGCCCGTCTCGTTCCCACTGCTCTTTATACTCAAACTTTGCAGTGTCTGGGTGTTCATAGTTCGCTGTGTCTAGGTAGTCTACACCAGTTTGTGTACAGGCATCCATGATGGTAAGATCTTGGTAGGGTAGTGCAACGTTGATGACGATGTCTGCATGTAGACGTTCTATAAGTTCAACAAGCTCAGGAACAGAGTCTGCATCGACTTTAGCAGTAGCTATATGAATACCTACTTTTTCTTTTACATTGGCAGCGATAGCATCACATTTACGCACAGTACGGCTTGCAAGTGTTATCTCTCCAAATGTATCTACATTCATAGCACACTTAAAAGCAACCACATTTCCAACACCACCAGCACCAATGATAAGGGTTTTTTTAGACATAAATACTCCTAAAACGTATTATGATATTTTATCACAAATAGTAGTGATTTATGATGTATGAGAGAACAAAAAGCAAGGGTATAAATAGCAAGGTACTCAAAAGTATAAGTGCCGTCACATCTTTAGGTTTACAATCATACAAAGAAGCTAGGTTAATGTTTGCCACCGCCAAAGGTACCATCATCTCCATCAATATGATTCCTTGCACAAAGAGTGACAAGTCTGTAAAGGAGAGTATCAGGGCTGTGGCCAAAGGAATGAGGATGAACTTTTGGCTTATGGTACCTATAAAAAGTTTTGGATGTAACTCTCTTATGCGTATGCCTTGCAGAAAGGTACCAAGTAAAAAAAGTTGTAACACTATCCCTGCGTAAGCGCCCATTTTTAAAAACTCTTTGATCTCATGCGTAAGCTGTATATCATTGATATTAATCAATATAGCAATAAAAGAAGCGGGAATAATAGGTATTTTGACAATATTAAAAAGAGAGTCTTTTATGCTAAAAGAACCACGTGAATAGATATACACGCCAATGATGTAGACCACAAAGACATTGGCAATATTTATCAGTGTCGTATAGATTACCGAAGATTCTCCAAAGAGCGCTATGCCTAAAGGGATGCCTATATTGCCAGTATTTCCCACAAATCCAGCGATACTGAAGATAGCTCTGTCTTTAATATTTTGAAATATTAGTCTAGCTATGAGGATACTTGGAACAAGCAAAGATAAAATAATAGCAAGATAAAGAAGAGGCACATACACATGCTCAACATGCAATTTAGCAGTAGAAAAACCCCACACAGTCACAAAGGGCTGTAGAAAATAAACTGACATCAGTGTCAGTGTTTTTGTATTCATCTCTTCTTTAAAGATACGTTTTGCCATATAGCCAAGCATAATGAAAACATAAACAAAGAGTATGGAGAGTAGGGTACTTATCATTACTAATCCTCTTTTAGACTATTTCTGAGCGTAATTCTACAGTATTTCCTTCAGGATCTTCAATATAAATAGACCTTCCCATTCCTTGTGCACCATAGCGGTTTTCAAACTTTCCTACTTGTATGCCATGTTGCTTCAAGTGTTCTAGAATTTTAGCTTCTGAGATGCTTTTTAACTGAAGACAAAAATGGTCTAAGTTATTGCCTGTTTTTGTAGGTGCCGCACCACCTTTTCTGCCCAATTCACTCTCCACAGAAACAAGGTCAATGAGGGCATCCCCCGCACGTAACTGCGTTAAACCCATCTCTTTGTTTGTCTCTCGTTCAATGTCACAATTCAATACTTTACAATAAAAGTTCAACATCTCTTGTAGTTTTGTGGTTCTAAGTACAAGGTGGTCAATGCCTGCAATTTCTATCATGTGACTCTCCTGTATTTTTGATGATCTTTCTTGTTCCCATCGTCCCCGATGGGAACGCGTACATAAATGTATCATACTAGCAAAATCTTTATCTCATATGAATATATTTTATTTAGAAGTCGATACGTTAGTTATTTTGTGATCTTGGATTTATTTTATTGAGTTAGGATATGTATTCCCATCGGGGACGATGGGAACGAGTTAAAGTTCTTAGTTTATGTCACTTCCCAATGCACAGCCTTCTATTTTGGCTACGCGTCCAGCGTGTCTTCCACCTTCAAACTCAGTGTTGGCGAAAACTTCTATCATGTCTTCTATGACACCTTTTCCTACCACACGTTCACCAAAACATAAGATGTTTGCATCGTTGTGCATTCGAGTGAGTTTTGCTGTGTAGGTATCGTGGCAAAGTCCTGCTCTGATACCTGGTACTTTGTTGGCTGAAATGCTTATGCCTATGCCTGTACCACAAATGAGGATGCCAAAGCTTCCTTCATCTTCTAAGACTGCTTGGGCACATTTTCTGGCGAAGTCTGGGTAGTCTACACGGTCTGCTGAGTCTGGTCCAAGGTCAATAATCTCATGTCCTAACTCTTGAACAAAATCTTTCACGTACGCTTTAAGTGGATATCCTGCATGGTCTGTTGCAATATAAAATTTCTTTGACATCGTTTTCCTTTTTATTTTACTTTATTCGATAGGGGCTTCAACTTGTATAGCCTTGATACGTCTTCCTACACGTCCCCAACGTACAGTGTACTGTTGTTTGTCCCAGAGTGTTTCACAGGCTTGAGAACTTATGTCCATGTTTGGACAGATACGATGTAACTTATCGTGGTCTTTTCCGCCACCTGTACCGTTAAATACTTGGTCATATGAACGGAACTCTATGCTCATATAGACAAGCCATGGCTGTCCCACAATAAGTTTGTAAGGTACAGAACCCCAAAAACGGCTGTCATTAGAGTTATCACGGTTGTCACCAATCATATAGAAGTGATCAGGTTCAACTTTTTTGTAAAAGAAATGTGTCTCTGCTTGTCCAAGGATGTCTAAACGTCTTAAAGACATGTCTACTTCTTTGTTGTAGTTGTAAGCAAGTGTCATATACTCAAAGCCAGTGTGACCTTCTGGTGTGTATTGAATACCTGGATATTTGTCCATGTAGGGATTAACTACCCAAAGTTTGTCATAAAGTTTGACAATTCTGTCTTCTGAGTACTTTTCTTTGATATACGCGTCACCTTCATGAAAATGAATCAGTAATTGTTTATCTGCGTAGAGTAGTTCATCTCCACCCACAGCGACACAACGTTTAACGTAGTGTATTTTGTTATTTTTAGGGTAACGGAAGATGACAATGTCTTCTCTTTGGGGTCTTGGGCCTTCTATGAGGTGACCATTGTCGTTAAAGTCTGGTAAAAGAGGTACTTCTATCCATGGCAAGTGTGGTATTGGGATACCGTATGAATATTTCTTTGCAAAAAGGAAGTCACCTATAAGTTGGGTTCTTTTCATAGACCCTGAAGGGATGACAAAAGACTGTGCCACAAAGAAAATGAGAAAAAGTACAATAATGATGGTACCTGTCCATGAAGAGGCAAAACGTGAAGAGGCAAATAAAAACTTTTTAAACTTTTCCATTATACTCTTGCCTTTGCTGACTTTAATGTGTTTGAAAGAAGCATAGCAATGGTCATCGGACCAACGCCTCCAGGAACAGGTGTGATGTAAGAACATTTAGGGCTTACATTTTTGAAGTCAACATCTCCAACTAGAGAACCATCTGCTATACGGTTAATGCCGATGTCTATGACTATCGCACCCTCTTTAACCATATCTGCTTTGATGAGTCCTGGTACACCCACACCTACAACGATGATGTCCGCTTTAGAAGTATGTGCTTTTAAGTCTTTGGTATGGATATGTGTAATGGTGACGGTGGCTTCTGCATTGAGAAGTAAAGAAGCCATAGGTTTACCTACAATGTTAGAAGCACCCACCACACAGACATCTTTTCCTTTTAAGTCAATGTTGTACTCTTCAAACATTTTCATGACACCCAGTGGTGTACAGGCAACAAAAGTATCTAAGTTAGCGACTAAACGTCCTACGTTATAAGCATGGAAGCCATCGACATCTTTTTTAGGGTCGATGACTTCAAGAATTTTGTTTGTATCGACATGACTTGGTAAAGGCAGTTGCACCAAAATCCCATCAATACGGGGGTTATTGTTCATCATTTCAATGGTTGCAATAATCTCATCTTGACTAATAGCATCTGGCATGTTGTGTGTAATAGAGTAAAATCCTACTTTTTCACAGGCTTTTGCTTTCATTTTAACATAGGCATGAGAAGCAGGGTCATCACCAATAAGTATGACCGCAAGACCCGGGACAATGTTCTTCTCTTGTTTGAGTGCTTCAACTTCAGAAGCAACAGTTGCTTGTACTTTTCCAGCTAAAGCTTTACCATCAATAAGTTGCATAGAGTGCCCTTATATTTTTTTTTGGTATTATATCAAAAAATAAATAATTGAACCCTCTGATTATATTAGACTTTCACAATGGGTTTTGCAAATGTAAGATTGTGCAAGAGATTTTCAAGTCCTAGCCATAGCTAAGATGAAGTAAATATCTTGTGCAAGATTGCGTTTGCAAAGCCCACCTAACCTAGACAAAAGCTAGAGATGTTGTGAATGTCTAGGATAATCAGAGGGTTCAACTTGCAGCAAAGGTGATGTTAGTATGAAATTTTTATGGCTACTATTTCCTTTACTTTTGACTGCTGAGGAAGATTTCATTTCTCACTATGAGTATGGTCAAATGTTGTATGAAAATCCTCGGGGTGTATCTTGTGCACAGTGTCATGGTGAAAGTGGTGAGGGTAGGCTGATAGTGGCGTACGAAGATGAGAATGGAAAACAGAGACTTGAAGGCTCAGACATTCGCCAAGACAACCTTAAAAGTATGATACTCTCAGTGAAGAAATACCACAAAATCATGCCACGTTATTACCTTACCAATGAAGAAGTAGAAGCTATTTATGATTACTTAAAAGTGAAAAACAGTATGTATCTTGAAAAATGTAAAAAAGAAGTCCAATAATAAGATATAATCATTCTATATAATACAAAGGATGATTATGCGACTTACAAAACCTGCGTTAACACTTTTTTTTACAGGCACACTTGGCTATGCCTCTTCACTCGCTGTGTACCAAGACTACAGCTTTTATACCTACACCCCTCAAATAAACTTTATAGGTTTTACCCAAAATGTAGATGCCAAATGTGATGGAAGTACACTTTCTCTTGTACCTATGTTAAACTGCCCAACTTCCTCTAGACTTTGTCAAGTACTTAGTACGGCAGAGAGTACCAAAGAGACTTTAAACGTTGTCACTGCCAATACAAAAGTGTTAGAACAGTTTATTTCCCTACCACAACCCAAAAGCATCAATGCCAAAACGTGGATAGCCTCTGCAAAACTTTTAGGTAAAGAAGAGGCAACGTTGGCAAAGAAGAAACTTTATTTAAGTAAGAAATTACAACAAGAAAAAATGCTTTTTTCTAAACAAGCACCTTCAGAAGAAGCCAAAGAGAGTGCAAAGTCTTGTGCTAAAAACTTAGAACTTGCATTGCCTTATGGGCAAGTTTCCTTTTCTACTTCTTATGAAGCGAACATTGAAGAGAAAGTCATTTCTGTGACACAATACTTGCACATTACAAACGCTTCAGGTGTCGACATACAAGCAGATGTAGCAAACTTTTATTATCGCTCTGCCAAACAGTATGTACAACCTATACATTTTTCTCCATGGATTGTTTCAAAGTATGTGCCACGTCCCAAAAGAATGGCAAAATCAAAATCTAGAAGGTTATTTGAAGAAGACTCTCTGCCTATGATGTCAATGTCTATGGAGAGTGCAGTCGAGGCACCTTTGGTTGAACCTGTAGCAACGTATGAAGATGCAAGAGAGTACAAAATAAACAATCTTACTTTGCCTTCTTCTGGTGTGCCTCTAGATGTAAAGGTACTGACTTGGAAAACAGCCTTAGAGTGTGAAATAAAAGCTTATCCTTATGCCAATGCTTCTGCCTTTGAAGTCTGTTCCTTTACGCCTAAGTACCAAATAGATGATAATCGTTGGAAAGTGCTAACTGGTTCTGAGGTCATTAACGAAAAAGCCATAGGTGAGTATAGAGAGAAAAGTTATGATATTTATACGAAAGTAGATGATGATATACAAATAGAACGTGAAGCAATAGTACAACGAGAACGTGAAACAGGTATTTTTGGTGGAACTGCGCGTAAAAAAGATGGTTTTACTTTAACGTTGACCAATAAATCGAACAAAATAAAAACGTTAACCATTGTTGAGCGTATACCAACGTCGAGTACAACAGAAATAACATCAAAACTTTTAAGTATAACTTCTAAGAAAAAAGTGAAGTATACAATGTTAAAAAATGGTGAGATAGAAATGCCAATCACTTTAGCAGCGAATGAAAGTAGAAAAATAGAAGTATTGTTTGAATTGTCTTATGATAAAGATATAAAAGTGAAGTATTAAAGAGGGGGAGTGTTTTGTGAGTCAACTATAAAAGTTGACTCGGTGTTAGAAGGGAAAATGGGCTAAGCCCATTTTTCCTAGACTAACAAGGAGTTACGTTCTCAGCTTGTGGGCCTTTTTGACCTTCACCAACTTCGAATGTTACTGCTTGACCTTCGTTAAGCGTTACACGCCCACCGTTGTCGTTGTTTACTTGACGGAAATGTACGAATACATCGTCCCCACCATTCTCTTGTTGGATAAATCCGTAACCTTTTTCGTCGTTGAACCATTTAACAGTTCCGTTTACTAATGTTGCCATTTTTTCGTACCTTTGGGTAAATATTTACACTTAAGCTTAAGTGGAATCAAAATCAGAGAGAAGTCTTTCGGGGTCTAGCAGTCGAACTTTGAAGTCCAGTGACACTTAACACACGAGAGATGAACTCGAAACTCATCTTTCATCAAAGACATTGTACCCTATTTTCTGAATTATAAGCTTAGGTGAAAATAAATATTTAAAAATAATCATAATTTACTTTATATTATAGGTATTTTTCCCGCATTATCAAGCCACTTTTCCAAGCTCAAAAGATCGTTTAAATCTATAGGGTCTTTCCCTAAGATCTCCGTAAAACTGCGTACTCCCATAGAGAGTAAGTATTGTAAGTTGTTGTCAAATGTGGCATCTTCTATGATGTAAATGTTTTCTTTAGGCACTTCAAACATAAATCCACCATTGGGAATGGGAGACATAGAGAGGGTTACAGTATAGTGTCCCTTTATAATGCTTTCTTTTTGTGAGTACATGAGTCCTATGTTGTACCCGTCAGAGGTAAAACCCTTAATGGCAACAACCAGCACTTGGTTCGTACCCTCTTTTGAAGAGTTAAATATACCTACGAGTCCTTTTAGTGTGCCATAACCTGGGATTTTAGAAAAAAGATACTCAAGAAGATTGACTAGTTTTGTCTTTACTAGCCACCCTAACACATAGAAAATCATCAAAATGACAAAAATGGCCAATAGTCCCCATAAAAATTTATGTTCTGTGGGTATAAAACCTATAGTATGAAAGATAGACCCAAGCATCATGGTAACTTTACCATAGAGCCAAGAGATAATAATCATAATAGCAACAATAGGTAAAAGCCAGAAAAAGCCTTGAAGCATGGTTGATATAAAGTGTTTTAATGGTTGGTTCAGCATTATGCTAAGTCCTTCAACCAAATTTCTACATCTACATCAGAAGCCATTTTCCAATCTGCTCTTGGACTTAAAGAAATGGTTCCCACTTTTGGACCGTCTGGCATACAAGAACGTTTAAACTGTTGGCTGAAGAAACGGCGTAAAAAGAGTTGTAAGCATTTTTTAATCTCTGCTTCATCATACTTTGTATCGAAGGCCAATGTGGCTAAGTGTAAAATCTTCGAAGGTTTAGCACCATACTTAATGAAATGGTACAAGAAGAAGTCGTGCAGTTCATAAGGTCCTACAATGCTTTCTGTCTCTTGGACTATTTCATCACCTACATGCGGGAGTAGTTCTGGGCTTATGGGGGTGTCTAAGATGTCATCAATGATGTCTGCAATAGACTCATTTGACTTGTAGTACCCAATGACATACTTTATAAGTGTCTTTGGTATGCTTGAGTTGAGCGCGTACATACTCATATGGTCACCATTGTAGGTAGACCAACCTAGGGCTATCTCACTTAGGTCACCTGTACCAATGACAAGACCACCTTCTTTGTTTGCCATGTTCATGAGTATACTCGTTCTCGCACGTGCTTGTACATTTTCATAAGTGACAGAGTGTTCGTCTTTGTCGTGTTCTATGGCTTCAAACTCTTTGAGAGAAAGTTCGGTTATGTCAACCGTTTTGAGTGTGACAGCTAAAGCTTCACAGAGTTGTACGGCATTTGACTTTGTACGTGAAGTTGTTCCAAAACCTGGCATAGTCACGGCAATGATATTTTTAACATCCCATTCCATGATTTCAAAGGCTTTATGGGTAGAGAGTAGGGCAAGGGTCGAGTCTAACCCACCAGAAATGCCTATCACAGCCTTTTGTATGTGAGCATGGTTCATACGTTTTATGAGTCCATGGGCTTGAATGTGTACTATCTCATCACATCTATGCTTTTTGTCTGCGTTCTGTGAAGGTACAAAAGGGTGTGGGTTAATGTTACGTATGATCTTAGACATACTTGGAAGCCTGCCTACCTTGATGACCCTGGTCTTTTTACGTCTTGCGTCACCATAAGATGATTCATTGAGTCTAAGCCAGCGTAAACGTTCTAAGTCTACATCTGCAGTGATGAGATTACTTTGCATGAGAAAACGCTCATTTTGAATGAGTGTAGAGCCATATTCAGAGATGATGGCATGTCCACCATAGACTGTATCTGTAGTACTCTCACCAACCCCTGCCGAAGCATAAACATACGCAGCCATACAACGCGCACTTTGTGTACGTACCAACTCTTCACGGTACTCATGTTTCCCTATGAGTTCGTTACTGGCTGAGAGGTTAAAAAGTAAGTTTGCACCATTACTTGCCATGTGGTTAGAAGGAGGAGTCACTGCCCAAAGGTCTTCACAAATTTCTACTCCAAAAGTCATGTCCGCTTTGTCTGTAAAAAGCAAATCTACACCAAAAGGTACCTCTTCGTCTAAAAGTTCTGTGCTTGTTCGGGTAATGTCACGCCCCGTAGTAAACTGACGTTTCTCGTAAAACTCTTTTTTGTTAGGCAAGTATGACTTAGGCACAAGGCCTAACATTTTTCCATTTTGTATGACAAGGGCACAGTTATAGAGTCTATCTGCCTCAAAAAGTGCTAATCCAATGATCGCAATGGTATTTATTTTTTTTGTATGGCTTAAGATAGTTTGTAAAGATTCATTTTGAGAAGTAAGAAGTGTTTGGTTTAAAAAAAGATCAGAGGCAGTGTATCCTGTGAGTGTAAGCTCAGGAAATACAACAACAGAAACCTCTTTTTCATAGGCTTCAGTAATGAGGGTTAAAATTTCTTCAGCATTCTTTTCTGGGTTTGCTACAACAGTTTTGTTGACAGCTGCTGCAACTCTGTAATATCCAAACATGTGTGTCCTTTTTATGGGATCGTTTTACATTTGTAGGGTTGGCTTTAGCCGACCAATAATATCAAAATTAATAGATGGTCGGCTAAAGCCAATCCTACGGTGTTATTCCCATCTAGACAGATGGGAACAAAAGCTTATCTTGAAGCTACAATCTTAATAGATTTAATATCATCACCTTGTTCAATAGTGTCAAGTACCATAAATGAATCTGTGTCAGACTCTTCAATAGCACCAAATACTGTATGTACACCATCTAAGTGAGGTGTTGGAGCAAAAGTGATGAAGAACTGGCTTCCACCTGTGTTTGGTCCAGCATGTGCCATAGAAAGTGTTCCTCTTCTATGTGGCTCAGTACTTGTGTCAGTCTCACAGTCAATCTGCCAGTCTGGTCCACCTGTTCCAGCCATTGAAGGATTGTCTTTTGAATGTGGACAACCACCTTGTGCCATAAATCCTTCGATTACTCTGTGGAATGCCAAGTTGTCGTAAAAACCTTCGTTGGCTAAGTGTGCAAAGTTTGCAACTGTGTTAGGAGCTTCAGTTGGGTAAAGTTTAGCCCAGATTGTTCCTTTTGATGTGTCAAATTTAGCGTATTGGTATGTATCCATAACATCTTGAGCGATGTCGTATCTTTTTGATTCTTTTCCAAACATGTGTTTAGTCCTTAGTTATTGAAATTTAGGTATTATACCAATAATTATTTAACACACTTACAAAAATTATTTAACAC
Source organism: Campylobacterales bacterium (assembly GCA_963583215.1). Classification (GTDB taxonomy): domain Bacteria; phylum Campylobacterota; class Campylobacteria; order Campylobacterales; family Sulfurovaceae; genus Sulfurovum. The sequence continues at coordinate 209 of CAUZVG010000038.1, read as the reverse complement.
CAACGAAAAGGGCTATTTATGGAACTATGTGTCGCACTTGATTTACCTTCAGCCAAAGAAAACTTAGCACTTGCAGAGTCACTTAAAAACTATGATGTGTGGATGAAAGTAGGGTTTCGTGCTTACATCCGTGATGGTAAAGACTTTATCATAGGACTTAAAGCCATTAACCCTGACTTTAAGATCTTTCTAGACTTGAAACTCTACGA
>CAUZVG010000037.1:0-12563 GCA_963583215.1 Campylobacterales bacterium | reverse complement strand
ATTGGATCTGAAGGTTCTGTCAAACTCTATCAGAAAATTTTACGTCGTATTGTAGGTGACAAAGGTGAAGAGTGGGCAAACCTTTCTGCTTTAACCGTTCGTTCAGTGGTTATGGGTGTACTCGGTGTGGCTATTATACAAGCATTTTTTGCACTTATTGGTATGGTACTTATGGGTATACCTTTAGCCATTGTATGGGGTGTAATTATTATGTTTTTGACAATTATCCAAGTACCTGCGCTACTTGTAATTGCACCAATGATTGCTTATGTATTTTCTCAAGGTTCAGGTACAGCTGAAATTGTCTTTGCCGTTTATATGCTTCTTGTAGGGGCAAGTGATGGTGTATTGAAACCAATGCTTATGGGAAGAGGTGTTGATATACCTATGCTTGTTATCCTTATTGGTGCCATTGGCGGGATGATGCTTATGGGGATGATTGGACTCTTTATTGGTGCAGTTGTCTTTGCTTTAGCCTATAAACTTTTTGGACTTTGGATCGCTGAAGTAGAAGAAGAATCTGAGACTGTAGAAGCTTAACAACACAAAGGAAAGCCCTCAAGCTTTCCTTTAACCAAGAAATTATTATAATGGAAAATATATGAAACAACTTACTAAACAAAATAACTTTGTTTATCTTTTTTTCTCTCTCATCGTCTTACTCTTTTCTGCAGCAGTTCTTGTAGAATTCCCAGGAACTATAGGTGACGATATCTTTTCTTTTATAATACTTTCAATGCTCCTTGTGAGTCTTAAAAGTCTGCATACTGACGCTACATGGAAAGTGACAGCCTATACAATCATCATCTCTTTTGTACTCTTAACCATTCTTGCTAAACTTTTCCCACATCAAGCCACTATTTACTTTATTTTAGTGCTTTTACTGGTTTTCTTTATACGTGTTTTTATCATTGCAGCCAAACAAGTACTTTTTGTGGGTGATATTGATGCCAATAAAATCATCGGTTCGTTAACACTCTATATTTTACTAGGTCTCATTTGGGCAGTGATTTATCTGCTTCTTCTTGCCATGGATCCTCAATCTTTTTCTGGTATTGAAGCATCGAACTGGCAACAAGGTTTTTCCCGTGTGGCTTATTACTCTTTTGTAACGCTTACTACTTTGGGATACGGTGACATACTTCCTACCAATCATATTGCAGAGTTCTTTGTTTACATGGAAGCGATCATAGGTGTTTTCTATATGGCAATCATTGTTTCAAGTTTATTGTCTTTGCATTTAACAGCAAATCAAGAAAAGAAAAAAGGTAAGTAATTGCAGACTGCTAGAAAAGAGCGTAAAAAAACGCTGATTCAAATCATAGATACGCTACTCTCTTTCACCCTTTCGGATAAATTAAAATACGCCATAAAAGCTTCTCTTAGTATGGCATTGGCGTACCTTATACCTTTTTCTCAAGGTTGGGAACAAGCCAGTACTGCAGCTACTACTGTGATGCTCATCGCAGCAATGGGTGCCGTGGGTGATTCTGTCATGAAAGGTGCTATGCGTGTTGCAGGGACCGTCATTGGGGCAGCTATTGGTATGTTACTCATAGGCCTCTTCCCTCAAGACAGAGAAGTTTACCTTGTTGTTGTTTCTTTAGTAGCGGTCTTTTTTCTCTATTTGGCACGGGCATATAAAGGGGATATGACTGTTTTTATGTTGAGTGCTGTTACTCTACTTATGATGTTTCAAAATGGTGAAGTGGATGATGTATTTATTTTTGGTATAGACAAAACCTATATGACCATTTTTGGTATTATGGTCTATACTTTTGTGGGTGTTTTCCTTTGGCCTGTCAACATTAAAGATAGCAGCGTAGAAAATGCTTTGGCTCTGTCTCATTTACAAAGCCAAATGTATACACTTAGAGATGCGAACGAAGAAGAACGTAAGACCCAACATCAAAAGATGATTACACAAGAACAGCTTTTGGGTACCTCTATCATAGATACAGACAGTACTTCTATGGCAATGAACTTCTCAACAACACAATGGTATGACATTGTACACAGCTATAAAAAGATTGCCGAACTTCTTACCCTGCTCTCATACCACGATAAAACCTCTTATGCTGAAAACATGTCAGACTATGTGAGTAATTACAAAAATATTGACCGTGAAATTGTGGACCTGTTAGATACTATACCTTTAGCATGGAGTGAACAAAAAGAGATTACTATTCCTAAAAGTATAGCCTATGACTACCATTTGGAAAAGATGGAAACACTTTCTACTTTGGAACGTGCAGAGCTCTCTTCAACTGTTTCAGATATGTCTCAACTTCATGAGGATCTTTGCAGACTTGCAGAAAAACTCAACAGTCTCATTAGCCCTCTACCCACACTCTTTACCTTAACGAAAATATCTAAACCATCTTCTTTCTTATGGTTTGATATGGAAGACTTAAAAGGCTCTTTGATTACCTTTATGGTCTTTTGGGCAGCAACCATACTTTGGATTACGGTTAATCCTCCTGGAGGCTTTATGATTGTGGTTTTAGCTACTGCTTTAAGTATATTAACCACCTACTCTCCGTTAAAGCCCTCTTTACTGATTATCATTTTTACCTTCTCTTTTATTTTTGCGACTTTAATGTATATCTTTGTACTGCCCCAACTCCATTATGCTTGGGAATTGGGACTTTTTATTTTTATCTATGCTTTTATTGGCTTTTATTTTATTAACCCAATGTTGGCTATTTTCTTTCTGCTTGGAAGTATGACTTTAGGTATTAACAACACTATGGCTTACAATTTTGATGTTTTTCTCATTATTTTATTTATGTTTTATGCTTTTTTGTTTTTACTTTTACTCTTTTATTATGTGCCTTTTTCTACCAAGCCAGAACATCTTTTTTTAGTGATGAAAAAAAGATTTTTTACACTTTCTAAAATACTTTTAGAAAGATCTAACAACATACATACTAATCAAGCTACGTTCATGGGTGGGTTAAGAGAAAAATACAGTATGATACATCTTCTTCCTACCGTAAAAAAGATGCAACTTTGGGCAAGTAAAATAGATGAAAAGTACTTCGATACTATCGATAAAACATTGCTTCAAGAGTTTACAAAAGAGAGTGAAACCTTTGTTTACCTCTTAGAAATGATGCACCAACGAGACATGAAGACTATGGACAATCCTTTACTTAAAGCATTTAGAGACGAAAAAAGTGAAGTAAACTTGGTAAACCTTTTGGCTGAGTATGCTGAAGGAAAAGCAGTGCATGAGGTTGATCCTATTTGGAGAGATGAAGCAGCGATAGTGGCCAAAATTGAAGAAAAATTAAAAACCTTTCTACGGGGAATTAACTACAATACTTACAGTGAAGAAGATATGGTTGTGTTTTATGAAAGTATCTCTTTGCGTAGAAATGTATGGCTTTCACTCTTTACCTGTCAAAAGATTATGGAACAGATAGACTTTAAGACATTAGAGACGAGTAGATTTTAAAAGGACAAGGGAAAAATGATTAAACAATTACCAAAACTAGGACTCAGCGCACTTACTTTAGTGATGTTGAGTGGGTGTGTGAAGCTTGGACCGGACTTTATGGGTGTAGGACAACCTCCCATACCAGAAAAGTGGCAACATACTGCCAAACGTGACAACAAAGCCATTGCACAATGGTGGAAAACCTTCCATGACCCTACTCTAAACACTTTAGTGCAAAGAACGTATGCGCAAAACCTTGACATTAAAAGTGCGGGACTTCGTATTGCGCAGGCACGCGCAGTGTATGGCATCTCTGAAGGCCTTCTCTTCCCTCAGGCACAGACTCTCTCTGGATCTGCAAGCTCTTCACATACCAATGCATCTGACATCGCTACTGCAGGACTCAACTTCGACATAGGCTGGGAACTTGACATTTGGGGTAAATACGCAAGAGGCGTAGAGTCTTCCCAAGCGAACCTTTATGCTAGTATTGCTTCTTATAATGACATTATGGTTTCCGTCATCGCTGAAGTGGCACGTAATTACATCAATTATAGAACGGCAGAAGAACGTTTGGCGTACGCAAGACGAAACGTGCGCATTCAGGAGCGTGTGACACGCATGACAGAGATACAGTTTAACTCAGGAAATGTCTCTGAACTAGACATGCAACAGTCACGTTCACAACTCTACAACACACGCTCAGCCATTCCAGGTATTGAGCTTTCACGTATTAAAGCGCGTAATGCCCTGGCCCTTTTACTTGCAACTGGTGAAAAAGATATCAATCAGCTTTTAGCCTCCGGCTCTAAAAGACAGCGTGATAGCAGTGCTAAATATATAGGTAAAGAGAAAGACGGCATACTCCAACTCAAAGACAGTAGCTCAGATCTTCTTAACGTTGCTATGATTCCACAAGCACATCTCAACCCTTATAATAAAATTGATGCAGACCTCATTACCCGTAGACCAGACCTTAAAGTAGCTGAGTATCGTGTCCGATCTAACAATGCATTGATAGGTTCAACGATTGCAGAACTTTATCCTAGCTTTTCACTATTTGGAAACATAGGTTACAACAGTCACAATGCTTCGGGTTCATGGCTTTCGGGCTCAGATGCTTTAGGTGTGACAGTAGGACCGGCATTCTCTTGGAATATTTTACAGTATGGGCGTATCAAAAACCAGATCCGTTTGCAGGATGCTGTGTTTGAAGAGTCTTTGGTTAACTATAACAAACAAGTACTCTCAGCAGTAGCAGAAGTCTCAGACGCATTGAGTGGTTATATCTTAACTAGAAAACAGCAAGTAGAAAACAGAAAAGCTGTGGATGCAACTGTACGTGCCTTTAATATTTCCGTGATTCAGTACAATGATGGATTGGTATCTTATCAGCGTCTTTTAACTACCGTTGAAAAACTGACTTCCACCCAAGATAGATATGCAAGCATACAGGGGAATTTAGCAACACAAGCCGTTTTACTCTACAAAGCATTAGGTGGAGGATGGCAAATCTCTAAAGGTCATTCTTACCTCTCTGAAGAGACGGCTAAAAAAATGAAAAAACGTGTAGACTGGGGTAAATATTTAGATCCGGAGATGACACGCTTACCTGAGGGGATGGAATAATGCAGGAGATAAAACAATGAAAAACCCTTTTCCCCATGAACTCTCTCTTGGTGATGTCTATTATTCACCTTTGATATTGGTTGCTTTACTTGCATTTTTAGCAGCACTTTTTACAGTGTTGTTACTAAACAAACTCAAACTTACACGTTATCTTGCAGCCCCTGCTTACGTGTTTATTGCACTTGTGGCACTTTATGTGGTGGCCATTGATGCATTTTGGATTAAATTTTAAAGGTTAAATATGAAGAAAATAATAAAAATACTACTTACGCTTGCCATTGTAGGTATTGCTGTATGGTTTGCATATAACAAATACCAAGCATATATAGACAACCCATGGACCCGCGATGGACAGGTACGTACACAGGTGATACAAGTTACGCCACGTGTTAATGGTATGGTTATTAAAATCCATATTGTAGACAATCAACACGTGAATACAAAAGATCTTTTATTTGAAATTGACCCTTCACCGTATCAGATTAAACTCAACCAAGCCGAAGCCAGACTACAGCGCACCCGTGAAGCAGCCAAAGGTACCAAAATTGAGTACGATCGTGTGACAAATATTTATAAAAAAGACAAAGGGGCTGTCTCTCAAAAAGATTTGGTAAGAAACGAAACCAACTACTACAAATCATTAGCAGACATTGACTCTTCAGTTGAAGCGGTCAATACAGCTAAGCTTAACCTCTCTTTCACTAAAGTGTATGCTGCAGTGGATGGTTACGTCTCTAACATAAACTTCCAAATTGGTTCACAAGCGTCTGCAAATAAACCAATTTTAGCGCTAGTAGATGAAAATGCTTACTGGGTCTTTGGCTTTTTTAGAGAAGATGCCATTCCAAAAGTGAATGTTGGAGATGACGCAAGAGTTACTCTTTTAGCCTACCTAGACACCCCTCTTTCAGGTAAAGTTGAGTCTATAGGATGGGGAATTGCACATTCAGATGGAAACCCTGGAAACAACCTGCTTCCTTCAGTAAAACCTGTCTTTCAATGGATCAGATTGGCTCAAAGAATACCTGTCAGAATAAAATTGGATACTTTGCCTGAAAATGTAAAACTAAGATTCGGACTCACTGCTTCAGTGATGGTACTGAAAGACAAAGAGAAAAACTAAAGTTTAAAGGAGAAAAGATGCAACTTATAGCCATAGTCATACTTGGGACTATTTTAGGATTTACTTATGGGACTTACACCGATGGCTTCATCTTTTCAACAAACATTTGTCTTTTTGCAGGGTTAGCCCTCATTATGCCTTCACTGTTTGAGTTTAAAATGAATGACATAAAACTCATTTGGACATACAAGGCTATCATGCTTAAAGGCCTCTTGGTCAATTATCTTCTTCTGCCAGCCATTGCTATAGGACTAGGATTTATGACGGGTGATTTTGGTATTTTATCTGGTCTTTTTTTACTTTCAGTGTTAAGTGGTGGTGGGATGGTGATGCATTGGATTAACCGTTCAAATGCAGACAACTCCTTTGGTTTTTTACTGCTGTTTATTAATTTACTAGGTATTTCTCTCTCTTTATTTATGTTACATATCTTTGCAGGTTATGCTTCAAGCTATTTTGATTTGTCTTACTCTTCGGAAATAAGCATTAGTCGTTTTACCAAAGAAGTAGTGACCCTCTTAATTGTCATTCCCTTTATTACAAGTCGTGTAATACTTTTGATAGGACCACTGAAGACAGTGATAAGTAAATATAAAAAAGTCATTTCCAACATCAGCCTTTTTATTATTTTATTTTACCTTTTTGGTTTGCAAAGTTCTCAAGCACTGATTGAAGAGGTATGGGACTTTAACCCAGAGTTCTTCCCTATTGCTTTTGCTGCGGTATTTGTCTTTTACTTATTGGTTTTTCTCCTTTCAATGTTTATCTATAACTTAGACAACCCTCAAGAAAAAGCAGCATTTTGGCACTCTGTCACACGATACATCACCCTTGCCTTGGTTATTTCAACCTTCTCTGTGAGCACCTTTGGTGTTTCAATGTTACTGCCCATCATGTTTGCCTACATCGTACAAATACCTTGGGCAATTTACATTAGTAATAAAGTGCAGTAACGCTGCGCTTGCTCTCAAAGAATTATGGTAAAATTCCGTGCATATATTAGAGATCACCGTAAGGAACACGCTTGTTTAACATTCAAAACTATTCAAAACAAAACATTAAAAATGATGTACTTTCAGGGGCATTGGTAGCCGTTGCACTGGTACCTGAAGCGATTGCTTTTTCATTTATTGCAGGGGTTTCCCCTATGGTGGGTCTTTATGGCGCATTTATTATTGGGCTTATTACCGCACTGATGGGTGGTAAACCAGGTATGATTTCAGGGGCTACAGGTTCTGTGGCTGTGGTTTTTGTGGGTCTTGGTCTCTCTGTTAAAGGACTTTACCCTACACTGGATGCTGAGGCACTCTCCATGATGATACTCAACTACATCTTGCTTACCTCCATCATTGCCGGACTCATACAACTGGCTATAGGGCTTATGAAAATGGGTAAGTTTATCCGTTTAGTCCCACAACCAGCACTCTTTGGTTTCGTGAATGGTTTGGCCATAGTGATTGCCTTGGCACAACTCACCTTTCTCTCTCCTAGTAACATAGCACAATATGAAGGTCACTGGCTCGATATTGTTCAAGCTTCTTTTTCAGAAAACTACATGATGTATATCATTATTGTGATTACCATGGCAACCATGCAGTTTCTGCCTAAGCTATCTAAGGCTGTACCAGCAGGGCTTGTGGCGATTGTTCTTGTGACATTAGTGGTTTACTTTGGTCAGGTTGAAACCAAAACGGTAGGTGATTTAGCTAACCTTTCAAATGTTTCTATGCCCTCTTTTGTTCTGCCTCTGGCTGAACTCTTTAGCATGCAGTCTATGGCCATCATTTTACCAGTAGCACTCATTGTGGCACTGGTTGGGCTCATTGAGTCTTTACTTACACTTTCAGTACTCGATGAAATGGGTGGTAAACGTGGTTCAGGAAACAAAGAGTGTATAGCGCTAGGTTTAGGAAACACTACTTCTGGACTTTTTGGTGGTATGGCAGGGTGTGCGATGATTGGTCAATCAGTCATTAACTTCACTTCGGGTGGCTTAGGGCGTCTCTCATCGTTTACTGCAGCAGTGCTTCTCATCATCTTGGTAGTGAGCTTTTCAGATGTCATTGCAGCCATTCCTGTAGCTGTACTTGTAGGGATCATGTTTATGGTAAGTATTGGTACCTTTGAATTCTCTTCACTTCAACGTATCAAACATATGCCTAAGGCAGATGCTTTTGTATTGGTAGTAGTCACCATCATTACAGTGCTTGAAGACTTAGCTGTGGCTGTGATAGCAGGTATTATCATCTCAGCGCTTGTCTTTGCTTGGGAACATGCCAAAATTCATGCACGTCTTACAAAAGACAAGTATGGAAGAAAAGTCTATGAACTTGAAGGTCCACTCTTCTTTGGTTCAGTTACCTCTTTTAATGAACAGTTTGATGTAAAGAATGACCCTTCAGAAGTAGTCATTGACTTTAAGAATGCACGTGTCATGGACAGTTCTGGTGCAGAAGCCATTGATGGAGTAACTGACAAATACAAACAAGCAGGTAAAAAACTCACCTTGAGACACCTCTCTGAAGATTGTAAAAAAACCTTACATTCAGCCGGTCCATTTTGTACCTATGAAGAAGATGATCCTACCTACAAAGTAGCCAGTAACGTCTAGTTTGGCTTAAAGAGGACATCTTTTGTCTTTTATTCTTTGTCTGTTTATGTTATGATGAAGAATAAAGGATCTATTATGTTAAAAAAATTAATTATTATCCCCCTATTTATCACCTTATTGGCCTTTGGAGCAGATAAAGGCCTCGAATACACTGGCGTTAATGTCAAAATGACGGATGCCCAAGGTAAAGTTTCTCATATCCTTGTTAAAAGAGAGATTCCTGAGGTTTGTAAAAACGTACCTATTAACAACGACATGGTTTGGACAGGCAATTATGCCAATGCAAAGGTGCCTGAAGCCTGTAAATCTACCTATGTACATACCACAGGACATCTACTCCCTGTACAACTTCATGAAGATATCGATACCTATGGAGAACTAGAAGTCTTAGCTTTCATGAAACATATGCAAAAAGATACGTCACTTTTACTCATAGACGGTCGTAAAGAGTCTTGGTTTAACTATAGAACCATACCAGGTGCGATTCATATCCCTTTTCATCATTTAAAAGAGAAAGATGCTTTTGAGTTTGAGTTTGACACTGCATTGTCGATTTTAGGCGTGACGATGGATGAGGACAAGAGCTATAACTTTAAAAAAGCCAAAACACTGACTATCTTTTGTAATGGACCTTGGTGTTCACAGTCTGTGGCAATGATTAAAGCGCTTTTAGCGCTTGGCTATCCAGCAGAGAAGATAAGCTGGTACCGTGGAGGTATGCAAAACTGGCTAGGAGCAGGCATGACTACTACCCGAAAGTAGTAGTCTAAAAGAGGATTATTCTTCTATGATGATTCTCGCATCAAGTGGTTGAATAGGTCTGTTGTTTGGGTTTTGCATCACATCTTGGAATGCTTCAATCTGTGCTTTAGACACAGTCAGTGTCTTTTCTAAAACCACCCATCTTACACCCTCAGTACAAGGTGGTGTTGTAAGTGATCCATTAAATCTATAGTAGTGTTGTTTCTCAGGTATGAGGTTTGCTGCAATGTCTGCTACTTTTAAAGGGCTTTTTCCTCCAACTTTTTTAGGCATCACTTTCCAAATTTTAGCCAAGTCAGCATTCTCAGTACCCTCTTCAAACATCACAGAAACCACAGCAATGTCACCTTTTTTATCTAAGTGTACAAAGTGCATCTCTAAAGGAAATGCTTTCCCGTTAATGTGGTTTTCGCTTGGTGAATGAAAGTGAAACTGTTTAAGTTCAAACGTTAAGCCATCAAGTACCAGTCTATCACCAGCATCGACATTAACTTGAATGGTATGACCATTGTTAATCACTTCATTGGAACCTTTTTTATAGTCTAGGTTTAAAGGTAAGTGATGCGAATCTACAATAGAGTGTGTGATGTTAATAGGTGATTGGTTTAATCCATCACTACAAGCATGGTACTTAGGTGAAAGTGCACCCCAAGTTTCTGGTGTATCATGTCCTGTATATCCCCAAGCACGTTTATCTTCATTGGCTAAAGCAGCAGATGTCAAGAGTGTAAGCGCAACAGCCGTACTCAATATAGTTTTTATTGTTTTCATTATTTTTCCTTACATGCAAAATACAAAATGCAAAATCTGTATAAGTATAGTATATTGAAAGTTAAGGTCAGTAGAAAAAAGGGCTAAAATCCCCACTTTATTACTTATTTAGATAAAAACTAGGTATTACTGTCAATTAAACTGATAAAATATTTAAATTATTCTAGACTTTCGTTTCCCAATTTCTCGACCATTTTAATGCTCTCTAGCGCATTGGTGAGTATTTTCTTGGTAGAAGTTAGTGGTTTCATGCGAAGATTGGTCTGTTTTCTGTCTAATCCTTCATCCATAAGTACAGTCATGACTTCTTTTTCAAGTTCTTTAATAATCTCATTTACTTTACTCTCTATAAAATCTATATTCATATTATTTAATATCCTACTACTTTGCTTTGGGTCTAAAAATTTTAATCACATCAGGGTTTGCTTCCATAAAAGCCCCACCAATCAAGTCTATACAGTAAGGTACAGCAGGGAAAACCGCATCTAAACACTCTCTAATTGACTTTGGTTTACCAGGAAGGTTGATGATGAGTGTTCCATTACAAATACCTGCTGTTTGACGTGAAAGAATGGCTGTAGGTACAAACTTAAGACTCACCGCCCTCATCTGCTCTCCAAAACCAGGAAGCAGTTTTTGACAAACATTCTCCGTAGCTTCAGTGGTTACATCTCTAGCTGAGGGTCCTGTACCCCCTGTGGTTACAACAATGTCACAGTTTTCATCACGAGAAAGCTCTATGAGGGTGGTTTCAATCAACGGTTGTTCATCAGGAATACATCTATAAACGTATTCACACTCGTTTAACAAGTACTCTTTCATTGTATCCATAATGGCAACACCAGAAATATCTTCATAAATCCCTTGAGATGCTCTGTCACTTGTGGTAATTACACCTATTTTAATTTTATCCATTTTTTGTCCTATGTGTTAGGGTAAGAAAACCCTAGTATGATTTTTGAGATTATAGCAAATCTTATCCAAGTTTATGCAGGACTTTGTCAAGTAAAGAAGTACTTAAAAGCCTTTTGAGATAACCCAAGATGTAAGTGGCTGTGGTAATATAATAACGTGGTTTTGGTTTATCAGCTAAAATAATTCTATGTATCACGGCTGCTACAGACGTGGCTTCTTCGTTAAAAGGTACTTTTTTATGCTTTCCCTCTAGACTTTTTTTATAGACTAAACGGTGAACCGAGTTTTCAATGTCTACATTTTGTTGAAGCTTTTTCATGGCAGTTTTACGAAAATCAGAAGTAATAGGCCCCGTGTTAAGGAGTACAGGATAAATGCCTGTATCTTTTAGTTCGAGTCTTAGGGTATCGGTTAAACCTTCAATGGCATATTTACTTGCATTGTATGCCCCCCTTCCAAATAAAGAGACAATACCAAGCACAGAAGAGTGCTGTATGATTTTTCCATAACCTTGTGCACGCATCACAGGGATGACTTGAATGGTACACTCATGTAAACCTAAAACATTGGTTTCAAACTGCTCTTTGAGTACTTTTGTACTTATGTCTTCCACTGCACCTGCTTGACCAAACCCTGCATTGTTAAACCAGACATCAAGGGTACCATCTTGTTTACGCACAGCTTCTATCACATACTGTATGCTCTCAGGCTTGGTGACATCTAAATACATAGCATTTTCAAAGCCTAAAGACTTAAGCATCTCTACATCTTTTTGTTTACGTGCAGTGGGGTAGACCTTTACAAACTTGTCTTGCAGATATTTAGCCGTTGCCAAACCTATACCCGTAGAACATCCTGTGATTACAATATTTGTCATTTTTTATCCCCCATTTTCTAGCCCTTAATCTTTCTCTTGTTTTTCTTATAGAGTAGTATAGCTTAGGTCACCTCTAATAACTCTATACGTTCATAGCATCACTAGCTTTTGTCTAGGCTAGGCACTCTTTTGAAGTCCTAGCCATAGCTAAGTCAAAAAAGAGTAACAACGCATGGGCGAAAGCTAGTGATGCCCGAAGGGTGGGCTTTGCAAACGCAATCTTTCACAAGATACTTACTTCATCTTAGCTTTGGCTAGGACTTGAAAGTCTCTTGCAAAATCTCACATTTGCAAAACCCATTATGAATGTATAGGGTTATTAGAGGTGACCTTATTTCCCTTGTGCCATACAGGGTAAACAGAGTACATCTATATAAGCCCGTGCATAATACAATACCCCAGACATACTTTCAATGACTGCAAAAACTGTGCC
>CAUZVG010000036.1:0-12607 GCA_963583215.1 Campylobacterales bacterium | reverse complement strand
TTTATGTTCATCATTCTCTCATTTTCTTATTATTATACCGATTTCAAGGCAAAGCCTTTCCATCTTACGCGAACGCTAAGTTTCCTTCAGCAGGAAGCTCTCGCAACGTATTGCTCTAAGATTTACGCATCCATTATAATGTAACGGCGCATCTTTTTTATCTCTCGGAAGTCTATAGTAGCTTCTATTGCTTCTTGCTTATCGTTCATTGTTTCTGCTCCAGTGGGGGAGATAATCGCTGAAGAAGAAGCCATATCCTCGTCCGAAGAGTTAGAGACCATGACATAACACTGATTCATCACTGCCAAAGCCCTAGAGAGTATTTCCAAGTGTGTTTTACGTGCCTTCCCCCAGCGTACAGGCACTAACACCACATCTGCACCCTCCACTTGTTTCCATAACTCTTTAAATCGTAGTTCAAAACAGATCAGCAAAGCATAAGTGATCCCTTCAATTTCAAAAGGTTTAATCTTTTTCTTCTTCCCTGCTTTAAAGTAAAGGTCTTCATCTCCTAGTTTAAAGAGTTTTACTTTCTCTTGGGTATGGATGATTTTGTGTTTATGAATGACAACTGCCTGATTGACAAAATTGTCGCCATCTTCTAAGATAAGTGTGAGTACAAGCACTTGCTCGCCCACCTCTTTTTTCAGCGTTTTTAAGGCTTTGGCAGAAAACTTTGCAGCCGTAATCAAGTGTTCATAGTCCAGCCCTGTTAAAAAGACTTCAGGGGCAAGGATAAGCTGTTTTTTTTGATGGTTTTTCAGGGTTTCCAAAAGCTTATCAAGATTCTCCTGATAACGCTTATGAGTGGGAAGCTGTAGGGTAATAACTTCCAAAGTTTTAGGTTTTTGAAACATTACGCGTCCTAAAAGTCGTCTAAATCCAAACTTCCTTTTGAATAATTGGTTACATTTCCTTCAAAGAAGTTGGTTTTCTGGTCATTAAACTTAGAGAAGTTATCCACCCACTTAATAGGATGCTCCACATTATAAAGTTTATCCATACCTACTGCGTTCAATCTTGTGTCTGCAAGATATTTAATGTACTGCTCAATAATTTCATTTGTAAGACCAAGAATTTGCCCTTGTGTAATGTAAGCACCCCATTCAGACTCAAGCTTTACCGCATCTCTAAACATTTGATAGACATCCTCTTCAAGCTCTTTGGTAAAAAGTTCTGGTCTCTCTTTTTTGGTTGTGTTAATCATGTTTTGAAAAAGTAAAAGGTGTGTCACTTCATCTCTTTGGATAAAACGAATCATTTGTGCCGTCCCCAACATTTTGTCTGAACGTGCCAAGGTGTACAGGTAAGCAAAACCAGAGTAGAAGTATATCCCTTCCAAAATTTGGTTGGCAAACATTGCTTTAACGATGTTCGTGTCTGTAGGGTTTTCTGAAAGGTCTTCATACACTCTAGCAATAGCATCATTTTTTGTTTTGAGCTTCATATCTGTTCTCCAAAGCTCATAAATCTCTTTAGAGTTTGTCGAAATACTGTCAACCATTACCGCATAACTTTGTGAGTGTAAAGCTTCTTCAAAAGCTTGTCTTACCAAAACAAGGTTTACTTCAGGAGCAGTAATAAAAGGGTTAAGGTTGTCAATAATGTTGTTCGTTTGTAATGAATCCATAAAAATGAGTTGTGCCAACACTTTGTCATAAGCATCTTTTTCTGCAGAGGTGAGGTGCTTGTAGTCATTGACATCTCTTGTCATATCGACTTCTTTAGGGTACCAAGAGTTGTTCAGCATCATTTCCCAAAGGTTATATGCCCATTGGTATTTGATGTCATTAAGCTCAAAAATTCCGGTAGGGTCTCCACCAAATATTTTTCGTTCAGATGTTTTTTCTTTTGATTCTGGGTTATATATCTTTTTACGTTCCATTTTTTTAACTTTCGATTCATAATTTTAAAATATTATACACTTATTGGCTGATGTTTAGATTGGAAAAAATGGATGTGGATATAGATAACTTTTCAAAAAAGGGATTTGAAAATAAACAGTCTCGATAGGGAACTCAAAACAAATGAAAAGTTATCTAGAAAGTCAAAGAGGAAAGGGGAGGGAGGAGCCTCTTTTGTGCTTTCATACTGCTATTCTAACAAAGATTTGTGTACTATGTGTGAATTCGGGTTGAAGATTTATCTCTACATACTATAATATATGCATATAAATTGGGATAAGGTACCTAAATGAAAAAATTACTCTATATTACTGACCAAGATGAATACAGCTCCCATAACTTCATTGCCCCACTTTTTGAACGTTATATGAAAGAACATATGTTTGTAGACATTGTTTATTTTTCTGACTTTAAGTCTGACTTTGAGTGCAAAGATGGCCAGCGATTCATTGTGCCTTCACGCTATCAAAATGCCTTACTCTCTGAACTCTCTTCACATGAGGTAGACCTTGCCTCTTATGACTTTGTTATGGTACGTAATGACATCAACATCATGAAACAAGTACTCAAAGAGAAAGACTATTATGGATACAAAACTGCTTTTCGCTTCTCTTTTCCCAAAAAAGTCATTAAAATGCGCTACGACAAACTACACAAAAAATCCCACTTTATGCACACCCTTACCCATACCTTTAGCTCTAAGAATAAAAGTAACATCATCAATACCTGTGACTTCTTTTTACCCACCTCAGAAAAAATGAAAGAGGAGTTTTTTCCCAATGTAAAGACTAAAACCATCCTCTGCCCTCCCGGTATTGACCCAGAAGTCTTACACCCGAACGTACAACATAAAGAAGATGAAAAAAGATTTTGTTATGAAGGCACTTTTGATAAAACAAGAGAATTTGAAACGGTCTTAGATGCTTTTAGACAAGTAAAAAGTCCAAAATGGAGACTTATTATTGCAACAAAAGAGCCTAAACAAGCAGAGACTTTAGTAGCACGTTACCCAGAACTTCAAAGTAAAATAGACATACGTACAGCTAAAAATAAAGACGAGTTATTGGACATTATTGCGCATGCAGACATTGGCTTGGCACTCTTACCCGATATTCCTATCTATAACACTTCCACACCCGTTAAAATCCTTGATTATTACGCTTCTGCTGTGCCTTGCTTAATGACGCAAGGAGCTCATGTTTCATCTGTTTTTAGCGATGGAAAAGATGCTTGGTTTTCTGCTTTTGAAGTGGACAAAATACAAGAGAAAATTGAAGCGCTCATTGCCTTAAGCAAAGAGGAAGTCGCAAACATTGGTATTAAAGGCCAAGAGAGACTTTTAGACGTCAAAAACTATAAAACCATTGCCAAAAATTTAGCTTCGGAGCTCCAAGCATGAAAAACAAACATTATGAAGTGCTCATTGTAGGGGGCGGTATCTCAGGTACGGCACTTTTTTACGAATTGGCCAAATATACCTCTGTCAAATCCATAGGTCTTCTTGAAAAATACGAAGCCCTAGCCACCCTAAACTCTAAAGGTACTTCCAATTCACAAACCATCCACATTGGGGACATTGAAACAAACTATACCCTTGAAAAAGCCAAAATCACCAAACGTACAGCAAAGATGGTTGAAAAGTTTTGTCTACAGTATGGTTTAGAAGAAAAAATCATGTTTTCGCACCAGAAAATGGCTTTAGGCGTAGGTAAAAAAGAAGTCGCTTTTATAGAGCACCGCTATAACGAATTTAAAACACTTTTCCCCTACCTTGAACTTTGGGATGTTGAGAAACTAAAAACACTTGAACCTAAAGTGGTTTACGCAGACAAAGAGCAAACAAAAGTACGTCCTGAACCCATCATAGCCATGGGAACCAATACCCAGTACACCACGGTAGACTATGGTGCTATGTCCGAAGCTTTGGCAGAACAAGCCCAAAAATGTTCCGACCAAGAATGTTCCAGCATAGAAACAGATATTTTTTACAACACCCAAGTCACAGATATTTTCCAAAAAGAGGATAAAAGTTTTGAAATCTTGACAAAAAATGGCGAAACCTTTAGCGCAGACTTCGTCGTGGTCAACGCAGGGGCACACTCACTCTTTTTAGCCCACAGAATGGGATATGGTAAAGATATGGGTTGTCTACCCATGGCAGGGAGTTTTTACATGACTGAAGAACTCTTTTTAAAAGGGAAAGTGTACATGGTACAAAACAATAAACTCCCTTTTGCTGCCTTACATGGTGACCCAGATATTTTAGCAGAAGGAAAAACACGTTTTGGCCCTACAGCCCTTATGCTTCCAAAACTTGAACGTTTTAAGCCTGGTACTTACTTAGACTTTTTCAAAACCCTCAATTTTGACTTTCACATTGTTAAAATCTTTTGGGACTTACTGAAAGACTCTGACATCCGAAACTACGTCTTTAAAAACTTCCTCTTTGAAGTTCCCTTCATTAACAAAAAACTTTTTGTACAAGATGCTAGAAAAATTGTGCCATCCCTTTCTGTGGATGATATCACCTATGCCAAAGGTTTTGGGGGGATACGCCCTCAAGTCTTAGACAAAAAGAAAGAAAAACTCATGTTAGGAGAAGCCTCCATCAACCCAGGCACAGGCATCATCTTCAACATGACCCCTAGCCCTGGAGCAACATCCTGTTTAGGCAACGCAGAAAGAGACATGAAAGAGATTGTGAAACATTTAAACCTAGAATATGATGAAAAACAATTTCTGGAAGATTTGACAGAATCCATAGAAGAAACTTCATAGCCAGAGGTGTGTAATTGCACACCGAAAAAATTTCATACATAGACATCTCTAAACATTGGCGATAGCCTAGCCATATTAATTAATCCCTGTTGTGGCGAACGCCCTTGAAAGCAAAGCGATTCGAGAGGCACAACGACTTTTGCTTACTTTTCTAGAAAAGTAAGGAGAGAAACATCACCACAATCCACATAAAGAGGAAATTCAAAAAACAATACACACATATTCTACACTAGCACGTTATAGTAAAACAACTTAAAATAGCACTCCAAAAGGATTTCCATTATGCCAAAAAACACTATGACCCTCACAAACAATGCAACAGGTGAAAGTTACGAATATGACATTTTAAAAGGTACCCGTGGTCCTGATGTGGTCGATATACGCAGTTTTTTTACAGACTCCGGTATGTTTACCTATGACCCAGGGTTTACAGCAACAGCGGCATGTACCTCTAGTATTACTTTTATAGATGGAGAGAAAGGAGAGCTTCGCTATCGCGGCATCGCCATAGAAGACTTAGCAAAAAATCATAGCTATATGGAAACGTGTTTTTTACTCTTAAACAAACGTCTTCCCTCCAAACATGAGCTCAGCAGCTTTGATCTTGAAATAAGACATCGTGCCTTTCTTCATAGAGGTTTACAAAAGCTTTATGATGCCTTCCCCGATAATGCACATCCTATGGCAACGCTCTCTGCAGCAGTCACTGCTCTAGCCTCATTTTATGATGAACATGTCAACATAGCAGATGAAGAGGCTTACCTTGAAATGGCACACCGTATCATCTCTAAAATACCTACGATTGCAGCCTTTGCTTACAGGCAGTCATTAGGCATCCCTTTTATAGAACCAGACATTGATTTAGGTTTTACAAAAAACTTCCTTACCATGATGCGTGCTTATCCTGGTGGGAAAATGCATCTTTGCTGTGGTAGGCATGAAGATATAAAAGATGTAGAAGTGCGTGCTTTAGATACCATTTTCACCCTGCACGCTGACCATGAACAAAATGCTTCCACTACTGTAGTACGGGGAGTTGCTTCGACTGGTGCGCACCCTTATGTCGCCATTTCTTCAGGGATTTCTGCCCTTTGGGGACGCGCCCATGGCGGCGCCAATGAATCAGTCATTGCACAACTTGAACTTATAGGCTCAGTAGACAAAGTAGAAGCCTTTATCAAAAAAGCCAAAGATCCCAATGATGATTTCCGTCTGATGGGATTTGGTCACCGTGTTTACAAAAACTTTGACCCACGCGCCAAAATCCTCAAAGCTCTGCAAGATGAGTTACATGATGAACTTAACTTAGATTCGGAACTCATGGCCATTGCTAGAAAAATAGAAGAGATAGCTTTAAATGATGAGTATTTCATTTCACGAAACCTCTACCCCAATATTGATTTTTACACGGGGATAATTTTAACTGCTTTAAAAATACCGAAATCTATGTTTACACCTATTTTTGTGATTGGGAGAACTGTGGGATGGATTACGCAATGGATAGAATTTAAAAAAGATGAGACTTCGAAGATTGCCAGACCAAGACAACTTTATACTGGTGCATAAAAAAGAGAGTTATTACGTCAAAATATGCTCTTGTGAGAGGCCGAAATAAGCATTTTTATTTTATTTTCTATACTGAGGGTTAAAAGTAGAGCTAAAAGTGCTTATTTTCTCTGTTGAGTCTATTCATGTAGATTTTGAAGTCAAATCCCTTTTATAGCCTTAGTGTAAGCTTCTCATTTTCCACATAAGAGTCTGTATCAAACTTTTCATCTGACAATTTTACAAACTTAGAGTAAATGTATTCACCATGTGTGGTAATAAACATTTTTAATTCTATACGGTGGGCTTTGGTATTGGTGGAGATATATATTTTATCGAGTAGCCGAATCAGATTATTGAATTCCAATAAATCTGCTCCTTCAACATTTTTATGCCCAGAGATATAATCTAACTGTGCTCTTAAATTATTGGCGCGTGTAAACAAAATGGATGCATCTAAAATACTCATATCACTCTCCCTAATTTAGGTAGTATAACATAAAATAATAATATTCTTATATTAATTATTTTAGCGTACGTTTACCTATACCCCCAAGAGTTTACATAGAATAGAAGCTTTCCTTCTGTACAAACTGTAGCGTTGGTTCTCTCGTCATTTTTTTTAGAAAAAAACGAAGCAAAGTTAGCAAATGCGGTTTGCTTCAGCAAAAACTTCTTTAGTAAAAAATCGTCACTCCTCTCGAATCGCTACTCGCTTATTCGGTCGTTCGGAGTGACCTTTCTTTTTAATGATGACGAGGCTATCGCCAATATTTATATATCCTTGTAGGAAAATAGTTCCCTAATCTTCAAAGACAATCCATTTACTCCTTGCCGTCTTCACACTATTCAATCCAATTTCAAGCGCTAGCTCTTTGCATTTTCTTTTTTTGGGTTCGTTTTATTCTTTTGTTGCATCAACAAAGAAAAAAAGGAATGAAGAGAAGGAAATTACAGTTTGGGAAAAAGAAAAAGTTTTAAGTACATTTCTCATTACAATAACGTATATAGAAATAAAATTATGTAGTTTAGCGTCCGATAAAAGTTCCACAGCGGGAGCTGAGGAACGAGATTAAATCGTCAAGATATTATTGACACCCAACACATTCTTGTGAACGATCTTCTACATCTCCAGAAGACTCAGGAGACTGAGATCTTAGATAGTAGGTTGACTTCAATCCAAACTTCCAGGCATTCATGTAAATCTCATTGAGGTATTTACCTGAAGCTTTGTCAAGCGTGATGAAAATGTTCAACGATTGCCCCTGGTCTAACCATTTTTGACGAATGGCTCCTGCTTTGATGAGGAGGTTTTGGTCTAAGTCATAGGCTGGTGTGTAGTACTGCCAAGTATCTGCTGAAAGGTTTGGTGCAACCACAGGGATAAGCCCAGAGAGGTTCTCTTCAAACCATTTACGTTTATACACAGGCTCAATAGCTTGTGTCGTCCCTGTCAAGATAGAGATGGAAGAGGTTGGTGCAATAGCCATCAAGTAACCATTTCTCATACCATCCGTTTTTACTTTTTCTCTTAGTGCTTGCCAGTCATGGGTGTAACCGAACAATCCACCTCTGTCAACCAACTTACAAGCATTTTCATTTGCCTTGTCAATAGGGAAAATACCTTTTGACCAGTCTGAACCTTTAAATGTTGGGTACGCACCTTTTTCAATTGCCAAGTTAGAAGACTCACGAATGATATGATAAGAGAAAGACTCCATCACTTCATCTATTTTGGTAAAGTGCTCATGGCTTCCCCACTCAATTTTTTGTTCAGCAAGCATCTGTGCTTCACCCATCACACCTAGTCCAATAGAACGTGACTTCTCATTGGTCTTTTTTACTTTTGCCAGTGGATAAAAGTTTAAGTCAATCACATTGTCAAGCATACGTGTGGCAATAGGGACAACACGCGCTAAGTCTTCTTCTGTATTTACTTTCGAGAGGTTTACGGAAGCCAGGTTACATACTGCCGTGTCGCCATCTGTTTTCTCTTTGTCAACAATCCAGATTTGTTTACCGTTTAAGCTGTCAAGAGCTGTCACTTTTTTGGCTGGTTTGGTTGTCCCGTTATCTACCGTTAACATTTCATTTTCGTCATAGGCTTCTACTGAACCATCTTCAAATGTAAATTGTGTTTTGTAAGTGTTTGGTCCTGTGTTTTGGAAAATCTCTGTACAAAGGTTCGTCGAACGGATAACCCCTACATGTTTGTTTGGGTTTGCTCTGTTGGCTGTGTCTTTAAATGTAAGGAAAGGGTTTCCTGTTTCAAAGTATGAACGCAACATCTCTTTCCATAAGCCTTTGGCTGAAACTCTTTCTCTTGTGATTTTATCGTCATTCTCTTCAAGTTCAATATAACGTTTCTCAAAATCTTCACCATAAAGGCTTGTCAACTCTGTTACTTCAAAAGGATCAAACAGTGTCCACATTTCATCTGCTGCTACTCTTGCCATGAAAAGGTCATTTAACCAAATAGCAGGGAAAAGGTCATGGGCTCTACGACGCTCTTCTCCTGAGTTTTTCTTCAAGTCAAGGAAGTCACGGATGTCAACATGCCAAGGCTCTATGTAAACAGCTATGGCACCTTTACGTGTGCCTAGTTGGTCAACGGCAATCGCTACATCATTGGCAATTTTAAGAAAAGGAACGATCCCTCCTGCTGCATGTTTATGGCCATCAATAAATGAACCCATACCACGAACCAAAGACCAGTCCCAACCGATACCGCCACCAAACTTAGACAGTAGTGCCATCTCTTTGTAGGCATCAAAGATACCTTCAATGTTGTCAGGTGTTGAACCGATGTAACAAGAGCTTAGTTGGTGTCTTGGAGTTCTTGCATTTGACAGTGTTGGTGTGGCTGCCATAACTTCAAATTTTGACAAGATGTCATAAAACTTTTTTGCCCATGTTTGACAATCAAATTCATTTTGAGCTAAGAACATTGCCACACCCATAAAGAGTTGCTGTGGAAGCTCAATAGGTGTACCTTCTTTGTCTTTTAAAAGATATCTGTCATACAATGTACGAATACCTAAATATGTAAACTGTAAATCACGTTCTGGTTGAAGGTAGTCATTGAGTTCGTCAAGGTCATACTTGTCTTTTAGTCCAAGTACAATACGACCCTCTTTTTCACCACGCTCAAAGTGTTCGCGTAGGTTGTTGTACCCTGTAAACCCTGTCACTTTATGGTAAATATCATAAAGGAAAAGACGGGAAGCCACAAAGGTCCAGTCAGGTCTGTCAATGTCAATCTTGTCAACAGCAGTTTTTATAAGGGTTGTCTGTATCTCTTCAGTAGTAATCATATCACGAAACTGTAGTTTGGCATCGACTTCTAGTTCACTCTGACTGACACGTACAAGCCCTTCCACAGAAGCAGCTGTGTACTTTTGAATCTTGCTTACATCTAAAGTTTCTACTCTACCATTTCGTTTGACTACTCTTATCATTCCCTATCCCTTGCATCTAGGCACTTTTAAGAGTGCTAATTTATTAATTTGATTTTACTCAAATTTACCTTGTGTGTTTTTGAATTTCGACATCATTTTCAGAGATATTATATATAATCTTTTATTATAGTTAAGAGGGTCCGTCAGGGTGGGAAATGTACGTATATATTTGTTTAATTTATACAAATATATCTCTTTGTAAAGTGACATTTTCTTAAGTAGTTTTGGATTTGGCGATAGCCCATTTATTAATAATATTCCTTGTCGTTCCGAACGCCCTTGAAAGCAAAGCGATTCGAGAGGAACGACGATTTTTTGTTTCGTTTTTTTAAAAAAATGAAAAGAGAAACAACGCCACAATCAAAATAAGAGGGAATCTGGTAAAGTTTATTTAAATACTCTTTTAAATATAGCGTCTACGTTTTTAGTATAGTACTCAAAGTTAAAACATTCACGAATTTGTTTTTCAGAGAGAGACTCTCTTAACTCATCATCTCCAAGCAAGTATTGAAGGTAAAGTGACTCACCTTTATCATTCGTTGAAGATTTACCTTGCTGTATCTCTTCCCATACCTTCATGGCATTTCTTTGTACAATTCTGTACGCATCTTCACGGCTTACGCCTGCGATAGGAAGCTCAAGCAAGACACGTTGAGAAAATACAAGTCCACCTGTCAGGTTAAGATTTTTCATCATGTTCTCTGGCATCACTGTTAAGTTAGCAATAACGCTGTTCATACGGTGCAACATAAAGTCTGAAGTGATGAATGCATCTGGTAACCAAAATCTTTCTGTAGAGGAGTGTGAGATGTCTCTCTCATGCCATAACGCTACGTTCTCCATAGCAGGAGCAGCATACGCTCTAATCATTCTTGCAAGACCTGTAATGTTCTCTGTCAAGATAGGATTTCTTTTATGTGGCATTGCAGAAGATCCTTTTTGACCTTTTGCGAAATACTCTTCACACTCATACACTTCTGTTCTTTGTAAATGCCTAACTTGTACAGCAAATTTTTCGATACTAGATGCCAGAAGTGCTAATGTCGTTGCCAATCTTGCGTACCTGTCTCTATGCACGACTTGGTTTGAACAAGGCTCAGACTTTAAACCTAACTCTTCCATGGCATACTCTTCAAGTTCCAATGGTGCATGTGCAAAGTTACCCATAGCCCCAGAGATTTGACCCACAGCAATGACGTCCATAGTCTGCTCTAAGTTTGTAAGGTGACGTGCCATTTCATCATACCAAACGGCTAAGGTTAAACCAAAGGTAATAGGCTCGCCATGAATACCATGTGAACGTCCAACCATCAATGTCATCTTATGTTCTAAAGCTCTTTTTTTGATAGACTCCATTAACATCTTTACATCTGCAATGATAATTTCTAGTGAAGCTTTCATTTGAAGGGCCACACCCGTGTCCACTGCATCAGAAGAAGTCATACCATAGTGAAACCATCTAGACTCATCTCCAAGACTTTCACTTACGCTTGTATTAAAAGCGATTAAGTCATGTCTCGTAATTGCTTCAATCTCTTCAATACGCTCAACTGAGAAGCTTGCATTTTTAACAATCTTATCAGCATCTTCTTGAGGAATTTTTCCTAATTTTGCCCATGCTTTTACCGCTGCTTTTTCAACATCAAGCCATGCTGCATATCTTGCATGTTGCGTCCAATTCTTTTCCATCTCTTCTCGTGCGTATCTTTCAACCATTTTGAACCTTTAATTTATAGGACCCACTGAACAACCTAAGGTATTCATCATGCGTACTGTACATATTTTTATGATAGAATTCTACCCTAAAATCAGTTACATTGAGGTAAACATATTATGCCATTTGTCAAAGAGAAATTTATTGTTGAAGAAGAGACCATTGCATTTCTCTATGTCATGCGTACCCTCAATTTTACCCAAGGCCAAGCCCAAAGGCATGTTGCCAAAGGGCGCCTGATTATTGAGGGACAATCCATGATGCACACGGGTACCAAAATACAAGGTGAAATTGAAATGGTCTTCTTTTCTCCCAAAGGCAAAGGTCTGCGCCCTACTTTTCAAAACAATGACTTTATGCTTTTTGAAAAACCTTCAGGTGTTTTAGTGCATCCAAACACTATGGCTACACCCTACTCCATGTTAGATGAAGTCCGTACCATTGCTGGGGACAATGCAAACTCTACCCACCGTATAGATATGGAAACTTCTGGTCTTCTCCTTGCTTCAAAACATAAAAAAGCGGAGACACATCTCAAAGGACTGTTTGAAAACCGTAGTATTAAAAAAACATATTTGGCTTGGGTAGATGGCAAACTAACCGAGCCTTTTACTTCCAAAGAAAAGATCAAAGTCAACCAACGTGGCTACGAAGAAAGCAAACACAAAGTTTACATTTCTGATGAAGGAAAAGCGTCTCATACAGACTTTGTTCCCCTAGCCTATGATGAAGCTTTAGATGCTTCTTTGATTGCTTGTTACCCCCACACAGGAAGACTTCACCAGATACGTATTCATTTGTTTCACGTGAAACATCCTATCTTAGGAGACCCTATTTACGGGGCATCTTACGAAGCTGCCAATGACTACTTAGACATGACACAGAGTGATGCAAACAGACTTCTCCACCATGGTGCACCACGTTTAATGTTACATGCACAGAGTTTACGCTTTACTTATGGGAGTAAATTTCATATAGAGAGTAAGGTGGATTTTGTGTCACAAAAGAGTCTGATAGTTCCTCCGTCAAAGAGGGTTTTTAATAAGGGGTAATTTTTTGGTTTTAGATTTTTGATTTGCTTTAAAACCTTCCTTTTTCTACAGACTGTGGTGTTGTTTCTCTCTTCATTTTTTTAGAAAAAACGAAGCAAAGTTAGCAAATGCGGTTTGCTTCAGCAAAAACTTCTTTAGTAAAAAAGCGTCACTCCT
>CAUZVG010000035.1:0-12660 GCA_963583215.1 Campylobacterales bacterium | reverse complement strand
TTTAAAGAACTTAATGACTTCATGCAGTCTTTGTTTGGCTTTATGGTGACCGGCAATGTCATCAAAAGAAATCTTTGGAATATCAAACACCAGTCCATCTTCAGAAAAATCTTTAATTCTGGTCACTTGTTTAAATTTACAAGATTTAATTTTATAGGTAATCACCCCGTCTTTATCGGAAATACTGTCTTCAACATCAAGCGTGATGTTTTTTCTAAAAAGCTCTTTGACAAGGATGTCATCCTCTATGAGAGGGTTGATTGTCTCAGTTAAGTAACTTACAGAAGCTTTAGAAAGAGAAATTTTTATCTCTTTAAAATATTTCGTTGGTTGGTCTGAATCCATCATGTATTCGGTAATACGGTTAAAGAAAGTGGTACTTACTTTGTCTTTAATACGTCTGGCATCAAGTTCTGGCGCAAAGTTAAGAATTTGTACTTTTAAAAAGTTTTGAAAGTTACTGGCTTCGTCAAATACTAAGTCATATTTTGTTTTAAATCCCTCTTTATAGGTTAAAAAGTTTTTCTTTGCAATATTGGCATAAGCGTTATAATTGAGTTTGTTAAAGAGCACAATATGTGCTTGAGAAAACCTAGAGACCAACTCTGGCACAATGGCTTGCTGCATACCGCCACTTCTGCTGTCTCTTTTTTTCTCTCGTCTAATGGCTTCAAGAATCATAGACTCAGCTTGAATGTAGTCTTGTTTAACAAGCTCTTTAAAACGGTTGTCAAGATAAAGTTCTTTCCCTAAACTTGTTGTAATAATGAAAAGTGTTTCGGTGAAGTCAACCATATAGTTGGCATTTTCATCGCTATAGATAATGTCAGGGTCTTCACTACAAGGATCATCGGTAATCTTATCCCAACCACATCCATCACGCATTTTACCGCCCTCAAAAATAGAAAGAAGGTTACTCTGAATGGTGGTATCACATTTTTCAAAAGCATCAAGCACAATGATGGCTTTAGGGTTTCTGTGCACAAAACCTGTTAACTGTCCTACACCATACCCTTTCCAACCAGCAGGGTAACCATAAAGTTCCCCACCATTTTGTTGGTGGTATTGTGTCATGTCAAATTTCATTATTTTGTATTTGGGTAAATGTTCGCTCATGAGTTCAGCAAGGTAGGTTTTACCCGTCGCTGGAGAACCTAAAAAAAGATAGGTGGCTTTAGGCGCCTTTTTGTTCTCCATGATATCATTTTTCATACTGTTTACCACAGTCGTAATGGCTTGGTCTTGTCCAAACAAATCTTTAGAAAGTGCTTCTTTTAATTCCTTGGCAAAGGTGATGTTTTTTAAAGGTGCTTCACTTGAGACAGCTGTCTCTTCTTCATCATCAAAATTGTGTTCGTATTTTTTTACTTGTGCTTTAACTAAAGCGTCTGTGTCTGTCATATTTTTCTCTTAATGTTTGAATCTGTTTTAGCCACAGCAAGTGCTGTAGCTAAATTATAAAAGCCATTGTAGCCTTTATAGCTTAATTAAGAATCAAGACTTCTAGCCATTTCTGCATCCCATTTTGAAATATGTTGAATATACCATTTTTTAAAGTCTTTTTCTAAAAAAGTTTTTAACTCTTTTGGACCTTTTAAGACTTCCCATCTTTGATGAAATTTTTTCAACTTTGCTCTCATGACATCATGGTCATTTTTATGTACTTGGAAACGCGCATATTGACTATGTTCCATCATCTCTTCTTCTGTTTTAAAGCGATCTTCTATACTCGCTAAAAGTGCATTAAAGAGTTCATCCACTTTGTCTATGTCTTTGGCTATAACAGCATCGTGAAATTCATTAATGACTTCAATCTCATCTTCTTGTAACATATTCATTATTTCGTTTGCAACTTGTTGTACTTCTCGTTCTTGTATGAGCATCACATCTCCATTAAATTAGATTTTAAAAAATTATTATAGCCAAAAACTATTATTGATATAAAAGTTTAGGCTTACTATTAACCTACTAAGTAAATAGCAGACTCCGCTGTCTTACTTCTTCTTTGCCGCCATAATACGGGCAACCATATCATCAAAACTGCCTGTTGAACGTATTTCAACCACGGCCCCCACAACTGCATGTAAGGAGACATAATTCAAGTAGTCTGTGAGCGTTTCAGCGCCAGATTCTTTCATGTTTTCGTCTAGTTTTGTTTTTTGTGTGGGTGTGACTTTAAATGCAATCTCCACAGAGGCTTCTTCGCTTGTTGTTCCTGCAGGGTTACACACAAAAGTTTCTGATTTGAGTGCTACGACTTTTACATAAGATGAGATATCATCAAATCCATTTTCTGCCACGCGCAATTCTATCGTCTCTTTGTCTGCTTGGCTTACGTTAAAACGTATATCAATACTTGGTTCCATCTGTCGTTTTCCTTTAGGGATTTTTCTGCGCCATCATATTGTAGATTAACTTAAAATCCTATTTAATAAGAAGCCTTAAAAGCCTATTTAAGCTATTCAAGCTACAATGCGCATAATTGATAAAAGATAAAGGCTCCAGATATGACAGATATAGAAGCATTAGCATTAGTACAAGACCCCGACACATCCACTGAGATTTTAGATACATTAGCTGACCATGCCAATCAGTTTGTACGTGCCCGTCTTGCTGCACATGTCAATACCTCTTCGGAAACATTGGTAAAGTTGAGTAAAGATGAAAATGGCTTTATTCGTGAGTTTGTAGCAGAGCATAACAACACACCTGTTCAAACCTTACTTATGTTAAGCAACGATGACAATCTCGCTGTGCTTTATTGGATTGCGGGAAATCCAAATACACCTATTGTTGTGCTCAATAGATTTTCTGAAGACGAAGATGAAGACCTTCGCTCTTCAGTTGCGGTAAACCCTAGCACACCCTCTGAAACATTACTCCTTTTAAGTAAAGATGAAAATGAAGATGTTCGAGAAGCTGTTGCAAAAAACCCTGTTATCAAAGCACAAACCAACGTATAACCTTCTTCTTTTTCTTTCTAAGCTCTAAAATTTTGGCAGATTCCCTGCCAAAACATTTCACAAACACCCTCTTCACATCTCTCTGACTAAAAAGTTTACGATTATCAAGACAAATCACATAATATTTCTTTATATAGTTTTATTTTTATTATGATAGAATGGGATTAGGATATTAGGTAGCAATACCTACCTAAATAATATTATTTTAGAAGGAATTATTATGAGAAAAGAAATTCAAGCAAAATTAGAAGAAATTGTAACACTTTTAAATGATCCAGATGAAGTGGTACTCGATAAAGAAGTTAAAGAGAAACTGGAAAAAATTATAGGACTTCTTGATGATCCAGAAAAAGTTGCAGCAGAACAAGAAGCACTTAAAACCAGAATGAAAGACATTATAAAACGTGTGAATTCTGCAATGATAGACCTTGATGTTGATGTTGACTACTGCATCCCTTCACTTGACGAGGGCACTGATGTGGGAAGTAAACCACATATTTTACTCACCTATATTGAAGATGAATACACAACACGTACCCGTAAGGTTAGTTTAGGCAACACGGCCATGCAAAGCTCACCTGAAGATTTCACTAAGCATGTTATACTAGCTATTGAAGAATTTAAAGATGAGATGGATGATATCCAAATGGGCTAAGTTACTCTTATTTAGCTCAACAATATATTTTAGGAGATTATAATGCAAAATGAAATTAAAAACAGACTAGAAGAACTTGTGGCACTGATTGAGGATCCAGAAACAACAGTGATAGAAAAGGAAGTCATAGAAAAACTAGAAAAAATTCTAGCACTCGCGAAAGACCCAACAGCACTTGAAGATATAAAAAAAGAGTTGAAAGTAAGACGTGACAAAGTGATAGCACTTGTAAGTAATGCCAATGTTGACCCTGACATAGAAGTGGAGTATTGTCCCTCTGGGGGTCCAAAGGATCCTTATATCTTAGTGAAATACATTATCAGTGAATACACGCAACCCACACGTAAAATTTATTTGAGGAGTACAGCACTTCGAAGAAATACACCTGAAGAGTTAGCAAATCAAATTACTTTCTCTATTGAAGAGTTTAAAGGTGAGATAGATTCAGTAGAGATGGGCTAAACCCCTCTCTTCACTCTCACAACACCCCTGTCACAGCTTAGCTGTCACAGGATACTTCTTTTACTCATCCTCATCATCATTGATGCCAAGATTATCCATAAACTGTTCAGCGAGGATATTTGCTTTTTTATAAAACTTATCTGCAAGCGCGGGAACAAACATTTCATTTACAACTTCTTGAAAAAGTTTTAACCATTGTTCAAATGTTTCACGGTAAAGAGGTCCTATGAAGGCATGGGCAGGAAAAGGATCACCCATGTACCCTTTGTGTCCACTCATCATCAAACCCCAAAAGTTATCTAGGGTATGAAAATGCTCAGGCCATTTCCCTTTTTCTAAATCATCCCCTAAAGCTTTTATGAAAAAAGGACTTAAAGTCTCATCCTTGAGTATCAAGGCATAAAACCTACGTACCATTTCTCTTATATTGTCTACATCAATCTTTTCATAAGGCATACATTCTCCTGTTATATATTGACACTACACTCTTTAGCCAGTAAATCTTCCAGCCATTGCATCACACCCTGTGTCAATCCAATTTTATTATACATACAATCAAATTCTGTTAAATTTACGAGTTCTACTATCTCTTCGGGTAAGGTAGTAAGTTTGTTTCTCCAGAGGGTTAATTTATGTAAATTTGTAAGCTTTCCTATCTCTTTAGGTAAGGTTCTGAGTTGGTTCTTCCCAAGTTCTAAGACTTCAAGATGTACAAGTTTACCAATCTCTGAAGGTAGTGTTGTAAGTTGGTTCTCTTGGACTAGTAGAAGTTTTAAAGCAGACAATTCACCTATCTCTTTTGGTAATTCACTGAGTTTGTTCCCAGCAAGATAAAGCTCTTCTAAGTTGCTAAGTGTAGCAATCTCTTTTGGTAATGCTCTCAGTTGGTTTCCCAAAAGATAAAGCTTTTTCAAATGCACTAAATGACCTATCTCTATGGGCAAGTCTATTAGTTGTGCACCAAGAAGATTGAGCCGTTCTAAGTTTACAAGCGCTTCTTTATCTCTTGGTAAACCCCTAAAGTAACCCCCTTTGACATAAGAGTCATGTTCTACCCATTCTAGGTCTGGTACCTTATTTTTATCTGCCCAGTCCCAAATGTTTTGAACCCACGCATCTTCTTTACTCTGCATCATTAAGCCTTAGTTATTTTTTGTCAAATCCAAGTAATTTACCAAAAAGTTTATCTTCGGTGAGTCCCATCTTTGCTGAGTTCATTAAGTTATTGTCTTCATAATACTTCACAAGCTCTTGCGCATCCTGACCTCTCATCATGGCTTGGTAGCCAAGGGCTGCATGTACTTCATGCTCATTGACCACAATTCCCTCTTTTTCAGCCAATGCTTCAATGATAAGTGCAATCTTAACCGTGGCTCTTGCTTCATTACGTACAGACTCTCTAAGGTCGTTAAATTTAGCTTTATCATCTCTATACATCTTATGATCATCTTCTGAAAAATGTCTTGCTTTCTCAGATATTTTTGCATCGATCTCTTGTTCTACGATGTTATTTGGAAGCGTGAAGTCAAACTTAGAAAGCAAACCTTTTACAATCTTTGGTTTAAGGTCACGCACATAGATTTCAGACAGTTCTTCCGAAGTGAGTTGTTCTGCAAATTTTTCTTTTAGTGTGGTGAGTGTTGCTTTGTCATCTGAAAGAATCTTTTTTGCAAAAGCATCATCTGGCTCTTCCGCTTTTTGTTCTTGTATTTCGTGCAGTTTCACCATAAATGTCGCTTCTTTACCTGCTAAATCTTCTGCAGAATAATCTTCAGGGAAATGTACTTTCACTTCTCTCTCTTCACCATATTCCATGCCAATGATTTGCTCTTCAAATCCAGGGATGAATGAGTTAGAACCAATTTTTAGATTAAATTTCTCAGAAGACCCGCCTTCAAATGTTTTATCATCGATGTATCCTGCGAAGTCTATGACCGCTACATCACCATTTTCAACAGGTTTTGCTTTGGCTATAGCTTTGAAAGGTGCTTGTTGCTCTGCAAATGCAGTCAATTTCGCTTCAACGGCTTCAGGAGAGGCATCGAGTTGTTTAAAGTTTGGCACAACGTCCATGTATTCGATACTGGTATCAATCTCTGGGCTTGTAGATAGTTCTACTTCAAAGTGTACACAGTCCTCTTTTTGCTCATACTGTCTAAGTGCTGGTTGACCTAAAAGTGTGTCTACGTCTATGTTCGCTTCTTTTACACCTCTTGCTACAAACTCTTTAAACACAAGACCTGCTGCTTCTTCTTCAATGTCTTGTTTTTGTTTTTCTTTGTCTATAGGCTCAACATCTTTTTTCACATCTTTTTTGGCTGCTGCTTCGTTAAGTACTTTAATTTTATCGTCTATCACACTATTATCAATATTACCAGAAATAATGAAGTTTATATCGTCTAATTTTTCTACTGTAATTTTCACTACAATCCTTTAGTTTTAATTGCGTCATTTTAGCATTATTCTCTAAAATTAACTTGTGAATAACTTTAAATTAAACTGAAGAAGATTTGGAAGAAATTGTTTTGGTTTTGGAGGTTTTAAATCTTTGAAAAAGAGGGGAGTTTATTGAGTCTAGCCACCCAAGAAGGGTGACTAAATGGTTGGAACTTATACTTCGGTTGGAGTAGCCATTGCCATCGTGATACAATCACGGTTTAGCATGTCACTACAAACGTATACACAAATTGCACACCCTTTACATCTGTCTTCATCTACCCAAGAAGTGTTACCTTCTTTGTCGAACATAAGCGTATTCGCTTCTGGACAGTATAATGTACAAGTATTACACTTGTACTCAGCACATTTATCAGCATCAACTCTTGCTACATAGTACATTCTATTCCTTTTTTAATTAAACATCAAACTGAATGATAGTTTCATCAGTTGATAAATCTACTTGGTCAGCCAATACGAAAGTTTCATGAATAACTTCCATGTTTTTAGCTAGTAGATCTTCTTTTTTCTTAAACTTTTTCTCAATTGCAGAATCTAGAGCGGCAGTACCACCAGAAGCAACAAATGAGTTTCCTAAGAATCTTTCTCTAACCGCTTTTTCAATGTCATCTTCATTTACTAGTTTAGTAAGACCAAGAAGCATACCCATCATTGCCATGTTTGTTGCAAGTTCAGTACCAGCAATTTTTATTGCCAATGCAGTTGCATCAAATTGAACAACTTTAGCATTTAAGTCTTTAATAACTTTAATGTCTTCAGGCTGTAGAACATCTCTGTCCGTGTTGATGATAATCAAAGCATTTGGCTTAAGACCTGTATAGAAAGGCATTGTGTATGATTTACCGTGTGTTACAACTTGTGCATGGTAGATCAAAATAATGTCTGGGTAAATAACTTCACCCACTTCATAAATTGGTTGAGTTGAAGCTCTTACGTATGCTTCAACTGGTGCCATTCTTTTTTCAGAACCAAAAAATGGTACCAAAGATGCAAATTTACCTGCATTATCCATTGCTGTTCCAAGGATGTGAGCTGTAGTTACAACCCCCTGTCCACCTAGTCCAGAAATTCTTATGTTATATCTTTTATGCTCAGCCATATTAATGTACCGCCTCTGCTTTTCTTGCTTTTTTAGCCGCTTTTTCTTCAGATTCAACACGCTCGATTACTGCTTTCGCTTCCTCAGTCATGTATTCGTCAAATGTGAAACGATCTTTTTCTTGTGCTTTAGCATCTGCAAATACTTCTTCTGTAGGAATAGAGTATTCGATGTTACAAGATGTGTACGCTTGAATAAATGTTGGTCCAACTTCACGTGCAACGAAGATTGCTCTTCTGATTACTTTTGCAGCTTTTTTGATGTTAGTTGGAGACATTCTTACAATGTATACACAACCAGCAGCTTTTGCTAAGTCAGTCGCAGGCATTTTTTCAAAATCTTTACCCATTGGAGCCATTTTAAGTACAGCACCTTTTGGTGACATACCTGATGATTGACCACCAGTGTTTCCGTAAACTTCGTTGTCAAGCATGATTGTAGTAAATTTCTCACCACGAATCCATGAGTGCATA
Organism: Campylobacterales bacterium; assembly: GCA_963583215.1. Taxonomy (GTDB): domain Bacteria; phylum Campylobacterota; class Campylobacteria; order Campylobacterales; family Sulfurovaceae; genus Sulfurovum. Next base: position 4,551 of record CAUZVG010000035.1, on the reverse strand, counting down.
GTCATAGAGAAACCAATATCCATAGTTCCACCATCACCAGCAATAGTGATAACATCTTTTTGTTTGTCAGGGAAACGTAGTCTAAATGCACGAGTAAGGCCAGAAGCCATTGCATTTTGATCTCCGTAGTTACCGTAAACAAATGGAACAGCAGCTTGAGAAATAGCCAAACGACCACAACCAGCAGTACCAATAGTTACTGTTTCTTCAGGACATGGAAGTGAAGCAAAAATCAATCTGATGTAATATGCCATCCAACAACCAGAACACATAGGGTGCTCTTCCATAAGCTCTTTAAATTGTCCCATGTTACCTGGACCAGCCTCATCTTGAGTCTTTCCAAATGGACCATAATCAATTAACTCAACATAATCTTTTGGCAAGTATTTTTTAAATCTTGCAACCGGGGTTATATATTTTAAACTCATACTATTTCCTTTTTCTTATAGTTTTATATTATTTTCAACACCAAGAGCGTCATAAAGTTCACTCATGATTAATTCAACAGGAAGTGTCATACCACCGTAAACTCTTGGACCATCAACAACGATACCACCATTAGGGATACACGCTTTAACTTCCGTAGACAACCAACCAATAATGTTGTGCTCAGGAACAATCAATGCCGTAGCATTTTTAACTGCATCTCTGATTTCTTGTTTAGGGAATGGTCTAATAGCTTTAACTTTGATAAGTCCAACGCTTAAACCTTCTTCTTGTGCATATCTGTGTGCTTCTCTAGCTTGTGCAGCAGCACAACCAGATGCAAGAACAAATACTTGCGATTCAGGGTTAGTAACTTCGATTGGTCCACCAAGGTACTCATAGATGTACTTCATTGCACGTGCATTTGAATCCCAAATCTCTTGTTGCCATACTGAGTGAATCAAGTAAGACATAAAGTTTGATTTTTGAACAGGCGCATCTCTTTGAATTCTCGCTGGTGGAGTTTCATTGTCCATTGCTGGAACTGGAGAAGCAACTGGGTCAAAAGGTGTATAAACTAAATCTTCAGACATCATGTCAACATAACCTTTTGCGTGTGTTACGAAGAAACCTTCTGTAGCAACTGCAACTGGAATATAAACATCAACTTTTTCAGAAATTGCAAAAGCTGCAAGTGTGAAGTCAAATGTATCTTGTTGGTTTTCAGCATGTAACATAACAGCACCACAGTGCATCATGTACGCCATTTCAATGTTATCAGGCTGGATTGATAGAGGTGCATTTACAACACGTGTCAAGATTCCAAGTACTGCTGGAACTCTGTGTCCTGGCCATGAAACGATTGCTTCAAGTCCACGTAAAAGTCCTGGTCCTGATGTTGCTGTAAACAGACGAACACCTGCTCTTGAAGCACCTGCGATTGCAGACATAGTTCCAAGTTCTTCTTCAGCTCTGTAGTACTCTTTGATGTGCCCTTGTGCATAAACATCACCAACAAGGTGCATTACCTCTGATTGTGGTGTAATAGGATAAGCAATAGCCATATCTACGTTTGCTCTTTTAACAGCTTCAGACATTGCTTGCGCACCTGTAATAAAGTGTTTCTCTCTTGGAGCTTCGTGCAAGAGGTAGTTCATCTCTACTTCTTTTTTGTTTAGTATTGGTCTTGTATTTGTACTCATCTATTCTCCTTATTCAACTTCTGCAACATGTTCACCTTTTCTAGATATGATGAGACTTCTGTACTCGCCATAATCAGCAGGTGATAATGTACTGTTATCCTCTTTTGGTAAAGATGGATTTTCAGGTGGTAAAGTAGTTTCCCACTTAATGCCTAGTTTGTTTCTTTCTTCAATGATAATTTCTTTAAATCTTGTAATATCATCTGCATGGATATCTCTAATTGATGCCATTGCTTCTTCGTGACCCATGTAGGCACACAATGCAATAGTATAACAATCAGTACCAGCACGAATCATTCTAAGTGTAAGGTTCGCGTAGTGACAGTGAACACCAATAAACACACAAGCTTTGATTTTATTATCAAGGATTGTTAAGTTAGGGTGATTTGGGTTAATCTCAGCCTTAACATCAATTTTAGGATATTTAGGTCTGTAATCTGGCATTGGAATGATTTTACAGTTAGGAATCTCAGATGCAAGTTCTAATAACTTTTCTGCTTTTTCAGCAACATCGTCTCTCCAGTCCCATAAAATTTGTGGCCCAGGGAAAATTGTTGGGTTGTCTTTAGTTAGGAGTGCTATTGCAGCATCTCTCATTGCTTCTTCTTCAGAAACAATATTACCGTAGAGTAAAGCTTCACCTTCTGGTGCAAGTTCTACACCCATGGCAGGTGCGGACTGTGGCATGTAACCAGCAGGTCCTTCTTCAATGACTTTTTTTAACATAGTTTGCTCCTTTATAATACAAAAAAGTTAATTGGATTATACTCACAAAGTATAAAATATTAATTAAACCACCGAAGCACTAACCCATAAAGAACAGTCACTGTTACCTTTTTACTCTTTTAAGCATAAGAATCGTTAATATTATGCACATAAGTAGCACTAATCATCGTTATATTCAGAAACTATCCCAAGAATAGCCCTATTTGCTCATTTTGTATTACCCTCCATGAGATACATTTTGTAACATCTCTAGTGCAGACATGTTGTTTCCGCTACTTGGCGATGCCCCTATATATAATGGTTGAAAAGTACTTCTATTTTATATGCATCTTTTCTATGTTTTTTTCACGCTCCAGACATTAAATAATAAAATGTTATAGTTTAATGTTAGAAAATACTATTAAAGGATTTTTTCATGACCATTCAAAGCCTTAGGCTAATCTTATCTCTCTTTGTTTTACTCTTTTTATCTTTCCCTTTACATGCTGAAGATGTCAAAGATCTTGCAGTCACATACAAACATACGGATGTTTCTTTAAAGTGGGGGCATTGTCCAGTATTTATTGGGGATGGCTGTGAAATTGCTGTGCTACATGGTGACCCCGAAAAAGACAATGTAGACATTTTGTTTAAAGTGCCTGCTGAATTTTCAATACCTCATCACTGGCATACCTCAGCAGAACGTATGATTTTACTCTCAGGGACACTAAAAGTTACTTATGATGGGCAGACAAGTGAAACACTGACAACAGGTATGTATGCGTACGGACCAGCAAAAAGAGCACACAGAGCCTACTGTGAGAAGGGAGATCCTTGTGTGCTTTTTATTGCGTTTGAGGATCCTTTGGATGCCTTTGAAGTCATGAAAGAGTCAAATATAGCAAAAAAATGATTACAGAGAAGAAAGGATATATGATGCCACTTATTAACGTAAAACTTGTAGAAAATGTTTATAGCTCTAGGCAAAAAGTAGAGCTTATCGAAAAACTTACCGATGCGATGGATAGTGTTATTCCCGGTCTAAAAGATTTAACTTTTGTTATTATTGATGAAACAAAAGAGGGTGACTGGGGTATTGGCGGTAAAGCCATCAATGCTGACATCGTAGCTGAACATGCCAAGAAGAATCTTGGGAAATAGAAGAATCTTGGGAAATAACTAGAGGCGAAAAAAGACTTTTCTTTTTGCCCTAAACGTATCACCTTCAAGACAAAAGGGGTGCTGTTTTGCACAAAGCACCGCCTCTTTCTATGTAAAGTATTAAAAAAAACCTTTTTACACATTGGATATTAGTGAATTTTCGCTAAAATTAATCTAATATTTTCCAAAAGGTTTCCCCTATGACATTCACAAGTACCCTTCAAAAAGACGCTATTAAAATTATGTTACTCGGTTCTGGTGAACTTGGTAAAGAAGTTGCTATTGAAGCACAAAGACTTGGCATTGAAGTTATTGCAGTAGACAAGTATGAAAATGCACCTGCACACTTGGTGGCTAACCGTGCGTATGCCATAGACATGCAAGATGAAGCAGCCGTGCTTGCGCTTATTGAAAAAGAACAGCCTACCTACATTTTGCCTGAAGTGGAAGCCATTTCTATCTCTGCACTTTTTGAAGCAGAAAAAAGAGGTTTTCATGTCATTCCTAATGCTGAAGCCGTAAACAAAACCATGAACCGTAAAAACATTCGTCTCTTTGCCGCTGAAGAGTTAGGACTTAAAACTTCAGGCTTTGAGTTTGTTAGCACATTTGAAGGTCTTAAAGAAGCAGGTGAACGCATAGGTTTTCCTTGTGTCATCAAACCTGTCATGTCAAGTTCAGGCCATGGACAAAGTATTGCAAAGACCCCTGCAGACATTGAAAAGTCATGGGAGATAGCCAAAGAAGCCAGAGGTGATGCTTCGGAACTCATTGTGGAAGAGTTCATCACTTTTGACTACGAAATCACCCTTTTAACGGTACGTAACGAAACAGGTACAACCTTTTGTGATGCCATTGGTCATGTACAAAAAGATGGAGACTTCATTTTGTCATGGCAACCAATGCCTATGCCTGATGAGACACTGCAAAAAGCAAAAGACATTGCCAAAACTGTGACTGATGGTTTGGGTGGACGTGGTATCTTTGGTGTGGAATTTTTTGTAAAAGATGGGGAAGTGTACTTCTCAGAACTCTCTCCTCGTCCACATGACACAGG
>CAUZVG010000034.1:0-12999 GCA_963583215.1 Campylobacterales bacterium | reverse complement strand
GAGTAAATCTACCATACTTTTTTATGTGAAAGAGGGATTACTTCCCGAACCTGTAAAGCCTAAACCCAATGTGCACCTCTATGCTGAGTCTTGTGTACAAATCCTCAAATTTATCAAATACTTACAACACAACTTTTCTTACAGCATTGCAGAAATGCAAATGCAAATGCAAATGCAGAAGAAGCAGCTTAGTTTTGCTTGTAGTTAAAGATAAAATCATCATCTATGATGGGCTTTGTGGCTTATGTGACAAAGCAGTTAGAATAGTGCTATTTTTAGACAAAAAGAAAAACTTTCACTACACTTCCCTACAAGGGGAGTATGTGAAAACCTTGCATGTCGATAGCACTATAGATAGCATTATTTTCTATGAGGAGGGCATGCTTTATTATAAGTCTACGGGTATTCTGAAGATACTACAGGCTTTAGGGGGCTTGTGGAAACTGAGTTTTGTGTTTTATATTATTCCTAAGGTAGTACGAGATTGGGTGTATGATCTTCTTGCCAAATACCGTTACAAAATTTTTACGAGACGGGAAGATTGTCGTTTGCCTACAAAAGAAGAAAGCCCATACTTTTTAGACTAATACCTTATAATACATATAGACTAAACATAACGTGAGATAATCTTCTTCTATTTTCTTGATTAGAAGGGAAGCTTGTAAGACTGGGTATTTAAATATCGTATACGAAGGAAAAATATGAACAAGGTAGTTAAAATAGTATCTTTGAGTGCACTCATGTTAGGGCTAATAATGAACTTTTCTCAAGCCGAAAGTTTTTGGGACAAAACAAAAAATGCAGTGATAGACACAGTAGATAAAGTATCAGAAACAGCGACTGACTTGGTAGAGGACGATAAAACATCTCTAAGCCAACAGAAACATGAGATTGATGTAAATGCAGAAAAAGCACTTTCTCGCCTCTTTCAACTTTCCATTGAAGCAAAAGTTTTGTATGAAAAAAGTGCTGGCTATGCCGTTTTTGACTCACGGGAGTTTGCCTTCCTGATAAAAACAGGTTTTGGTTCTGGTGTTGCTGTGAACAAAGTTACTAGGTCACGTACCTATATGAAAATGGCTAGTGCTGGTCTGAATGTTGGTGGAGGGGTGAAGTATGTAAAAGTGATCTTTATTTTCCCTACAGAACAGACTTTAAACCATTTTATAAGTAATGGTTGGAATGCCGAAGGGGATGCTTCTGCTGTAGGAGGAGATGATAGTGCACAACTAGGGATTACTTTGGCAGATGGTACCAAAGTGTATGAATTGGTTGAGACGGGCATTATGTTAAAAATGAGTATTTCAGGTACAAAATATTGGCCAGATTCAGACCTGAACTAGGTGTAATATATGTCTCAAAGTTTGCTTTGCGTGTGGGTGTAGATATTGCGAAATCCAATGATGACAGTGCTTGTTACATCCAGTTTGGGACGGCTTGGATGGGTTTGTAGGAGCAAGTTTTTTTTGGTTTTATTTGGCAAGTCTAACAGCATTTAAACTGTGTTAAAATGCACCATAACAAACAAAGGGAGAAGAAGAAATGAGAAAAATACTTTTAGCGGCACTTTGGACTAGTCTATTTGCGCTCGCAGGTGGAGATTTGGATGAGGTTGCTCCAGAGGTACCCGCAGAGAGCAGCGAGTGGTCACAGGAATTAAGCCTTTATGGCTGGTTGCCCTCTTTTGGAGGTACATTAACATATGACCTTCCAGGGAACCCAGATAGTCCAAGTGACCCTGACGCAGAAGGAAAGTCTTCGGTATTGGATAACATAGATGTAGTGTTTATGGGAAGCTATGAGCTCAGAAAAGCAAAATGGTCTTTTTTGATAGATGGTATTTACCTTGGTATGTCTGATGAACAGTCTGTAACAGTAGACTTACCTCTTAACAAAACACTCACAGTAGGTTCAGAACAAGACTTAAGTGCTTGGCTTGTGAGTGGGTATGCTGGTTACAATATTATGGAGAGTTCTGCGGGATGTTTAGATGTGATTGCAGGGGTACGTTATTTTGCTTTAGATCTAGATATTGACCTCTTTTTGAACAATAGAGATAAAACCTTTTCTCCATCTTCTGAATTTACAGATGCTTTAGTGGGTATAAAAGGGTATATAAACTTATCTGAAAACTGGTATGTGCCTTACCTTTTTGATATCGGTGCGGGGGATGCAGACTTGACATATCAAGCAGAGGTGAGTGTAGGATACCGCTTTAACTGGGGAAATCTGTTAGCAACATACCGTTATATTCATTATGAAGCAGACAATGGTAGCTTGCTAAAAGATTTTGATATGTACGGGCCTAAAATAGGTGTATCGTTTAATTTCTAGATCATTTATCCATTCTTAACTATCCTCTCGAGACAAAGAGAAAATCTATTTTTTCTTTGTCTCTGAAAGCTTTTTTACTCCTTCCCACATAGCGATACACTCCTTCAACACAGACGATACTTTGCTTCATTCAAAACTAGGGTAAATTTGGCTAAAATAAGAGCATTAATTATAACTAAAGGTATATAAATGGTTTTTATCGATGAAATCGTAGCAACAGAAGTACTGGACTCTAGAGGTAACCCTACAGTTAAAGTAACAGTGAGTTTAAGTGATGGGACAGTGGAAAAAGCAATTGTGCCTTCAGGAGCAAGTACAGGGAAACGTGAAGCCTTAGAACTTCGTGATGGTGGAGACCGTTACATGGGTAAAGGGGTACTTCAAGCCTGTGAAAATGTAAACAATGCGATTTATGATGCATTGGTAGGGCTTAGTCCTTTTAACCAAGCTGAAATCGACTTGACCATGAAAGAAGTAGATGGTACAGAGAACTATGGAAACTTAGGTGCCAATGCCGTACTTGGTGTTTCTATGGCAGTCGCTCGTGCAGCAGCAGCAAGTTTAAAAATACCTTTATACCGTTACTTAGGTGGGGCAAATGCCGTGGTAATGCCTGTGCCAATGTTGAACATCATCAATGGTGGTGAACATGCAAACAACTCTGTGGACTTCCAAGAGTATATGGTCGTGCCTGTAGGATTTGAGAGATTTTCAGAAGGGCTTAGAGCTTGTACTGAGGTCTACCATAACCTTAAAAAAATCATCGATGAGATGGGTGAGAGTACTGCAGTTGGAGATGAAGGTGGTTTTGCACCAAACCTCAAATCAAATGAAGAGCCGATTCAAGTCATCATTAAAGCCATTGAAGCAGCTGGCTATAAACCAGGAGAGCAGATAGCAATTGCCCTTGATGTGGCTGCATCTGAGCTTCTTAATGACAAAGGACTGTATGTATTGAAGTCTGAAAACAGAGAAATCACAGCGGCTGAACTTACCGCATATTATGCTGATCTATGTGCGAAGTATCCTATTGTTTCTATTGAAGATGGGCTAGATGAAAGTGACTGGGATGGATGGAAACACCATACCGAAGTACTTGGTGATAAAGTGCAACTTGTTGGTGATGATTTGTTTGTAACCAATGTGAAGATTTTAGCAGAGGGTATTGAAAAAGATACAGCGAACTCCATCTTGATTAAACCAAATCAAATTGGTACTGTTTCTGAAACCATGCAAACCGTACGTCTAGCACAAAGAAATGGATACAACTGTGTCATGTCTCACCGTTCAGGTGAAAGTGAAGATACTTTCATCGCAGACTTTGCCGTAGCCCTTAATACAGGACAAATCAAAACAGGTTCAACGGCACGTTCAGATAGAATTGCCAAGTACAATAGACTTTTGGAAATAGAAGCAGAACTAGGTCAATTTGAATACCTAGGTACTTCACTTTTTACAAAGTAGGTTCTTGACGTATGTTACAAAAAGAAGAAGAGGAAAATCTTGCAGGACTCTCTTTTAAAGCCATTGTACTCACGGTACTTGGTTTGGTTCTTTTTGTTACGTATGCATGGGTATTGTTGGACTATGGTGATAACTCTTGGAGCGCACTTAACCGTTTACATAAGAAAAAAGAAGACTTGAGTCAAAGTGAAAAACGTTTTAAACAAGAAAATCAAAAACTGCAAAAAGTATATTTTGAATTAAAACAATTAGAAGCTAAAGAGTAATATAGTATGCTATGCTATATGGAATATTGTGAATAACCTAGAATAATGCTAGGATATTTAGAGTATTTTAATAAGGACTAGGAGTTTAACGTATGAGACAATATTTATGGGCAGTATTAGCGGTATTATTTGTGAGTGCACATGCATCGGAAAATCCATTTGATTTGGAAGAGAACTTGGGTAAGATTGAGCAAGAGCAAACAGAAATGTTGGCAGAATTGCAAAAAATGGTAGAAGCCAAAGAACTTGCAGAAGATGAATTAGATGATGATTCTGATTTGGATGCAGACGAGGACGAAGATGAAGATGAAATATCTGAGGTAGACCAAACAGCTGTGGAAGAAACAGCCGTTGCAGAAAAAACAGAAGAAGTACCTGCAGTCAAAGTAGTGGAAGCAACAAAAGAAACAGCAGCTGTGACTGAAGTCAAAAAAGATTTGAGTGAAACAGATGTTGAGAGAGCAGCATTACTTAGCGCCATCAAAAAAACAGAAGATGCGTTAAAAGATGCAAAAGAAGAACAAAAAATGGTTGCAGACAAATTAGCAGTACAAGAACAAGAACAAGAAGCAGAAAAAGCAGAAGCTGCCAAAGTTGAACTTGCAAGACAAGAACAAGCTAAAAAAGATGCTATCAGAAAAGCAGCACAAGCAAAAGAAGAAGAGAAACGTGAAGTTGCAGCTTACGAAAAACAAAGAGCTGAGAAAATTGCTAAAGCGAAAGAAGACGCTAAGTTAGAAGCATCAAAAACAGCATTAGAGAGTACGGGAGTAGAAAAGGTAGCGGTAGTTACAGAAGCTAAAAAGAGTGCTGAAGGCACAGCTGTTTCAGACATTAACGTATCACGTGAGTACGTAGAAGAAACCAAAGCAGCAGATGTTATTTATGCAGATGCAGTGAAAGAAATGAGCAAAGCAGACTACCAAGACTAGTCTCTTCCTCCGAGTAGTATTTTTGCTTGGATGGCTTTAATGAGTGTCATTGAGATTAAAATCTCAAAGATACTCGCCAAAATAAGTTGATAATAGGTCAATAAATCTAAGAGTTTAGTCTCATACCCAATGGTAGCAACTGCTACAAGTAGTGTCAGTGGCATCGACAAAGAAAGCCCGACAAGTAAAGCATCTTTCGATCCAGAAATCCCCCTCAATACAATTGCCGCAAGTAAACGTGAGACAAGCATAAGTACTGTAATGAGCAGTGCGCCTGAAACCACACCTTCCAAAGGCAAAGCATTTAAGTCAAAAGAAGCCCCTACATGTATAAAAAACAGGGGTACTAAAAAACCAAAACCTAGACTAGACATCTTCTCTTCCAAGGCTTTTTCATGGTGAAAGAATGCAGAGATTGCAATCCCTGCAATAAAGGCACCTAGGGCCAGTTCAAGCTCAAGTGAGAGCATGACTGCAATAAGGATGAAAAAGAGCGACATGGCTAGACGTACATCTTGCGAAGAGGTGTCCATTTTAGGTACAAGTATACCCTTGAGTTCTGGTGCCCACCAAAAAAGAAGATGAAGTATTTTATATAACATATAAATGACAGAAATAAACACAATCAAATAAGAGATTTTGATAAAAAGTTCTAGGTTAAAACCTGTGCTAGAAGCAGCATCAAACACGGTGAGTGCTGCAATACTCAAGATTTCCCCTAGAACACCAGCAATAATGGCTAAACGTATCCAAGACTCCTCTTTACCATACACTTTAGAGAGTGTTGCTAACAAACCAATGGAGATAAGAGGCATGGAAATGATGACAATGGTATGCAGATCAAAGATAAAACCAAAAAGGATGGAGAAAGTAACCATTAAGCCTAAAAATAGGATGGATTTTTGTATGACGATTTTGGGACTTCGGGTAATCTCTTTGAGATCCACCTCCATACCCGCTAAAAACATGAGGTACAAAAAACCTACTTCTGCAATGAGGTCAAAGTATTGGTTGTGCCCAATAAAGCCAAAGTACGCCACCAACGAACCTAAGATGATTTCAACAGCAGGTATGGGAAGGCGTAAGATTTTAGCCACAAAAGGGCTTCCCCATATGAGCAAAGAGAGGATGAGTATAAGTGTAATACTAGTGTGTATCACAACTTGTGGCTACCTCTAAGCCTAAGGCCTCTAACATGGCTTGGTCTTTGCTCACAGAGATGCCTTCAGTGGTCAGGTAGTTCCCAATGACCATGGCATTGGCACCAGACTCAAACATGAGGTGTTCTTTACCATTAAAGAGCAGTTCTCTTCCTCCTGCAACCATGAGTAGTCTCTCTTCCCCCAATAAAGCACGTGCTTTTTTGATGATAGCCACAGCTTCATCAAGTTCAATATTTCTTGTCTTAATAGGCAAAGCAGGGTTAGGGTGGTAAAAGTTAAGGGGTGTAGACTCAGGCGAAAGTGAAGCAATAGAGTCAAGCAATGAATTTCTATCTTCTTCCGTCTCTCCCATACCAAAAATACCACCAGAACAAAGAGCCATTCCCACAGACTTCACATTTTCACAAGTCTCATAACGCTCAGACCAAGGGTGTGTAGAACAGATTTCTGCGTAGTAACGCTCCGAAGTCTCTAAGTTATGGTTGTAACTGTCTATGCCATTCTCTTGTAAGTATTTGAGTTGCTCTTTTGTAGCGGTTCCATTACAAGCAATGAGGTTTAGACCTTCTACTTCTGCTTTAATAGCATGGGCTGCACGCGCAACAAAGTCTACTTTTTTATCATCAAGACCTTTGCTTGCTGTGACCAAACAGTAGCCTAAAGCTCCATTCGCTTTGGCAACTTTGGCCTCTTCTACAATTTGGGCTATCTCTTTAAACTTGTAGCGCTCAATGTCTGCATGGTAACGCACAGATTGGGTACAAAACTTACAGTCTTCCGCACAGGTTCCTGAGAGTATGTTGTTGATGGCACAAAGAAATATTTGTTTAGACATGACTAAGCCTCCACTTTTGTTTTACATTTGAAGCATTCATAGACATCACCCGCTTTGAGTGTTTTTTTACCCATGGTGTAGTCACACTCTGGACATTTTTTGTCTACAGGTTCAAAGTTTGCAATGAACTTACATTTAGGATAGTTGGTACAACCAAAGAACTTCCCACGTCTTCCTTCTCTCTCTTGGAGTTTGCCTCCACATTCAGGGCAAGGTACCGTCAGTTCACGTGCAGGCTCTAAAGATTTGGCATTTTTACATTTAGGGTAAGCAGAACAAGCAAGGAATTTTCCACGCTTAGAGTTCTTAATGACCATCATTGAACCACATTTGTCACATTTCTCGTCTGTCTCTTCAGGACCTTCTACTTCTGTACCATCCGTATTTTTGGTGTATTTACACTTAGGGAAGTTTGAACAGGCAATAAACTCACCATAACGTCCTTTACGAAGTAAAAGTTCCGAAGAACATTTGGGACAGTCTTCTCCCGTTGGAATGGCGATTTTTAAACTTTTAATGTTCTTTTTACCCTCTTCAACTTTTTGTAAAAATGGTGTATAAAAAGCTTTTAAAATGGTTTGCCAATCGGTATTACCTTCTGCTACTTCATCGAGTGTTTCTTCCATCTTGGCGGTAAAACCAGAGTCTACAATCTCTGGAAAATGCTCTTCAAGCATCTCTGTTACGGTAAAGGCAATCTCTGTAGGGTGAATACGTTTTTTCTCTAACTCAATGTACTTACGCGTTTGCAACGTGGTGACAGTTGGTGCATAAGTACTTGGACGCCCAATGCCAAGAGACTCAAGTTTTTTAATGAGGCTGGCTTCATTGTAACGGGCAGGAGGCTCTGTAAAGTGTTGTTCTGGCTTGATGTCATCAAGAGAAACATTTTGTCCTTTTTCCAAGTCTGGTAAAAGTTTGTCTTTGTCTCCGTGCCCTGTGACTTTGTAGAAACCATCAAAAAGAAGTTTTCTTCCACTCGCTTTAAAGGTACATTTGTCCCCTTTAAATAAAATGCTTTGAGACTCTAATTCCGCCTCTGTCATTTGACAGGCTAAAAAACGGTTGTAAATGAGTCTATAAAGCTTGAGTTCATCCGAAGAGAGGTAATCTGCAGCTAACTTTGCATCAAAGTGTATGAGGGTTGGACGGATAGCTTCGTGCGCTTCTTGCGCCCCTTTAGACTTGGTGACATAGTTTTTTGCTTTGCTTGGCAGGTACTTGTCTCCATAAGTGTTTTGAATGTATTCACGTGCAGCAGTGACCGCTTCTTTTGCAAGGTTCATAGAATCGGTTCTCATATAGGTAATCACCCCCATAGTGCCTTGGTCTGTTTTCACACCTTCATAAAGTTTTTGTGCGACCATCATCGTTTTCTTTGGAGAAAAACCAAGTTGCGTTGAGGCTGCTTGTTGTAAGGTTGACGTCATAAATGGTGGGGGTGTTTTGGTCTTACGTTTTGTTTTCTCAAGGGAAATAACGACAAAAGATTCAGATTTTGCTGCCTCAACAATTTCTGTGGCATCCGCTTCATTTTTGACGGTGAGTTTTTCAATTTTAAGACCATTATAGTCATAAATAGACGCATCAATATTTTTTTCAAAAAGTGTATCAATGGTCCAAAATTCTTCAGGTTGAAAGGCTTTAATTTCACGTTCTCTTTCAATAACAATTTTAAGTGTAGAACTCTGAACACGTCCTGCACTTAGACCCTTTTGGATTTTTGAAGCAAGTAAAGGGGAGAGTTTATACCCCACAATACGGTCAAGTAAACGTCTGGTTTGTTGGGCATCTACAGAGTCCATATCTATTTTTCTTGCTGTCTCCAAGGCATGTTGAATGGCAGACTTTGTAATTTCATGAAAGACAATACGTGGAAGCTCTGTAGGCTCTTTCCCTATGGCTTTGGCAATGTGGTACCCAATGGCTTCTCCCTCGCGATCCTCATCGGTTGCGATAAAGACAACTTCAGCTTCTTTTGCAAGTTTTTTAAGTTCTTTCACCGTGGGGTTAGCATCTCTTGGGATGGAGTACTTTGGTACTAAGTCTCCTGTCTCATCATCGATTGTGATACCAAATGTGCTTTTGGGTAAGTCTCTGATGTGTCCTTTGGAAGCGATGACTTTATAGTCCTTTCCAAGAAAATTGGTAATGGTCCGTGCTTTTGCCGGTGATTCAACAATAATTAAATTTTTCATAATGCCTTACTTTATATATAGGGATTTTTGGCATTGTAACACAAATCTATAAAAACGTGTATAAATATTTCTCATTAAGACTCAATTAGGTTTGCTAGGATATACTTGCAAAATTATTTCCAGGAGCCATTACTATGCAAACAACAATTCAAAAATCACTTTTTATTTTACTGGGGTCATCGGTCCTTTCTTGGTCTTGTAATGCTTCACACGTTTTAGGTGCTGGGGGCTCAGGTGCGGTGTATACCATGTCTGCAGATACTATGGAAGAGGGTGGCTTTTACATGGGGATTAATGCAGAAAAGTTAAACAACCATGTTTTGAGTGATGCCGAAATAGAAGATGCGGTAAACAATGGCGCTGAACATATTCACAGTATTGACAATATCAAAACCTATTCGCTTTCACTCTCTTATGGAATTACAGACGATGTGACACTCAATATGTCATTGCCTTACCTTTTGCGTAATAATGTCCGTGCAGGTGAGCATCATGATGCGCATACAGATATACATAAGCATGGAGATATAGACGGTATTGGCGATATGTCAGCCATTTTGCAGTATAAAATGTATGACGAGAAGAAAACAAAGTTTGCCTTATTGGCTGGAATAAAGGCACCTACAGGAAAAACAGATCTCTATGACGGGGATGAGTTACTTGAAGCAGACCTTCAACCAGGTTCAGGCTCATGGGATTACTTTGCCGGTGCAGCACTTAGCCATGATTTTGAACACTTTTCACTGCTTTCGTCTGCATTGTACCAGTACAATGGTGAAGGAGATTTTGGTTCTACTCTAGGAGACATTTTCTCTTATAATGTGGCATTTTCTTACAAAGTGATTGAAGAAGAACACGACCATGTCTTTGGTGAAAAACATGAGCATGAAGCATTTGATTATGCGGTGGATGTTTTTCTAGAATTTAACGGTGAGTATGTGCAAACAGACTCTATTTACAGTGCAGATGTAGAAAATACAGGACATCATATCATTTTTGCTACCACAGGTGTACAGTTTACGAGCAATAACAATTACTCTGCATACGCAGCATTCTCTTTACCTGTGTATGAAGATTACACAGGGATACAAAATGAGATTCAATATAAGTTTTCTTTAGGGATTGGTAAAAGTTTTTGATTGATGGGACGTGATTTGAACAAAGTTCAAATCACTACGTTGTCACTAGGACAACTTCAGCTCTTGGCTCATGCAAGAGTTGCATTTACTTTATTTCTAAGACTTAAAAAAAGAGTTTAGTCTTTTTTTAAAATACGTGGTAGGGTGATACCTGTTTGACTTTGGTATTTCCCTTTTCTGTCTGCATAGTTGACTTCACACATTTCGTCTCCTTGAAAAAAGAGTACTTGGGCAATGCCTTCATTGGCATAAATCTTTGCAGGAAGTGGTGTCGTGTTTGAAATTTCAATAGTAATATGCCCTTCAAAACCTGGCTCAAAAGGTGTCACATTCACAATAATCCCACAGCGTGCATAAGTACTTTTTCCTAAACAAATAGCCAAAGTGTCTTTAGGCATTTTGAAGTACTCCACTGTTCTAGCCAAAGCGAAAGAGTTGGGTGGCACAATGCAGACATCACCTTTGAAGTCCACCACGTTGTTTTCATTGAAGTCTTTAGGGTCTACCACTTCCGCATTGATGTTGGTAAAAATTTTAAACTCGTCAGTGACACGGATATCGTACCCGTATGAACTGAGTCCATAAGAGACCACACCTTCCCCCACTAAGCCTTCACAAAAAGGGCTAATCATCTCTTCGTTTACCGATTTTTCACGTATCCATGTATCCGCTTTTAATCCCATTTTACTTCCTCTTTATCTTTTACTGTTTATCTGATGACTTGTACATCAGCATTGGTTTTGAGCTTTTGAAAATAATCTTTCATCGCTTTGTTTTCTTGTTCCTGTTTCCATCTTGCACCCACTGCACCTTGGGCTGCTTCAAAAGGCATGGCACCTTGGCCATTTTTAGAAAGTACTTTGTAAGAGATGTAACGGTCTCCAGCATTGAGTGGACGTGTGTATGAACCATCTTGTGTTTGTAAGATGCTTCCAAGCAGTGCAGAGTTCATACCCTTGGTCTTTTTCGTCACTTTTTTACTATGCACGCTAGAAGTTAACTTCTTAGTTGTTAAAAAGTTTTTTAAAGCAGCTTCCGTTTTTGCAGAGTACTCAATAAGGCTCACGCTTGAAGGGGCAACAAAGTCTTCTTTATGGTTATTGTAATAGCGTTTTAGTTCCTCTTCTGTAGGTGTGGGGATGGACGCAAGAATGTTT
This sequence comes from Campylobacterales bacterium, assembly GCA_963583215.1. Taxonomy (GTDB): domain Bacteria; phylum Campylobacterota; class Campylobacteria; order Campylobacterales; family Sulfurovaceae; genus Sulfurovum. The sequence continues at coordinate 1,511 of CAUZVG010000034.1, read as the reverse complement.
TTTTGGAAAAACTTCTCTTTTTTCAAAGCTTCTCTAATGCTTTTACGGTATTTGGTCCATGAGGTGCCTTGCTGTTTTAAAATCTTTTGCATTTTTGGGACAGTAAGGTTGTTTTGTTTGGCAATAGAAGTGATTTTTTCATCGATGCGTTTTTCATCGATTTCAATGTCTTTTATGGCCGACTTTTGTAGGCGGTCTTGAATGAGCATTTCTCTTGCTTGTTTGTCTGAAACACCCATTTGTGTTTTGATGGCACGTATCTCTGCAGTGGTGATAGGCTCACCCTCAACAATGATGGCAATAGCGTCTAACATTCTAGCCTCTGCAAAAGAGAGGAACAGTATAGATCCAAGTAGAAGGAGTTTTCTCATATATAGTCCATTATTTCAAAATATCTTAGGCGAATTATACCATTAAAGGGGTAAAATTATTATGAATAGTGGTTATAATAACGTAATTCGCGTAGGAGTTTGTGGAAATGCAAAAAATTATATTTTTAACCCTCTTGAGTGTGGGGCTTTTATTTGGTGCTTTGCAAAATGAGTGTATTGTTTGTCATGTGGGGATTAAAGACATACGTGACAAAAACTCTGGCATGATGCAAGCCATTTTACAAAAAGCAGATGAAGCTGGAGCCAAAGGCAATGACTGTATTGTTTGTCATGGTGGAAGCCCAGAAGCCACGCAAAAAAGTGCAGCCCACCAAGGGAGCATTGCATACTTTAAAGAAAACCAAGGGCCTAAGGCATTTTACCCTTACCCTGCCTCTCCTTGGATAAACAAAAATACTTGTGGCATGTGTCACCCCAACCAAGTGGCTGCCCAAGAGAATAATCTTATGGCTACAGAACAAGGCAAAATCCATGGGGCACTTTGGGGTTTTGGTGCTAAAGAAGGCTACAAACATACTTACACAAACTTTGGAGGAAAATCTCCGGATCCACACAAACGTTTAGGCACAAAATCTTACCAAGAATACATGGATAAACTTGCCAAACTTGAACCCCAAGGTTTTTTAGCAGAGACCAAAGAACTCCCAGCCGCACCCACAGCAGAAGAGGTTGAAAAAGACCCAACACTCTCAGTATACACTTACCTAAGACAAGAGTGCCTGCGTTGTCACACAGGAGGCAAAGGGCGTGAACGTAGAGGAGACTACCGAGGTATTGGCTGTGCTTCTTGTCACATTCCCTACTCCAATGCAGGGCTTTATGAAGGAGATGACAAAAGCATTTCTAAAAAAGAAGATGGACATATGTTGGTACATGCCATACAGTCTTCTCGCGAAGTCAAAGTTTCTGTGCATGACATCAATTATTCGGGTATCCCTGTAGAGACTTGTACCACTTGTCATAACAGAGGAAAACGTATAGGGGTGTCATACCAAGGTTTAATGGAGACAGAATACCAAGCTACTTTTGATGCACAAGGGAATGGCCAACCCAAGCTACACACCAAACGTTATTTGCACCTTACCGAAGACATACACTACTCAAAAGGCATGCTTTGCC
>CAUZVG010000033.1:0-13010 GCA_963583215.1 Campylobacterales bacterium | reverse complement strand
TGGAGTAGCCTAAAGAGAGATCATAAATAAGAAGTGCTTCAGAACCTAAAGGAAGTAAAGTAGCCGCTAAAAATGAGATAAGAAAAAGAGTAAGGTAAACCATTAGAGGCTTTTAAACACCACTTCAGCCTCTTCTACTACCGCCACCTTTCCTTGACAAGCTTGAGAAGGTAAAGAGATGTATTTGCCTATAGTTTTAGACTGGTGAAAATGTCCTTCTATGACAAGGTCTACATCTTTATAGTGTTCAAGTATGGCTTCTACACGTGTTTCAAAACCTGTAAAAGTATGGCAAATATCTTTTTGAGAGAGTTTTTTAAGAGTGTTTTTAATGATGACCTTTTCAAAAGGTTTAAGCAGGCTCAGTGTGATTTTTGAACGTAAAATTTTAGTGTAAAAGTTATAGCCAAAACCTGTGACATATTTGTCTCCATGAGAGATGCCTACTTTTTTCTCTCCCAACATAAATGTTTGGGGTTGTTCTTCTCTACTATAAACATGTATATCAGGGAAAACTTCTTTTAGACAAAAGTCATGGTTACCTTCAAAGTAGTGAATCTCCAAAGTTTTAGAGAGTTTTTTGATTAAGGCAATGGCTTCTTTGGAAAATGTTTGAATGTATGTGTTGTGACCAAAGAGTAAGTCAAAATTGTCACCCATTAAAAAAAGTTGGGAGGTGACAATCTCTTTCTTTTCTAACTTTTTTAAAAGTGTGAGGAAGGCATTACCGTGGTGAGGGTAATGTGAGTCTGCTATGAAAATTGCATTTTCTTTAATAATTTTCATATTCATCTTCTCCCTTCATTCTTTCTTCTATCTTTAAGCGATTGTCAATCCAAACTGCAAGTGGGTTCTCTCTTCATTTTTTTATAAAAACGAAGCAAAAAAGCGTCATCCCTCTCAAATCGCTTCTCTTTCAAGGTTGTTCGGGATGACAGTTCTTTATAATTAATGGAGGGCATTGCGTTGCAATGCAAGAGCAATGCCTAATTCTCTTACGGCATATAAGGAATAACAGGTAATCCCATGCCTTCATCAAACCCACACATGAGGTTTGCCGCAGCCAACGCTTGTGAAGAGGCTCCACGGAGTAAGTTATCTATGGCAGAAGAGACAAACAAAGCGTTGCCTTTTCTTACCGCGTAAATGTCACAAAAGTGTGTCCCTGCCGTACTTTTTATGTCTACAGGTGTTTCACGTATACGTATAAAAGGGTCATTTTTATAATGCTCTTTAAGTAACGCTATAGGGTCTACATCTTCTTTTAATGTGCCGTACACCGAGACCAATTCTCCACGTGTCACAGGAATGAGATGGGGTACAAAATTGACGTTAATTTTAACACCATGTACCTTTTCTATCTTCTCTGCAATTTCTGGTTCATGACGGTGGTTAAAGGCTTTGTAAGCATGAATATTTTCATTGATGTTTACAAAGTGTGAGTCATCAGAGAGTTTCTTACCCGAACCCGAGATACCTGACTTTGCATCGACAAAGAGAGGTGCATTTTCATCTAAGAAAGGCACAAAAGGCAAAATACCAAGCAAGGTAGCTGTAGGGTAACAGCCTGGACCTGCTGCTAACTTTGTTGTTTTTAGTGCTTCACGGTAGTACTCAACTAGCGCATACACAGAGTCATCTAAATGTTCTTTGTCTTCATGTTCACAGTAGTTGGCTTCATAGGTGTCAAGTTCTAAACGGTAATCAGCAGAAAGGTCAACTACTTTAACATCACGTGCCAATAACTCTTTTGCAAAGCCCATAGAAGCTTTGTGAGGTAGTGCCAAAAAGACAAGTTCACAACGCTCAGCAATGGTAGCTGAGTCTGCTTTTTCAATGGGTAAAGAGATGACGTCTACAAGTGAGGGGTGTAACTCTTCCACAGAGATGCCCCCTTGGGTGGTCGCCAAATAGTTTAAAACAAAACCATTGTGAGTGACAAGCATCTTAATGAGCTCTAAACCTGTGTATCCACTGGCACCTACAATTCCTACTTTTATCATGATTTATCCTAATACAATCTCTACATAAGACACAGATTCTATGTCATACGTTTTTTTACCTGAAGGAAGAACCAAAGTCACTTCATCATCTTCTTCTTTTCCTAACAATGCTTTTGCCATAGGTGACCGTATGGAAATAAGCCCTGTACTTGGGTTAGACTCTGTTCCACCAACAATAGTATAGACCACTTCTTCATCTGTATCTTGGTCTACCATTTGCACAGTTGAGCCAAAACTAATTCTTTCATGTGCAAGTTTAGATGGCTCAATCACATGTGCGCGTCCTACAAGGTCAGTAAGTTCATTAATACGTGCTTCCATAAGCCCTTGTTCATCTTTTGCAGCATGGTACTCAGCATTTTCTTTTAAATCACCCTGAGCTCTCGCTTCATCGATGATAGCTGCAATGTTTCCACGTTCATTTGTTTTTAAATTTTCTAACTCTTCACTTAGTTTTATATACGTTACTTCTAACATCGGCTCTTTTTGCACGATTGATCCTTGAATGTTTATTCGAACGCTGTACATACCAATAAATATGCATAGTGTTCTATGATTGTAGGTATTATAGCAAATAAGTTATAATAGTGCTAAAATAATCCACAAAGTATAATGAATGAAACATATTTTAGTCACAAATGACGATGGCTTTGAATCAAAAGGCCTTTTGGCGCTGGTTGAAGCACTCAAACCTTTAGGGAGAGTCACAGTTGTGGCACCTAGTACAGAAAAGTCTGCCTGCGGACACTCTTTAACCCTTACCCGTCCCCTCAACTTCATAGAGATAGAAAAAGATTTTTATAAACTAGATGATGGCACACCCTCAGACTGTATTTTTCTTGCCCTCAATAAACTCTTTGACAAAGAAAACCGACCGGACATTGTCGTTTCTGGTATTAACATCGGTTCAAACATGGGTGAAGATATTACTTACTCTGGTACTGCTTCTGCTGCAATGGAAGCTGTGTTACAAGGTATTCCTGCACTTGCCATCTCACAAGTCTATGCAGAACAAGGTAAAAGCATCGATACCTTTGGCTACACCTTGGCACAAGAGAGCATTGTCACTTTGGTGAAGAAAATATTTGAAGGTACTTACCCTCTACCTGCACGTAAATTTCTAAATGTCAATATCCCTCCTATCGCAGCCAATGCATGTAAAGGCTTTAAAGTCACACGCGCAGGTAACAGACTCTATGCACACAATGCAGAAGTACACTATAACCCAAGAGGTAAAGAGTACTACTGGATAGGGCTTCCTGAACTGGGTTGGATGGAGACAGAGGGACACACCACAGACTTTGAAGCAATCAATGAAGGTTATGTTTCCCTAACCCCTGTCAAGCTAGATATGACTTCTCATGAAGACATTGAAGCTTTGGGAGCGTGGTTATGATGGTTAAAGGAAAACTCTCATGAGATTTACACGTTGTCGTATGCTCTTTGGAGATACAGATTTTGAGAAACTCCAAAATGCCAAAATACTCATACTGGGTGTGGGTGGTGTGGGTTCTTACGCTTTAGACTGTCTCTACCGTTCTGGTGTTTCAGACATTACTATCTTAGATTTCGATGTCTATGATGAGACAAACCAAAACAGACAGATAGGTTCTGAAGCTGTAGGTGCTGTTAAAGTAGACAGATTGCAAGAGCTTTACCCTGGCATTAAAACCATTAACCAACGTATGGACTTAGCTTGGGTTGCAGAATTTGATTTTGACCCTTATGACTTAGTTCTTGACGCGGCAGACACAACTAAAGTGAAAATAGAAGTGGCTAAGAAGTGTTATAAGAAACTCATTATGGCACTAGGTTCAGCCAAACGTTATGATGCCAATAAAATAGAAGTGGCTTCCATCTGGAAAACACATGGAGATGCTTTAGCACGTAAGATACGTAATGAACTCAAAAAAGCCAAGTTTAACAGAAACTTTACCGTGGTTTTCTCACCAGAAGAAGACAGGTGTAAAGAGAAAGGTTCTTGTGTGGCAGTCACGGGAGCTGTAGGGTTAACAGTGTGTTCTGAAACAATAAAAAGAATTTTGAAATAATCTATATTCTGCATGCGTAGGTCGGGGTAGCCTTACCCCGACAAATAATCATACCTTCTAAAGTTTCCTATTTCTAGCAGCAATCAATGTTAAAGTAAACAAGCCTGCCACTCCATAATACACCCACATAGGGATAGGCACAGGATCACCTGCTGCGTAAGAGTGTAATCCTGAGAGGTAGTAGTTCACCCCAAAGTACGTCATAAGTACAGAGAAGTACGCCCAAGTAGCTGCGACATTGTAGATAAAGTTAGACTTGAGTGCTGGTAAAAAACGTAAGTGAAGCACTGTAGCATAGATAAGTATACTCACCGCTGCCCAAGTCTCTTTTGAATCCCAACCCCAGTAACGTCCCCAAGACTCATTGGCCCAGATGCCCCCTAAGAAGTTTCCTATGGTCAATAACATAAGCCCAATAATAAGCCCCATTTCAGAGAGGTTTGTTAACTCTTTAATAGAACGGTCAATGTTTTCATTACCCTCTTTTCCTCTCAGTACATACAAGATAAGTACCAACAAAGATAAGATAGACCCTAGTCCAAAGAAACCATCACCTGAAATAATGGTTGCCACGTGAATCATAAGCCAGTAAGACTTAAGCACTGGTACAAGGTTGGTAATCTCTGGGTTAATGAAGTTCATGTGAGCCACACCCATCGTAATACCTGCTAACAGTGCAGTACCAGCCAAAGCAAAAGGTGACTTACGTGCAAGTATCACCCCTGCCAAGACTGTAGATGCTGCAATGAATACAATAGACTCATACGCATTAGACCATGGTGCATGTCCACCAATGTACCAACGTATAGCAAGTCCTACGATGTGCATAGCAAAGCCAATGATTAAAATCGTCCAAGCCCCACGCATGATCCACTTAAGTGAAAAAGCAGGTTTTAGAACATTAATAAATGCAAAAACAAGAAGTAAAAGTCCTAAAAGAATGTACAGAGGTACTAGTTTTCCAAAGAGACCAAATTTGTTATATTTAATTTCCATATCGATGTGGCTTTGTGATGGTATCACCGCAGCACCATACTTCTCTTGGTAGTTATGTATACCTTTGAGGGCTAAGTTTGCATTGTCCCAATTTCCCGTTTTTAAACCTTCTGCTACCATTTGGAAATATGCCGTGATACTTATCCTGACTTCATCCGACTGCTTAGGAGGATAGTTTTTCATAGCCTCCACAGGTGCTAACCATTTGTTTGTCTTGTCATTTGGTTTTGGGTAAATGCGTAAAAGTGAACCTTGGTAAGCCATAAATGCCACGTTGACTCTTTCATCAATTTTAAGGAGCTCTTTGTCATATTGTGTCTTTTCAAGTGGCTTCTTCTGAGAAGCAGTACTGACTACAGTATAAAGTTTATAAGCACTCTCTTTTTTATCGAAGAAGTCTGAAAACTTTGCAAATTTTGTATTTTTATCTAAACCTAACGCTAGAGCAATTTTCTTATGCCCAATTTTTATCATTGGTATTTCTTGATACACCTCTGGTTGTGTCATGATACCTAAGAGCATTTGTGTAGGCTCTAAGTCATACAAGGCTGTACGTCCTGTAATTTTAGACACCACTTCATGTGCCACAGTATCCATAGGCTTCATGCGCCCTTGGTGGTCTTGCACGGCAAGTTTCCCAAAGTTTAAAGTGTGCGTTAAGTCATAGGCTTGTATGGACTTCAATGTTGAGGCATTTAAGTCTGGTGAAGCTGCTTTAAGACCTTGTGGTGCCAAAGCAAAGAGTGACACAAAAAGTACAGCAGCCGCAGTAGACTGAAGTTTTCTAGCCCCTTTAAGCAGTTTTTGGAAACGCCCCAATGGGTGAAAGAGTGACCATATCATCCCAATAGCAAGCAGTAAGTAGCCTAAGTATGTTGGCAGTGTCCCTGGGTCATGATTGACTGAAAGCACAGTTCCTTTTTCATCTGGATCATACGAAGATTGGAAAAAACGATAGTTTCTATGGTCTAAGATATGGTTCATGTAAATTTTATACGGCATAGTGATATTTTGTTCTTGGTCTAGTAGTACCACATCTGAAGAGTAAGAAGCCGGTGTCATTGAGCCAGGGTAACGCTCAAGCTCAAAGTTTACAAGTTTGATGCTAAAAGGAAGGTCAATCAATGTTGCACCCACAGACATAGCAATCTTTACACCCCCAAGTTCAAACCTTTCAATGAGACCTCGTTTCCCCTGATAAGGTCTAGATGTAATGATTTTACTCTCTTCACCCACAGAGACATTCCAAAGCATATACTCCGCTTGACCCCCTTTGGTTTTAAAATCAGAGGATGTCATCTCTATGCTTGCACTCTCATGGGTATCTTTCCATACGATAGCGTTAGAACCAAAACGGTAAAGCATTCTGTTTTGAAAGACATTATCGCCAGGTGTTAATTCAGCTGAACTCTTGTCATTCATGTTAAGTGTTTTTAAGGTAAAAGGGAAGTTCACACTATAACCGTCTGTCCCCTCTTTTATGAGAAAGGTTGGCTTGTTGGTCGTGACAGGCGTGTCATAACCTATGTAAAAATCACCAAAGTCTTTTCGCTCACCTTTGGCAAAGTAATAAATCTGCCCTTGTGCACCCGTAGAGATTTTAAGTTCTAAAAGTTTTTTACCTTTAGGTGAAGTAACCAGTGTTTCATGTGCAGTAGGCAAGTACTTTAGTAAAGTAACTTTGACTTCTTTGTCCCCCACGTTAAGACTTGTATTGAAGTGATTGTTTGTCATAGTTGAAAAGTATAGTTCTTCTACAAAAGTAGCATTTTTCTCAGCATAATGTACTTCAAGTTCAAGGTTTTTTACCGCTGAGACCATAATGTGACTAGACTGACCCTCACGTATGCTCATCACACCTTCATAACCCACATAACGGGTGACCAAAGCGCCAATGGCAATAATAAGAAAAGAAAAGTGAAATAAGAAGACCGGAAGTTTAGACTTATAAGACTTATATTTGGCCATGTTGTAAACTAAAATTGCCACAAAATAAGCCAAAAAAACTTCAAACCATAGGGCCTTATAAACTAAGGCCTGCGCTGTTTGTGTACCATAATCATTTTCAATAAATGTAGCACCCCCAATAATCACAGCAAACAAAAACAACATCAACACGGCCATTTTCATAGAAAAAATATACTTCATACAAGCTACCCCTACTTTTTTACATAATGAAAAGATTATATCGGATGTTTGCTAATGGTTTATGAATTTACTTTAGAATGTACACTATTAGTGCTAAGTGTTACCAAAACAAAAAAAATGATTTTAAAAAATGGGTCTAATGATACATAATTGTGAGTGGCGGAGAGTGCACAACAGCTATATTGGAGTGATCGAAGAACTTTTGAAAAATTCTTATGAAATCAGACTTAATGGTACAATTACGTATAACAATTTATACGATACAGAATAATATACGGTAAAATATACTATGAAACACAAGACACCGCTCATATCACACTTTAAACAGACACATATATGGTTGGATATGGGCTTGTTAGCAGTATTGTTTTTGGTGGCATCCTATATTCCTTTACTGAAAATCGTTCCTCTTGTTGCCAGTCTAGAACTGTTCAGTTTTTTTAGCTTTCACATATTCGCAAAGAGAAACAGTTTAAAACTGCAAGGTTTTTTAGGAGGCTTCATATCTAGTACCACGGTATTTTTACAGATACTCTATGACGAGAAATTTACATCATTACATAGTCGAGATGTGATACTAACACTACTTTTAGCTTTATGTGCAATGCTTCTGGAATGTGTATTTATTCTGTTTTTCTTTTCGACACAATTGCCACTTATCTATTACCTGCCATTTTTTCTACAATTAGGCTTTTTTATCGCCGTATTTTTTTTAGTGCAAGGATACTTACGCTCAAGAAACACCAAATCTGACAACCCGGAAATGGATATTGAACTGCTTATCGATCATCCAATTATCTGGAAGAATGTTGCAAAACTATCGGTTTTTATTATCGCTATGGTTTCGATAATGCATTTTATTGGTGACAAGTTCGGTCTTTCACGTGAAATAAGCACCCTCATTATTTCTTTCTTTGAGGCGCATGCCGTTCTAGCAGCGACCATGTTTCAATGGTCATTAGATCCAGAGAGCATAGAATTGTTACAGATTATTTTCTTGATTCTGCTGGGTAATACTCTGAGTAAATCATATCTTGTATATAAAGGTAACAACCTTGCCAAGAAGTGGACTTTTATAGTCTTAATGTTTGCCAGTCTTACAATAAGCGTTGTTTTTACTAGCGCATGGGTTTACCTTGGTGCTCCTATTTAGACTTAATGAACACAATGACGAACTGAAAACTCAACTTAATTGCGCTTTATTGGGAATAAAAAAGGTTTATTTACAAAAAATCTATATTTCATTTTTAGATGCTAGACTATTGATATGATTAACTACAAAAATTGAGCCTTTAATACTTTAGAGTTTCAGAAGGAAATAAATATGAGAGCTTTGATTATCACCGCAGATCTTTTTGAAGATTCCGAGTTAGAAATACCGTATCAAACGCTTCGTAAATTAGGTCTAAATGTAGATATTGTTTCTATAAAAGAGGGTACTATCATTGGGAAACATGGATTTAAAGTAGATACTACAAAGACATTGGATGAAGTAGATCCAAGATGCTATGATATTCTGGTCTTACCTGGAGGAAAAGCACCGTCTACCCTACGCAAAGAAGAAAAAGTATTGGAGATTGCCCAATACTTTTTTGAACAGCATAAACCCGTAGCTGCCATATGTCATGGTCCGCAGATACTGATTTCGGCTGGTCTACTGGAAGGAAGAGTTGTTACAGGCTACAAGAGTATTGCAAAAGAGTTAAAAAATGCTGGAGCCATATACAAAGATGAAGAAGTAGTCATAGATAAAAACTTGATCACCTCCAGACAACCCTCAGACCTGAAGGCTTTTATGGAAGCGATCAAACAATGTTTAGCTTCTCAAAAAAGCATGATAACTCACATTAAAAAGTAAAAAGATGGAACATCATAAAAATGCTAATCGTTTCATCGCTGATTGTCATTTAGGAAAGCTCGCAAAATACTTGCGTCTTATGGGCTTTGACACCCTTTTCTTTCCTCATATAGAAGACGATGATCTTGTCATTATTGCCAACAATGAGGACCGTATCATTCTTACGCGAGATCGTGCTCTATCTCAACGCAAAAATGCTCCTGTATTTTTTCTGGAGCCTATCGATACAAAAGAACAACTCAAAACACTGATAGAGTACTATCATCTAAAAGATCACCCTGTTCTTTTCAGTCGATGTATTGTTTGCAACACACCTTTGCAAGTTATTGAAAAAGAAAAGATCATAGACAAAGTGCCAGAAAAAGTAAAAAAATATTTCAATTATTTTGAATACTGTCCTGACTGTGACCGCATTTACTGGAAAGGAGATCACTATAGACATATGATGGAATTTTTAGAACAAGTGCTAAAAGAATCCTGATAAATTCTTTTTTGCAGAAGGTTGAACTAGGTAACATACACCAAGATATCTGTTGGAGAATCTTTTAATACGGTTGCTGCTACACTTCCCAAGAGTGCATTCAAACCCGAAGTATTTCTTGAACCGATCACCACAAGGTCATAACTGCCTTTCTTAATGTATTTTATGATCGCAGCTTTACTGTTGAGCCCTCCATCAATGATCTTCCCTTTTTTAATAGAATGTTCTTTCATAAAATCTTTTAAATCGTTTCGGGCATACTTTTTTGCTACGACATTGTATTCTACAACATCAAGCCCTTCTATGGCATAAGGACCACCCAACGAGATTGTCTCAGAACTGTGTACAGCAGAGATCTTTGTATCGGGGCAAAGTTTTTGTACATATTTGACACTCTCACTTGACTCTCGTTGAAAGTCAGTTGGCGCTAAAATATTTTGATACTTCTCTTTGGCACTCATCTTCACAACTAAGAGAGGCAAATGACTTTTATTTACTATTTTTTGTGCTGTTGTACCCAAAAGCTTTTTTAGTCCTTTAGATTTTGAGTGTGCGCCAATGATAATCAACTCTGCTTTAGTCAGTTTGGCTTCATAGAGTATGATATCATCGGTGTTACCTTCTTTGATAAATATATTATAAGACACTTTAGCCGATACTTTTGAAGTTTTTATCTTTTTTTCAAGTTTCTTCCGAATGCCATCCGTGTCTACACCCAATGCTTCAGAACTAAAATAACTGGGTACCGATAACCAAGGTACTTGCACAGCATGCACAATAGTTAAAAAAGCATCATGCTCCTTAGCAAGCATAAATGCCCGCTTTAATACAGCGTTTGACTTATCAAAAACATCAATACCAACAAGAATTCTTTTTATTTTTTTCATACTCTACAACCTTTTAATCAAAAATTTATTATTTTAAATGATATCATAAACTAACCATAAAGTATAAGTGAAGAGATCAATGTCAACTGCAATCTCTCCTCCTTACCCTAATCAGTCATTTTTTCCCATGCCCTTCATAAATTTATTGAAATCTGTCGGGAAAGGAAAGACCACAGTATTGGTTTTATCAGAAGAGATGTCACTCAGAGTCTGTAAATAACGTAACTGAATCCCCAAGGGGTTCTGGCTTAAGACATCAGCTGCTGCAAGAAGATTTTGACTGGCTTCAAGTTCTCCTTTGGAGTTGATCACTTTGGCACGTCTTTCTCTCTCTGCTTCAGCTTGTTTAGCAATGGCACGGACCATACTTTCATCAAGGTCAATATGCTTGATCTCAACATTGGAGATCTTGATCCCCCAGGTATCTGTCTGTTTGTCCAGTATCTGCTGGATATCAGCGTTCAGCCGCTCACGTTCAGCAAGCATTTCATCGAGTTCATGCCCACCTAAAACAGAACGCAGGGTTGTCTGAGCAAGCTGGCTGGTGGCATCATAAAAATTTTCCACCTGGATGATCGCTTTTTCAGGATCGATCACACGAAAATAGACCACAGCATTGACATGTACAGAGACATTATCATGAGAGATGACATCCTGTGTCGGGACATCCAGAACGATGGTACGCAGATCTACCCGTACCATCTGTTGGATACCCGGGATCAAAATGATCAGTCCCGGACCTTTCACTCCGGTAAAACGTCCAAGCGTAAAGACAACTCCACGCTGGTATTCCCGTAAAATTCGTATGGCAGCCGCCAATATAATAAGCACTAACAGTACAATGTAAAGCGTTGTCATAGGTAAAACAGGTAACATAATTTACTCCTCGATAGGTTTAACGTGCAGTACTAATCCTGAAAGACTTTCCACACGTACATTTTGGCCAACTTCAAGCACAGAATCTGATGTTGCATACCATATCTCGCTATGACAGCGGACACGGTATTCATCTTTCATCGATTCAAGTACTTCGGCTGTGGCACCGACCATTTCATCCATTCCCGTGACTACTTTTACCGACCGGGAATGTAGTAGAAACCGTAAAACAAAGATAAAGAAACCCAAGCTGACCAAAGAAAACGCAATGATCAAAGGGATGGATATTCCGCTGCCAAGGGTCTCGGCATCAAACAACAGCAGTGATCCAAAGGCAAAAGAAGCAACCCCGCCCATACCCAAAATACCAAATCCGGCGATAAACACCTCTGCGACCATAAAGGCTATGCCTAAAATGATCAGTAACAATCCGGCATAATTAAAAGGAATCATATTTAAGGCATACAATGCGATCACCCCAGCTATTACACCTATGACTCCGGGGAATATACCCCCTGGATTCATTAACTCAAAAAAGATACCGTAAATGGCTATAAGTAGAAAGATATAAGCGATATTTGGATTGGTAATTATAGACAAAAACTGGGTTTTCCAATCCGCTTCAAAAGGCTTTATCACAGCTCCTTTAGTTCTAAGTATCAAGCTTTTGCCAGAGACGGTCACACTTCTACCTTCAAGTTTTTTCAACAGTTCATGGGTATTTTCAGCCATCAGGTCAATGACACCAAAACGTAGAGCATCTTTAGCAGAGATACTTTTGGCTTCCTTTACAGCTTCCAGTGCCCAAGATACATTACGATCATTCAATTCTGCCAGGCTTTTAATGTAAGCCATAGCATCATTAATCGCTTTTTTTTCAAGGGTAGAAGGTCCTGAGGTATTTAAATCTGGATTTTTTGCTGCGGGCATCAAATTAACAGGTGTTGCCGCACCAAGGTTGGTTCCAGGTGCCATGGCTGCCACATGGGAAGCATAAAGAAGATAGGTTCCTGCACTGGCTGCACGTGCACCTTTAGGAGATACATACATGATAACAGGAAAAGTACTGTTAGTGATCTCTTGTATCATCTCCCGCATAGAAGTAGATAGGCCTCCTGGAGTATCCAGTTCGATCAGCATCATTTGAGCATTTTGCTTCAGAGCTACTGCCATCCCCTCTTTGAGATAATAAGAACTAGCTGGACCAATGGTACCTTTTATCTCTAGTTTTATGATCGTAGGAGGAGTAGCAAAAAGTGGTAAAACCATCAATAGTAATAAAAAGAGTAATCGTTTCATCTTATCCACCTATTATATATAATTATAACTCATCATAGCCAATAAACAAAAGGAAAGTCAAGTAGGATGAAGTGATCTATGCCTCGCAAAGGATAATGCTATAATTAAATTCTCTAAATATCCCAATGGAGGATAATAATGAAAAAGAATTTGTTCTGGTTGATGATATGGGGCCTAGCATTTGGATATATGGAAGCAGCTGTTGTTGTCTATCTTCGTGAGCTCTATTATCCTGAGGGTTTTACATTTCCAGTGGTCATTATTCAGGATCGCATCCTGTTGACAGAAGTACTACGTGAAGCAGCAACACTAATTATCATGTGGTCTACAGTATGCCTGATGTACATGAGACTGCAAAGCCGGGTTGCAGCTTTTGTTATACTCTTTGGTGTATGGGACATCTTCTACTAC
>CAUZVG010000032.1:0-13222 GCA_963583215.1 Campylobacterales bacterium | reverse complement strand
CGTGAGACCCATGGCTTTCCGTCCTTGCTTCACAACAAGTTTGGCGCAACAAATATATTTTTTATACTTCCACAGTATAACGATTAAATCTTAAGTGAGGATAAATTGACTTTTTATGGGGATTGGGGTATACATTCCCACGTGCAATGTGGGAACAAAAGAAGCATGGTAGTATTAAAGCTTACACTCTCCAAGCTCTACTTCTCTGTACTCTACGTCCATCAAAGTACAAGCACGTTTCATGATACCTTCTTGGGTAAAGCCAAACTTCTCAAAAAGTAAGTTTGCTGGTGCTGAGGCACCAAATGTTTCCATGCCTAAGACATCGTCTGCATAACGGTAGTACTCTGTAGCTGTGGCTGCTTCAACGGCTAACACTTTTGTATTAGGGTTGACGACTCTTGCTTTGTATGCTGCATCTTGCTCATTAAAGAGGTCAAGACATGGCACAGAGACTACGTTTGCTTTGATGCCAAGTGGTGCTAAGTAACAAGCTGCTTTTAAACATGGCATAAGTTCAGAACCTGAAGCCATAAGTGTTAGCGTTGCATCTTCTCTCTCTTTTACAAGGTAAGCACCTTTGCTTACTTCACCAAAATCTCTTTTTGGTTTAAGTGTTTTGAGTTTTTGTCGGCTTAGTACAAAACCATGTGGTGCTTGCATGCTTAATGCAGTTTTCCATGCTTCAACGTTTTCAGTCGCATCTGCTGGTCTCCAAACATAGAAGTTTGGTAAGGCTCTAAACTGGCTCAACTGCTCTATAGGCTCATGTGTTGGTCCATCTTCACCTACACCAATGCTGTCATGTGTCCATACAAAGAAGTTTTGGATACCTGTCAGTGCGGCAATACGTGCTGCTGGTTTTAAGTAGTCAGAGAAAATAAAGAACGTCGCATTAAATGGAATGGTTGTTCCATAAAGTGCCATGGCATTGGTAATGGCTGCCATAGAGTGCTCTCTAATCCCAAAGTGTAAGTTTCTTCCTTTAGGGAAGTCTCCCATCTCTTTGAGTTCTGTTTTGTTTGAAGGAGAAAGGTCAGCAGATCCTCCCATGAATGATGGGATTGCTTTGGCAATGGCATTTAAAATCTTACCATTTGAATCCCTTGTTGCCATCTCTTTTTCTCCAGAGAAGTCTGGGAACTCAATAGCTGAAAAGTCTGGGTTTAGGAGTCTTTCAAGTGCAATATTTTGCTCAACAAGTGGTGCTTCTTTGTGTCTGTGAATCCACTCTTTTTCTGCCAACTCTCCATTTTCTAACGCACATCTAAATCTTAAAAGTACATCTTCAGGAATTTGGAATGTTTTTTCAGGGTCAAAACCTTCTTTGGTTTTAGACTCAGCAATAATCTTCTCTCCAAGAGGTGCACCATGCGTATGGTGTGTCCCTTCAAGTTCACCCGCTCCTTTACCAATGATAGTATTGGCAATGATAATGGTCGGCTTGGTTGCAGACTTCACTTCTTCTAAAACTTTTTCAATGTCATCATAACAGTGACCATTGATTTTCTTCACGTCCCATTTTTGTGCGATGAATCTTGCTTCAACATCTTCAGACCATGCAATGTTTGTGTCACCCTCAATGGTAATACAGTTTGAGTCATAAATAAGCACTAGATCACTTAGCTTTAAATGTCCTGCAAGTGAACAAGCCTCGTAAGAGATACCCTCTTGTAAGTCGCCATCACCACATAGACAATACACTTTGTGGTCTATAAGCTCACAAGTCTCAGAGTTGACTTGTCCTTTAGTATACGTCTCAGCCATTGCAAAACCAACAGCGTTTGCAATCCCTTGCCCTAATGGTCCAGTTGTAATCTCAATACCTTCAGTATGTCCATACTCTGGATGACCTGGTGTTTTAGAGTCAAGTTGACGAAACTGTTTTAAGTCTTCAAGACTTACATCGTAACCCCAAAGGTGTAGAAGTGAGTAAATAAGCGCAGAACCATGTCCTCCAGAGAAAACCAAACGGTCACGGTTAAGCCATTTTGGATTTTTAGGGTTATGTGAAAGTTTTTCAGAAAGTACTACAGCGATGTCTGCAAGTCCCATTGGTGCACCCGGGTGTCCTGAATTTGCTTTTTGTACCATGTCTGCTGCTAAAAATCTAATGGTGTTTGCCATTTTTTTACGCATTGCATTTTGTTCCGTCATTACCATAAGTTAATCCTTTGTGTGTCTATTTAAGTATGTATTCATTAAAGGTTGTAAAGCTATTTTTAGCTTCTCATCAAACGTTTCAAATCGTCTTTGTAAATCTTTTGCAAGTGTATCTGCTTCTTCAACAGTTTTTTCCAAACCTAAAAGATTAACAAAGCTATTTTTATCCGTATCATTACCAGTGGGTTTTCCAGCTTCTTCTTCACTCTGTGTCTCATCTATAATATCATCTTGTATCTGAAACAAAAGACCGAGGTCAATACCAAAATCATACAAAGCATGCTGTATCTTAAGTTCAAGCCCAACAATCACCGCACCCATTTGAAGACTCACAGCAATGAGTTTTGCTGTTTTGTTTTTATGTAGGGTTTTGACTTGTTCTAAAGTGAGTGGCTGGTTTTCAAAATAACAGTCAATCGCCTGTCCCAAAACCATGCCTGAAGCCCCACCACCTTCTGCTAAAAGTTCTACAAGTTTGATTTTGACATCTTCACGTAAAGGGGCTTTGGCTATGCGCAAAAAAGCGTCTGTGTTCAGGGCATCACCTGCAAGTATGGCAGTCACCTCATCGTAACGTTTATGCAGTGTCTCATGACCACGACGTAAGTCTGCATCATCCATGGCAGGTAAATCATCATGAATGAGTGAATAGGTGTGGAACATTTCAAGGGCAAGTGCTACAGGTAAAGCTCCATTGTAAAGCATAGGTTCGTAGGCATCCACAATACTCAAAAGCAACATAGGACGAAAACGTTTTCCACCAGCTCTCAGCATGTCACCCAGTGCATCTTCATACACAGGATGAAAACTTGGTGCTTGTGGTAAGTTTTGAGAAAGATATGCTTCAAATCTATGCATGGTTGCCCTAATGTTGTATTAGTCGAATTATATCGAATTTGGATAAAATAAGCCTATGAGAATAGAAACAAAATACAGCCTTATACTATGGCTAAAAAGAATCCTCGGATTTACTGCCATCACCTTATGGATAAGTATTATCTACACCATTGCAAAATCACCTGTACCCTTTATGGAACAAGCACCCTACTGTATGGTAAGCACCATGTTGATTTTTGGCTTATTGTCTATGGTGTTTAAAGGGTTGGAGTATTGGGAGAAAAATATATAGTACATGGTCGGCTGAAGCCAACCCTACATATGTATCATTTGCGTAGGGTTGGCTTTAGCCGACCAGCACATAAATATACAAAAATTAAATTTTACATTTCTTTGCAATGAACGCTATCTGTTCTTCAAGTGAAAGATTCTCAACATCCACCACAACATCTGCCAATTTCCTATACGCTTTTTCACGTTCTTTGTAGAGTTTTTTCGCTTCTTTTTCATCTGAGAACAAAGGACGTTTAGCCAGTTTGGCTTCAGAATTCTTAGCTGTTTTCAAACGGTTGTGTATCCACGCAAAAGAAGCATCAAGCAAGACTACAGTACCCAGTTTTTTAAGATTGTTTACCTTGTAAAAACCTCCACCACATGAGACAAAGCTCCCTTGGACACACTTTTCTATCCAGTCTGCTGTGGCTTGTTCTTGTGCTCTAAAGTATGGCTCACCTTTTTTAGCAAAAATCTTTTTGACTTCTTTGTTCTCTTTAGACTCTATGAGGTCATCCGTATCGATAATATAGGTACCAAACTTTTGAGAAAATGCACGCGCAGTTGTACCTTTACCCACACCCATAAATCCAATTAAAATTATATTTTTTTTCACTGTCTCATTCCCATAAAATAAATTTAGAAGAAACAAAAACCAAGAATTCCTAATTCCTAATTCCTAATTCCTAATTTGACGCAGTCACTACACCATGTTATAACGGTCAATAATCTTCTTAATACGTTTACGCAAGTTCTTTAGTGCATCTACTGCATCTTTTCCTTCTGCCATAAGTGAGTCAAATTCATCAAATTGGATTTTTGCTACCCAACCGATTTTGGTATGTCTTTTAATACCTACAAAACGTACTTCACCATAATGCTCTTTTGCCATTTTATAAATTCTATCAATTCTTTCGTCTAATGTTTTTGCATCTTTATTCATTCTTATCCTTTAATACAAATATATTTCGGCATAATTATAGCATAGCCCCATGAGTAAAGGAATATAAGATGAAAAATATATTGATAACAGGTGCAAGTTCAGGCTTGGGAGAAGCTTTAACAGAAGCTTATCTTAACAATGGTGATGCTGTCTATGCCATAGGGAAACATCTTCCAAAAAGATTTGAAAACAACCCTCACTTTTTCTTTTTTCCTTATGATTTATCTGAGACCTTTATGCTTAAGTCAGCGCTAAAAGAGTTTATCGAGCATCACTCTTTTGATATAGCCATTCTTAACGCTGGCGTGTTAGGAGAAATCAATACACTCAACAATATAGAGAGTTTACATATCAAAGACGTGATGGAGGTAAATGTTTGGGCAAACAAAGAACTCATAGATTTACTTTCACAATACAGCGTAGTCCAGCAAATAGTAGGCATAAGTTCTGGTGCGGCTGTCAATGGCTCGAAAGGATGGGGAGCTTACTCCCTCTCTAAGTCTGCACTCAATATGCTTCTCAAAGTCTATGCCAAAGAGTTACCTGAAATACATTTTAGCGCCTTGGCTCCAGGGATTATAAACACAGCCATGGTTGAACATATACTCAATGAAGTAGATGACAGTATTTTTCCCTCTGCCAAAACACTCAAAGAAGCACAGTTACAAACCCCTAAAGAAGCGGCACAAAATCTTTTAGCTACATTTCCTAAATTACTAAACTATGAAAGTGGGAGTTTTTTGGATGTTAGGACGATGGAGTAAAACGCTTCGCTATTTACTTTGTCCATGGCTTTACCTCTTCTTTGTATTTCTACTTTATAGACCGTTTTATCGCATTTCGATACTGAGATCTTCACCTCATTTAACATCTTTTAAATTCATACTAACAATATAAACTGCCTAATACGATATCAGTTTTTCGATGATTATTTTTTAGTCTTCTCACGTATATCGACTCTCTATTTAAAAGGATTTACTATGCGTTATTATGTCTTATTACTCTCTACATTCTTATTTCTTGGTTGTGGTCCCGGTGATCATATGGATGATGATTCAATGGAAACTAGCACTGCGCTATTGGAATATAGATAGTCATCTATCTCTAAGCGGCGGATTTGCTAACTTTTTTATTTATGACTAACGAGGATATGACAGCAGGAGCTCGTGCAGATCTTCGTAACCAGGCTGTAAAACTGGGTGGAGATAGCATGGGGAGATACAAAATGCTGACTTCATGTACACAAGCTCAACCGTATTTGTAGGACATGTCTATAGCTGCCGACCTAAATCATAACATAGGTGTACTAAAAACACCAATAAAAAATTATCTATCAAAACCTTATAAAATAGTTAACTTTATAAGGTTTTCACTACACTAAGCACCCATCAAACCTTTATCTTCTGCCATTCCCCTTTGTCAAACGTTTTCCATAACCATAGAGCTTTTACAAAGGTATCTGAAATCATGGCGAGGTAGACTACTAAAATGTTCTCAAAATACCATGAGAGAAAAAAGGCTGGTAAGATGCGGACAAACCAGAGTGAAATCATGTTTATTTTGAGTGTACGTTTTGTATCACCTGCACCACGCAGGGCACCGGAGAGTACAAAGTTAAAAGCCAAAGGGATTTGAGACAGACCTACAATTCGTAAATACAACGAAGCTTCTTTAATGGTTTGAGCATCATCGGTAAAGAGCCAGACAATTTTTTCTGGCATAAAAATCATAAAGAACGAGAGTATAAACATAAAGCCAACCGTGTATTTGAGTACCAAGAGGACATCTTCTCTGGCTTGAAGCGGTTTTTTTGCACCCAAACCCTGCCCCATGAGAGCCATTGCAGCAATGGTAAAGCCAATACCCGGCATAAACGCCAAACCCTCTACTCGTAAGCCTATCTGATACCCTGCTAACACTTCGGTGCCATAATGCGCAATGATGACCGTAAAGAGCATAAAAGAAGAGAAGGTTAAAGTACGTTCAAACGAAGCAGGTAATCCTACTTTGAGCGCGCGTTTTAACAAGGCTTTGGAGTAGTGCAACATAGGCAGGTAAATCATTTTTCCTTTGACATAGAGGTAGACATAAATTAAAGTTTCTAAAATATTTACTATCACCGTACCTAGCGCTGCTCCTTCTACCCCTAAGTGAGGAAAACCGAAACTACCAAAAATGAACAAATAATTTAAAATAACGTTCAGAAAGATAGAACCTATTTTGACATACATGGGGATTTTGGTGTCTCCTGAAGCGTTGAGTGCAGTGACAAAAACCAATTTGACAAAGACAAAAGGCAACATCCATGTGAGCATTTGTACATAGTCTTCGCCCAAGGCAACGACTTCAATGTCTGTACCAAACCAGACATAGACATGAGAAGCTAAGATGTACCATAAAAGCATCATCGGCAAAGAGAGAAAAAAAGCAAAACGTAAGAGAGTAGAAAGGGCGCTTGAAGCAGGTTTCATCTTCTTAGCACCTACAAAACGAGACAAAAGTGCAGCAGTCCCAACGTGCAGCAAAGTCAGTATGGCAAAAACAAAAGTAAGTGACTGCAAACCAAGGCCCACAGCAGCCACTGCAAAAGCAGAGATGCGCCCCACCATAATGAGGTCGGTAATAACTTGCAGCATGTCAAGCAAAGAGTTGATTGCAGCAGGAACAGCGAGTTTTAGTATCTTCTGGTGTTTAGAGGGGAAGAGTTTAAGTATCACAGCAGTCTTAACTGGTCACTTGTACCACATACACATAGAGTAAAATAATGACCAAAGAAGCAGCTCCCATGGTCCAAACTGTGGCCACTAGCATCTTTCCAGAGTTAAACATTTGTCTGTATTTGTAAAGTAAAATGGGGAAGATCACCAATGCCATGACGACAGGAAAGTACATCACAGGACTCACACCATACAAATCAATGGCGTATTTCACAGCTAAAAAAGAGGTATACACAATCATATACACCACAGCCAATATAAACATTTGTGCCACCATGAAAATTATTTTCATACCTGCGAAATTTGATTTGTCATCGTAGTGTTTCATCTTCTTAGCCTTTGTTTAATATCGTCATAATTGCTTCTTCAAGTGCTTCTTTTTCCATGACACGAATTTGTCTGTCATAGTCTTCAAAACTCAACTCTTTTTTAAGAAGTGTTTTTTGTAAAATCACTTCTCCGCCATCTAACTCTGAACTCACTTTATGTATGGACACACCACCCTCTTCAAAGTCATCTTCATAAGACTTTTCAATGGCATGTAAACCTTTATGTCTAGGCAAAAGTGAGGGGTGTAAGTTGATTGCAGATATTTCATCTGTAAACACAGGGGTTAAAATACGCATAAAACCTGCTAAAACAGTAAGTTTTGGCGTATATTTTTGAAGTGTTTTGACCACAAGAGCATCAAACTCTTCTCTGTTTTTATAGCCTTTAGAATCGATAATTTCTAAAGTAATATTATGCTTTTTTGCAATGGCTATGCCACCAGCATCTGGGTTGTTGGTTAAAGCCACAACCACTTCACAACCTTTAAGATGTAAAGTCTCAACAATATGGGCAAAGTTAGATCCTTTGCCAGAAAAAAGTACTGCTATTTTATCCATAGGCGAATAATACCCAAATTAATTGAACCCATTGGTTCAATTGTCTTCTTCAAGTAAAGCAACCTGCGCGATGATATCGGTAGCTAACATGGCGTAAGAAGCACCCTTGTAATTGTTTGCTGCTTCTACCAACGCCAAAGAGGCTTGAATAGCCGCGTCCAATCCTGTATACCCTTGGGCAAGCAGTGCCACAATGAGCCCAGAGAGGACGTCACCAGAGCCTCCTTTAGAGAGTTTTGAACAGCCTAGAGGGTTAATGTAGAGGGTCTCTTCTTGCATAATGAGCGTATTGGCACCTTTAAGCAACAGCGTTACATGGGGGTACTTGGCATTAAACATTCTAAGCATCTCAAAACGTTTTGCCTGTACCTGCGGTACGCTCAGTACTTCTCCTGTTAAAATTTCCCAAAGTATGACAAACTCTTTAGGGTGTGGTGTGATGACAATTTCTCTGTCTGTTTGTGTCAAAATGGAGAGTAACTCTTTACTTAAAAAAGCATCTGCATCTAAAAGAATGGGAAGATGGGAGTTTAAGACATGTTTTTCTAAAAAAGCAAAGTCAAAATGCCCTCCAAGTCCCATTCCTATGGCAAGTGCGGAAGCATTTTCAGGCACCACAGTTGCATGCATCAAATAGGCTGGGGGCACAATCTTTTCATGCACTACCAAAGTAGTTAGTCCTGCACCAAAATGTGTAGCAGCATCACCCGCAATAATCCCTGCACCTTCTTTTTCACCACAAAAAATTGCAGCGTGTCCAAAAGAACCTTTGTGGCTATTTTGTTTTTCTCGTGTTGGCAAGCGTAAATCACTTTTTTCAAGTACATACGTTTGGCTCTCATCTTCATACATAGTGGCAGAAACACCCAGGTTAATACATACTATCTCACCCACAACATCTTTGTTTTCATCTAAGTAAAGTGCTTCCGTACGTGCACCCATGGTTAACGTCACGTCTGCATGAAAAGCCAAAGGCACTAAACCCTCTGCACTCACTCCCGTAGGGATATCACAGGCAATTTTATGCCCTTTAAAACTGTTGAGCACTTGAATGAGGTGTTGGGTCTCTTCATCTAAACTTTTGTTTAGTCCTGCACCTAAGAGTGCATCTACAATGACCTCAGCATCTTCTAGTGTTTCTATGTACTCTAGACCCACACGTTTTGTACGTTCTGCTTGGATTTTTGCCATTTCTGACTTCAGAACAAAAGGTACAAAAAGTTTCACTTCGTACTCCCCATGAAGTTGCCGTGCTAAGACCAAACCATCTGCGCCATTGTTTCCTTTACCAGCAACAATGAGAACGGAGCTGCCTTGAGCAAAATGTTTACGTATATAGTTCGCCATACCTGCAGCAGCATGCTCCATTAAGATATCTTCACTTAACCCATAACGTTCGTAACATCTTTGGTCTAAGCTCTCACAAGATTGATAGACTTTTTGCATCAAAAACTCCTTCTATTCTCTATTATTTTATCACAAATTAAAATAGTTTAGGTATAATTCTCCACTTTATTGATATTCAGGCGTTTGTAGTCTGGAAATTTCCAATAGGAAGGGGGTGCTTTTTTATGCCAGGAATTAAACTAACTTCACGTGACTCATTTGATGATGCGTACAGAAAGTTCAAAAGACAATGTGACAGAAACCTTATCGTTACTGAAGCAAGAGCTAGACAACACTATGAAACGCAAACTGAGAAGAACAAAAAAGAAAAAATTGCAACTCGCAAGAAAATTCTTAAGAAACTCTTCATGCTTAGAAGATACGAGTCTAGACTGTAACAGTCTTTGGCAGAGCTTCGGCTCTGTCACTCAACACACTCACTTTACGCTACACTTTTTACCCTACCTTTTTTTATACATCTTTATTTACCAAGCATTCTTATACACGCTATATTATTGTACTGTCTAGCATATTGGCTATGAAAAAAGGGGAACTTGAAGTGGAGAGGCCTCACTTTAATTAAAGTGAGGCAGGAGAGGGTTACTTACCCTCTATGATTTTATCTGCATCTTTAAAGACATTGTCTATGAATTTTGTAATCCATGATTGGTCAAACCACTCTACAGGACGTACTTCAATTCCTTGTACCAAGATACCAAAGTGTAAGTGATCTCCCAAAGCCAAACCTGTTTTACCGGTTTTGGCTATGACTTGACCTGCTTGCACTTCATCTCCTTCATTCACAAAGAGTTGTGAACAGTGTCCATAGAGTGAGTAAAGTCCTAAACCATGATCAATGAGTGGCATATTTCCATAAATACCATTCTCTTCAGCAAAAACCACTTT
Organism: Campylobacterales bacterium; assembly: GCA_963583215.1. GTDB lineage: Bacteria > Campylobacterota > Campylobacteria > Campylobacterales > Sulfurovaceae > Sulfurovum. The sequence continues at coordinate 3,110 of CAUZVG010000032.1, read as the reverse complement.
CCCTGCATTAGATGTCTTAATATCTGCCATGGCATTACTTGCAAGGTCATAGCCTACATGGTAAGACTCAGAAACAACATTGTCTTTTGTCTCATAGTAGTAGTAACGGTGGTCACCAAAACTTGCCACCCTTTGTCCATTTTTAAGCGGGTAAAATTTATGTATTTTCCAAACATCTAAAATGTCATCAGAAACTTTTGAACTCAGTTTATAAATAAGGTCTTCGTTTTTTAAACGCATGGTTTCATTGATAGCTTTGAGCTTTTCTAATTTACCACTTATGCTGGCATACTCTGGGTCGCTTGAGGCTAGGTCTGTAATTTTACCATCTATAAATGCATCACTTGCTCTAATCTGTGAAGTACGATACTTTGGGTTTTTATGGTAAAAAGGAATCTCTGTCATGCGTTTGTTACCTGCTAAATCAGTGGCGATGATTTTGGCTGAAAAAGTATCTATGTCAAAAGGCCAAGCAAGTAAAGAAGCATAATAGCCCTCTTTTTTGTAAGGTTGTGCTTTAAATTTATTGCCGTTAGCTTCTATGTAGAGTTCATCTAAGTTGTCATCTGCTGCTTGAAACACAACTAACGCTGCCCCACCTTGGTTGATCATGCGTGAGTTGGCTACGACATTAACATTGGGTCTACTGTAGTCTACTGTAATGTTCATACGTGCTTGAGCAGAATTACCTTTTAAATATTGCCACATACTGTTATCGGTGATTTTAATATCTAAGGTTAAGTGTTTTGATTTTTTGTCAAGTATTTTAGATTTAGGATACTTAATGGAAAATGTTTTCTCTTTGTCTGCACCACCCAAAGCACCCTCTGCTACAATGATAGATTTTTTGCCATCACTCAAAGTAAGTTCATATCGGTTTAATCCCACATTGTCAGAGATTTTGACTTTTAAAGGGGCAATTCTATTCCAAAAAACATTCTTTTGGCTTTTAATCACTGGGACTTCACGCTCAAATTCTGGCGCGGTATACACATATCCTGCTCCCACAGCAACCACAATTAAAATAAACAGCGTAAATATTTTTGTACCGATATTACTTTTTTTCATTTTCACCCTAATTTTGTTATTTAATCAATTAATCCCAAAGTATTAATCTTGTGTATAATTTTATCCATACTTTCTTGTAATCCACATTGCTTAAGTGTAAAACCTGCGGCCAATTTATGCCCGCCGCCACCAAAAGCCAAAGCCACTTGTGAAACATTTACTTTTTTACTACGCAAAGAGATACGTACACCCTCTCTTAACTCTATCGCAAATAAAGCCACTTCCACAGTCACCAAAGAGCGTGCATAATCTACTATGCCCTCCATGTCAGAGGTACTTGCACCAGAAGCTAGTATCTCATCTTGTGTCACAAAAAGTGTGGCTATTTTGGCTTCATGATGTAAAGTCAAAGACGCCAGTGCTTTTTCCAAAATACGTAATGAGGACAAGGGACGTCTTTGTGTAAAGTTGTAAGAGATCTCTTCATGCTTTGCCCCTTTGGCTAGCAAATCTTTTGCCATAGCAAAAACATCCTCGCTGACATTTGCAGTGGTAAAGTAACGGGTGTCTGACAGTAGCGCGGTGTAAAAACAAGTGGCTACGGAAGCATCAATATCATAGAGTGGGTCAAACAAAGCATACGCCACTTGTGAAGCAGAAGCATACTGTGACACAATGACATTGAGCGAACCATAACCTTCATTAGAATGATGGTGATCTATATTGATGATATCATGCCCGTCTAAGTCAAAGCCCAGTCTCTCAATACTCCCACAATCACAGGCAATTATGAGAGAATCTTCATAATCTATTTTACCTTTAATTTTGTGAAAATTTGGGAGAAAGTCTAAGTACGGAGGTAAATGTTTAGATGCATTGGCCACTTCTACTTGTTTGCCTGCTTTTTTAAGCAGTGCATAAATCCCTAAAGCTGTACCAAGTGTGTCTGCATCAGGGTTTACATGAGAGAGTATAGTAATGTGCTGGGCTTGGTCAATTTTCTCTTTGACTTTTTCGAAAGGTAAAGAGAGTGTTTTCATTATCCTTCTACTTTCATGGACAAATCAATCCAATTGGCCTGATGAATAATAGAACCAGAAGAGATGGCATCGACCCCAGTCTCAGCAATGGATTGAATGGTTTCAAGGGTAACATTGCCAGATGCCTCAAGCAAAATGTGTGGATAGTTTTCATTTCTATACGCCACCACTTCTTTGGTTTCTTCCAATCCCATGTTGTCACACATGATGATGTCCGCCCCAGCTTTCATGGCTTTTTTTGCCATAGCCAAGTCTTCACACTCTATCTCTACTTTGGCAGTAAAAGGGATTTTTTGACGCACTTCTTTCATAAAGACATCTAAGTCATCAATTGTTTTTAAATGTGTATCTTTCAACATAAGGCAGTCATCTAGCCCCATACGGTGGTTTATACCACCTCCACAACGTACAGCATACTTTTCAAAACTACGTAAAAGAGGTCTTGTTTTTCTGGTGTCCAAGAGTTTTACCCCTGTACCTTGTATGGCTGCAACATACTGAGCAGTTAAAGTAGCAATGGAAGAGGCGTGTAAAACCATGTCTAAAATAGAACGTTCTAAAGAGAGAATAGTTTTAGAGTCCCCAGAAATATAAAGGAGTTTCTCACCTTTTGTAAAACTTTTCCCATCTTCTACCTGCCACTCTAGGTTTAAGTCATACATTTTAGCAAAGGTCTCTACATACTCTTGCCCTGCAAATACCCCAGCACTTTTGGCGAGGATATACGCACGTATAGGTTTAGAGTTACTGATGCGTGCAAAAAGATCGCCACGTCCTAAGTCTTCAGCCACCAATGCTTTTAAAAATTCCTCTTTTAACATTATGTAATCGCCAACATACGTTCTAGCGCCAAGTTTGCATATTTGATAATCTCAGGTTGTACCACTATCTCATTAATAGGTTTGCCATCTTCAATAGACTTCAATGTATTATAGAGGTCTTCCAGTGTGGTTTCATTCATTGTAGGACATTCAGGTTTGGTGGAAGAGAGCACGTAAGTGTTCCCTTTACGCATACGGTTTACCAAGTTGTACTCTGTACCAATGGCCACTTTTTGTTCCG
>CAUZVG010000031.1:0-13722 GCA_963583215.1 Campylobacterales bacterium | reverse complement strand
TTGTCTGAGTTCTCTTATATACGCTTGTTGCTCTTTATTTAATATTGCTTTCACACCATCAATACAAGTAAGCTTCATCATTGTAGCTTCAGTCTTAAGTTTTGCCAGTTTTTCTACATTGGCTTTTTGCTCTGCCGCAGGTACATTTTTCTTACATGCGTCTTTGATTGCTCTACTAACTGTTCTTATCTCTTCTTTGAGCTTCATCATTTTAGGCATCATTTCATTACGTTGCGCCTCCAATTTACTCTTTTGTTCAGCAGTGAGTGCAAGTTTTGGATCATTTTCTATTTTCGTAAGCATTCTCATTGGAGAGGGAAGATATAAAAGTAATGCTGACCCCTGTCTATACATATTCATATTTTCAGGACATTGTTTGCCTATATTACCTACTTTAGACTTTTTCATCATCCCTGCTCCACATTTATCTGCAGCACATTTATTTCCTTCTGCTTGCGCAGGTATAAAGAGTAAAGCCAGAGTAGCGACCGAAGCCAGTGTAATTTTTTTTATCATATTATTTCCTTTTTTTGTATGTAATATAAATGATACAGAGAGTTTATTAACACTAAGTAAATCGCTTGCCATTGCACACCGTTGATTGAGTTCAGTTTTATATTTATTTATTAACCTTATAACCTTGCATTAATATTAAATAAAGTGTACAATTAAAGTATCTTGAATTTATGGAGAAAGTCGTATGACAGAAGTGGAAAAAAACAATACGCTAAAAAAATTAAATGTTTGGTTAAACATGCTCATTGAATCAAATGGTGCGGATTTGCATATCAAAAGTGACACTGCTATTCATGCACGTATCAACAATGATATTGTGCTTTTATCTAAAGAGGTACTCAGCCATGCCACCATCTCAGAACTGGTGCATGCACTCACAGGTGATAAATATGAAACTTTTCAACAAACCAAAGAGTATGATGGTTCTTACGGACTAGATGATGACCACCGTTTTAGGGTCAATATCTCTATGCATATCTCTGGTTATGCCATGGCTTTAAGACTCATTCCTGCTTACATTAAAACCATTGACGAGCTTAACCTCCCCAAAGCCTTACATAAACTAGCAGACCTTCGAAGAGGTCTTGTACTTATTACCGGTACCACAGGAAGTGGTAAGTCTACCACTCTGGCCTCCATTGTTGAAGAGATCAATAAGAACTATCCTAGACATATCATTACCATTGAAGATCCTGTGGAGTATGTACATACAGATGCCCAGTCCATCGTTGAGCAACGTGAGCTGGGTATCACCACCCATTCTTTTGCCAATGCCTTGCGTGCGGCACTTCGTGAAGATCCAGATGTAATTGTGGTGGGAGAGATACGTGACCTTGCCACGGCGGAGAGTATTTTACAAGCGGTAAACACTGGACACTTGGTATTTTCAACCATTCATACACTTGATGCAAGAGAGACGATCGATAGACTGATTGCCATTTTCCCAACCAAGGAACAAAACCGTATTCGTTCCACATTGGCTGAAACATTAGAAGCTGTTCTTTCACAACGTTTAATTAAAGGAATTGATGGGAAGATGATACCAGCGCTAGAAATGATGTTTAAGAGTCCTCATGTTCAAGAACTCATAAGAACAAAACGTGACCATGAAATCTTAGATGCCATTGAGAGCGATAATCACATGTATGATTCTATCTCCTTTAATCACGCACTCTTTGACCTAACGTTTGAAGACAAAATCTCTGAAGAACAGGCATTCCAGTATGCCACAAGTCCAGCAGATTTAAGATTACTCTTTACTATGAGTCAAGAGTATGAAAAGAAAGTATCAAAAAATACAAGTTCAGACAGAATAAGACTCAAAGACAATGAGTAAGTAAACCCTAAAAAGGTTTACTCTGTGGCATTATGAATAGCATTCTTACTGCTTTTCCAAGCTTTTTTAGAGTCGTGTTTCACACCAGACCATGTTTTTGAACACCCTGATGTCATGAACATTGTAAGTGCTGCAAAAAGTATTACTTTTAGCATGTTAAGCCTCTTCATCTTCTGAAGTTTCAACTTCTACTTCTGGCTTTTCTGGTTTATCCATCATTTTTGCCATCACTTCAACATACACTTCTTTCGCACCCGTAGCTTTTACAGCATCAAGTCCTTGAATAAGTTCTTCGTATGCTACAACTTGTGCATCGTCTGCTGTAGCCCCTACTTTACAATCAAAGTCCCAGTACATCGTTGACTTGCTTGGTAAGTCTTTTTTCTTTTCACGTTTTACGTATTTACGAATGTCATTTTTAATACCGTCTAGTACGCGGTCTTCATGCTTTTTTTCATCTGTTAATTTAAATATTTTTTTCATTATTTTCTCCTGTTTCTATTGTCTCTTTTATCGAGATTATCAAGTTTTTCTTGTAGTCTTGAGCCTATTTTTTCTGCAGCTGGGTTTCTAGGTTTTTTTCTTTTGTTTTCAGGTGTCTTGTTTTCTTGAGGTGCATCACCCTGAGGTTTCTTCTTCTCTCTTTTTCTTTTTTGTCCCTCAGGCTTTTTTCTGTTTCCGCCATTACCACCTCTGCCTCTGTTATTTCCGCCACCTCTACCATTTTGTATAGGTTCAGCTTCAATGCTAGGGTCTGGGATAAATGCTTCAATCACAACATTGTTGATTTTGGCTTTAATGAACTTTTCAATGTTTCTAAGCAATTCATGTTCATCCACACAGACCAAAGAAACAGCTTCACCCTTTGACCCTGCTCTACCAGTTCTACCAATACGGTGAACATAATCTTCTGGTACATTTGGTAATTCAAAGTTTACAACATGTGGTAGTTGGTCAATGTCTATCCCACGTGCAGCGATGTCTGTGGCAACAAGTACACGTATCTCAGTTGCTTTAAAAGACGCTAAGGCTTTGGTTCTCGCACCTTGAGACTTGTTCCCGTGAATGGCAGCAGCTGAAATACCATACTCTTCTAGTTGCTTAGTGAGCTTATTGGCACCATGTTTAGTACGTGTAAATACCAAAACTTGTTTCCACTCCCCTGCTTTAATGAGCTGAGAAAGTAGCTCACGTTTACGGCCCTTATCGACAAAATGTACGACTTGACTTATTTTTCCTGCTGTTGAGTTTTCACGTGCTACTTCTACAAGGACTGGATTTTTCAAAAGTCCCGAAGCCAAGGTTTTAATCTCTCTTGAAAAGGTTGCAGAGAAAAGTAAGGTTTGTTTGTGCTGAGGCATCATTTTCATCAGTTTTTTAATGTCATGAATGAAACCCATGTCTAACATACGGTCTGCTTCATCAAGCACCAGACACTCTACTGCAGAAAAATCGATGCCATCTTGGTTAGCGATATCTAAGAGTCTACCTGGTGTTGCTATAACAATATCTACACCTTTTTTAAGTGCAGCAAATTGAGGGTTGATCCCCACACCACCAAAAATAACCATTGACTTATAGTGCATGTATTTCCCGTAGGTCTTGATGCTCTCTGCCACTTGGGCTGCAAGTTCACGTGTAGGTGTAAGTACCAAAACACGGATCTGTTTTTTCTTCATCTTAGGATTACTTTGAGAGAGACGTTCTAAAAGTGGGAGGGTAAAACCTGCTGTTTTTCCTGTACCTGTTTGTGCTGCGGCAAGTACATCTTTACCTTCAATTACTAAAGGGATGGCTTGTGCTTGAATGGGTGTTGGGGTATCGTAGCCTTGATCTTTGACGGCTTTTAAAAGGGATTCGTTTAATCCGAGTTCTGTAAATTTCATATGGTTCCTAGTGACCGAGCCTCTGCAGTATTTGCATTTGTCGGTCTTAGGCTGAGTAAAGTAAATTTTTGTGCATGACCGATGTACACGTAGAGGGAACTTGGCTCCCTGTATTATTCGCATTATAGCGTAATTTTTGGATATACTTCTTCAACCAAGATAAAGAACGCTGAGAGCGGAGATATATGAACAAACAAAAAAGCATTTTTTCTAAAGTACTGCAGTATTCTAAAGAGAGCAGTATTATTTTGGGTTTGTATCTTTTAGGAGAGGGTTTAGTAAAACTTACAGGCATACACTTTCCAGGAAGTATTGTGGGGATGTTACTTTTACTGCTTGCACTCAATCTAAACTGGGTAAAACTCCATGATATTCATGGCGTCTCAAACTTTCTTCTACGTTTCATGCCTCTGTTTTTCATACCCGCAGGAGTTAGCATCATGGGTTCATACCAACTCATGCAAGAACAGACTCTAGCCATTGTTTTTTCTGTGATTCTTTCTACCTTTATAGTACTCTCTTCAAGTGCCGTGTTGGTGCAAGCACTCCTTAAAAAAGAAGAGCAATGAGCCTCTTTACCCTACACTCACCATTGTTTGGTCTTTTCCTAACTTTACTTGTGGCACTGTTTACACTCTATGTTAAAAGTAAAGTCAATTTGAAACTCTTTAACCCTATGCTTTTTTCTACACTCATTATCGTAGCGTTACTTCTACTTTTCGACATCCCTTATGTAGACTATAAAGTAGGTGCAGACTATATTTTAAAAATGTTAGGGCCCATTACGGTGGTGCTTGCTGTGCCACTCTATCAGTATAGAGGCTTGTTAAGAAAACACTTTTTAATCATTGGTCTGAACATTGTCTTAGCAGCACTAACCGCCCTTCTAACCATTAGCCTACTCTCCCATTTAAATGGTTTTGATGACTTATTGATGAAGTCACTTTTAGCACATTCTGTGACCACACCTATTGGCATTGAGACAGTTGAAATTCTAGGTGGGCTCACAGGACTGACCATGCTTGCCATTGTGATTGCTGGTATTTCAGGTGCACTTATGGCAGACTTTATCTTTAAACTTTTTAAGATCACTAACCCCATTGCAAAAGGTTTAGCTTTAGGGTCTGCATCCCACGCCGTAGGTACAGGACGTGCACTTGAGTATGGAGCCTTAGAAGGTGCCATATCAGCACTTTCACTCTCTATTATGGGGCTTTCAACCATCATGTGGGTTTTACTTTTTCAGTATTTAGGACTGATTTAAGAGGTTATTTAGAGTAGAAATATGTCAATATGCCATGTTTTTGGCTTTTTTTCTCAAAATATACTATCATATTACAGAACCCCCTGATTAACCTAGGTGGTCACAACATCTCTAGCTTTAGTCTAGGCTAGGCACTCTTTTGAAGTCCTAGCCTTAGCTAAGTCAAGAAAGAGTAACGACGCATAGGCTAAAGCTAGTGATGCCCGAAGGGTGGACTTTGCAAACGTAATCTTGCACAAGATACTTACTTCATCTTAGCTATGGCTAGGATTTGAAAGTCTCTTGCACAATCTCACATTTGCAAAATCCATTGTGAATACCTAGGTTAATCAGAGGGTTCTTATAGCCCAACAGTAAAAGGAGCCCAGGATGGATGGTATGATAAAAGTAATGTACACCGTGATGTGTAAAAATGATATTAGTAAAGAGATTTCTCTTTCAGACTTACTAAAGAACGAAAAAGTAATGAAAGCCATTAAAAGTGAATTTGCCTCAGGGCTCAGAAACTTGGCTTTGTCGAGCAAAGGTGAAAGTAGCATAGAGATTAAGACAGATAAAGAAGTGTTTGAACTTGAAGCCTCTAAAAATGACTTTGCAGACTTGCTTGAACTGGCAGAAGAAGATGCACGAAAACACAAACGTTTAAGAAAAGAGTGTGATGGGGTTGAATTGGTAGATATAATCACCCTAGATTAGATATAACTACTCCATGACACAAAATGAGCAAAGCCCATCTTTGTTACGCTGTCGCTGTGACCTCTTCAGCAGAGTACTCACATGACTAGTCACTTTTTAGTGGAACAATCTGATATACTATCGTTATGGCAAAGAAAAAGAAAAAATACCTCATAAAACTTAACAATAAAATACGTAACTACTTTAATGGTCTCCCTTTTGATGAAGGCATAGACTCGGTAGATGATGACAAACTCATAGAGCTTATTATGCTGCTTGAACTTCAACTACTCTCTCATGGACATGACGACATGGTTCGTGCACTCAGACGTACTTGGTCTGAAGAAGGTGCAGGGACTAGAGAAATGATTGTCTCTTACCTTACGCAGAGCTATAAGTCTACACATAACACAGGCTCTTACAAAGAACCTAAAGAGCCTTATACAAAGAAAAAACCTTTAGACAAAGTCGATAAAATCTTACAACTCTTGGGAGATGTTGAACATTCAAAACAAGAAGAAAACCTTATTTTAGATGCATTTATCAATGTCAAAAACTCTAAAATAACAGAAGATAAAGTCCTCTCAAAATTGGGTTATTTACGCATTAAATCTCGTCTTAATTCACTTGAAAAATCTTTAGATGTAGTCTTTACGACAAACAATGAAATGGAGTTTTACCATCGCTTTACTTTTGCACTTAAAGAGATTGACTTTAGCAAACAACTCTTATGTAAAACCGACGCCTTAAGCCTTGAAAATATGTGGGACTTAGAAGAAGACCTCTTAGTAGAGAAGCTCCAGCAGAAGAAGCAAGGATGTATCGCACAAAAAACCCTAGAACATGAAGCCTTTTTAAAGGAAATTAATTCTCAGGAACACCCCTATTTAACGGACCAAGAAGTGCAACAGTCTTTAAAGTCTATGCCTCCAGAGGCAGCACTCAACCATGCTCCAATTTCTTTGAGTATTATTGAAAAGATATTAGTTAATATTAGTGATAAATATGAAGTCTTTGAGAGTACAGATCATATCATTATTGAAAAAGAAAAAAGCCATGATTTTTTTGGTACTTTACTTTACTACACCACTTCAGTATCGTACGAAAAACCCTACCTTTATGCCCTACTTTGGCAAGGTTCCGACCTTCCAGTCAAAGAAGATATTAACCGTGTAAACGATGACCTCTTAGGTCACTTTAGAGTAGCCGTAGATGATGTCTTAGAAGACATGAAAGAGGAAGCCGAAAAGTTAAACATTGATGATGCCGTCTTACATGACTTTGTGGTGCGTTATGTTGAGCCACAAATACGCTCTTCAAGTACACTCAAGTTTAGAGAGAAAAGTAAAAGACGTATCTTATTTCATTTTACTGAGTACATTAAACCTCTGTTGGAAAAACAAAAACGTGAAGAGCTTTTGGCAAAAACCATTCGTGACTTTAAAAACCTCTTCCCACTTGCGCGTGCTTTAAAACGTAGCATTGTTTTTCATGTTGGACCCACCAACTCAGGGAAAACGTATTCTGCACTCAAAGAGCTAGAGTCTGCCACCACGGGCTACTATCTCGCGCCGCTTCGTTTACTTGCTCTTGAAGGCTATGAAAACTTACGTAAAAATGACATTCATGCTTCACTCATCACCGGTGAAGAGGAAATCATAGACGAAGAGTCTACACACATCTCTTCAACCATTGAAATGATGAATGGTTCTGTAGAGGTAGATGTCTGTGTCATTGATGAAATTCAAATGATAAGTGACCGTGACAGAGGTTGGGCTTGGGCCAATGCGCTCATGGGTGTCCCTGCAAAAAAAGTCATACTCACAGGCTCAGTCAATGCCCTACCTGCCGTTGAAGAACTCTGTGCTTACTTAGGCGAACCCCTAGAAATCATACATTTTGAACGTAAAAATGAACTTGTTATGTTGCCAAAATCCACCAGCATAAAAAACATTGAGCCTCAAACGGCTGTGGTTGCTTTTTCAAGACGTGATGTACTCTCACTTAAACAACAACTCTCAGAGCGTTACTCTGTCTCTGTGGTTTACGGAAACCTCTCTCCGGAAGTCAGACGTGAAGAGGCCAGACGTTTTAGAGAAGGTGAGAGTCAAATACTTGTCTCCACCGATGCCATTGCCATGGGGCTTAACCTACCCATCAAAACCCTGCTCTTTGCCAAAGACAACAAGTTTGACGGCTTACGAAGACGTGAACTCCTTCCCACAGAAGTATCACAAATTGCTGGGCGTGCAGGACGTTACGGTTTTGAAGAAAAAGGCTACGTGGGTGCTTTAGAGGAAAATGCTTTAAGTACCATTACGTCTGCTTTTCATAGCCCTTTGCCTAACATTGAACTGCCTGTCTCTGTCATGGCATCACTTGAACATGTCATGCTCATTGGTGATATACTTGAAACAGAAGATGTAACCACCATTCTAGGCTTTTTTGCTGACAATATGGAGTTTGAAGGGCCTTTTACAGCAGCCAACATAGAGTCTATGTTAGAGATAGCTGCTATCGTTGATGAGTATCAACTAGACCTAAAAACCCGTTATTACCTCTCTTGTGCGCCCGCGAGTATACGCTCTCCTTACATTGAGTCTGTGTTCCACCGTTACATCAAGCAGGTAGAAGCAGGAGGACAAGTCCTTTACATCCCACCACGTGACTTACCTGCCTTTGCTCAGACCAATGACATGTTACTTAACGCGGAAGACCGCGTAAGAGAGATCTCTCTCTACTTGTGGCTTAGTTTTAAATTTCCAGACATTTTCCAAGACACAGAAAAAGCACTACAAGCCAGAGTGCGTCTTAACAATTACATAGAAAACTCTCTACGCCAAGGACATTTCACCAAAAGATGTAGACGTTGTGACAAAGTCTTAGACTTCTCTTACCGTTTCTCCATTTGTGATGCTTGTCACTCCAGTGGAAAACGAGGGTATGGCGGCAATGCTGCTGGACGGTCAAGAGGCTCACGAAGTGGGTACAGACGAGGCAGAAATTAAAGCAAGAATTACTCTACACTTACATGTAAGACTTTGTTTTCTGACTTTATCTCAAAGTCTCCTTCTACGTCATTGAGGGTGATTTTAATGGTATTGCTATCGATAAAATCTAAACCTATACGCATAGTCACTCCCCTTTTTCAGTGCCATTCTTTGTCACTTAGCATACAGCAACTAAGCTATTACCCCACTAAGTGAACATCCAAGCTTTTGAAATAAGAAGAAAAGGTATGCCGTGCTTTGCCCATATACTGCGTTAGATTTTCTCAACTTAGCTATGGCTAGGTTTTGCCCGTAGGAAATACCCTTGGGGTACAAAAACCTGTCTTGCCTATGAACAAAATCACAGCATCAAAAATTTGGGTGCTCACTTAGTGGGGTAATAAGATATAATACGAATAATATTATCTATAAAGTTGAGCACATGGCACAAACATACAAAGTCACACAAAGAGGAAAACTGCTTCCTTATTTATTTGAAATCCTTGCAGAAAACGAGGGCTGGTCAAAAAAGACCGTCAAACAACGTTTACAATCTGGTACCATTTTAGTCAATGGTGAAGTACAAAAGAAACATGACTACATCATTTCAGTAGGCGACACAGTTCAAATTGGCATAGCCCAACGTACAGGCCACCACACCAACAAACAAGCACTCAAACTTGAGATCATTTACCAAGACAAAGACCTCATAGCCATTAACAAACCTGTGGGCTTGCTTTCTGTGGGTACCACCAAAGAGAACAAACAACACGCCCTTGCCCTACTTCGCGCACAACTCTCACGAGGTAAAAAAGCAGACAACATAAAACTCTGGCCAGTACACCGTCTAGACCGTGAAACCTCAGGTATCTTACTTTTTGCTACCTCTAAAGAGTTAAGAGAAGCGGTCATGGACAAATGGTGGAAAAGTGAGAAAAACTACCTAGCCATCGTAGAAGGCACACCAAAAGTTGAAAAAGACACCATAGATCAACCTATGAAACTCGACGAAAAAGAGTACCGTATGCACGTTGGACTTCAAAAGTTTTCCAAACCTGCCATTACACATTACGAAGTCCTAGAGAGTAAAAACAAACGCTCACTACTTAAAGTAAACATCGAAACTGGAAGACAACACCAAATCCGTGCCCACATGGCCTGGATGGGTACGCCCATCGTAGGTGACGAACGCTACGGAAAAAAAGGTGGTCGCATGGGCCTACACGCAAGTAAACTTGTTTTCTTCCACCCAAGTACAGAAGAGAAAATCACCCTAGAAGTAGAGGCTCCTAGGGATTTTTATGAGTTACTTAAGTAGGTAAATATAATTTGATTCTCCTTGTTCCCATCGTCCCCGATGGGAACACATATCCTAACGCAATAAACAAGATAAATTCAACATCATACAAGAACTAAAACATCAACTCCAAACAATCAGCATGTCAAAAAAATCATTAAAGCTATTCAAGATAAAAAGTTAACTTTTAAAAATAACCACTAGAAGGAAAAGGTTACTTTTCAGGATTCAGTAGACAGTGTTTAACCTACAACAAATCTATACTTAAAAGAGATTCAAGAAAAGGACAAGTGGGTTATTCGGTGAAGGTAAAAAGATGACAAAGAAAAAATACAAATAACCTAAATTAAATCCCCACTCTCTTCAAGATAAACCAATATCTCAGCAGCACTACCTTCAAATAGAACAGCTACTTCACTCTTTTCTAACTGGTAGTCATACATAGGGTCATAATACTCTCTTAGTAGCATTTCTATCCACCCTTTGTGTTGGCTTGCGTCTGCTGTGTCTTCTTGCGATAAGAAGGCATGATGGAAGGCACTTTTGATGCTAACGTGACGTTCATTACCTATGCGTTTTTTGATGCGGTCTAGTCCTGCATTGACATCGTCAAACCATACTTTATTACCTTCATTTCCGTAATGTTTGGCATACGCTTTTAAGGCATGGCTAACATACTCTTCAAAAATGATTTCTATGCGCTCTTTCATAGATGTTTTTAGGAGTATGATTCCCCCTTTTTTTAAGTTCTCAAAGATTGGTTTAGGGATGTAGATTTGTCCTATGTTATGACTTTCGTCTTCTAGTATGAGATGTCTATGTCCTTGTGCTTCATGTTTTATGAGTGCGTAGGCAAGTGCATCTTCAAAGTTTATTTGAGAGGGTTGGGGAGAAAGGAACCTTCCAAAAGAAGAGCCTCTATGGTTGGCAAGGCCTTCAAGGTCAATACTACTTTGTATCTTATGTAAAAGCAAGGTTTTGCCACTACCGGTACGTCCCCCAATAGTGATGATTTTAGCTTGGCTACTAATGCGTTCAGCCTCTAGCATTAAAAAAGAACGGAAGGCTTTGTACCCACCTTTTAAACGAGGAATGTTTACCCCTACTTCTTTGAGCCATGCTTGGGATATTTGGGAGCGTTGCCCTCCTCTAAAACAGTAGAGGTAGGCATCGGGGTTTTCTTTTACAAATGTTTTCCATACTAAAACACGCGCTTCTTTTTCTGGGCCTACGAGTTCTTTACCTAAGAGCACAGCAGAAGCATTACCCTGCTCTTTGTAGCGTATGCCTATGAGGTGTCGTTCTTCATTGTTCATAAGTGGGAAGTTAACAGCTCTAGGGAATGAACCTTTTTCAAACTCAACAGGTGCACGTACATCAATAAGGGCTCTGTTCTCAAGCACAATACTTCTAAAGGCATCGGTTAGTGGTAAGTCAAGCTTTTGAATGGCTGCTATTTCATCTACGGTGCCTACTAGCGTAAAGTCATCTAACTTAGAGGACTTCAATAAGATGTTCTCCACGTGCTACGGTTTCACCAATTTTTTTAAGGTCTAGTCCTGCCTTAGCGGTAAGCGCTAAAAAGGCTTCAACACTCTCTTTACGTACGGCACAAAGTAAACCACCAGAGGTTTGTGCATCACAAAGAATGTCTTGTTGTTCTGGCGTCATTTTAGCAATATGATGACCATAACTCTCAAAGTTACGACGTGTACCTCCTGGCACACAATCCATGGCCCAATACTCTTTTACTTTTGGGAGCAGTGGGACATCTTCAAAATGTACACGCGCTGAAATGTTACTTCCTTCACATATTTCGACCAAGTGACCAAGGAGTCCAAAGCCTGTGACATCGGTAATGGCAGTGACTCCTTCGAGTGCAGAGATTTCTGCACCTATCTTGTTGAGTGTACACATTGCCTCTACAGCTGGGTCAATGTCTCCTGGGGCAATTTTGTCTTGTTTTTGTGCGGTGGTTAAGATGCCAATGCCTAAAGGTTTTGTTAAAAAGAGTTCACAGTTTGTCTCTGCAGTGTCATTTTGTTTTAAGTTTTTGTTGTCTACCAAACCTGTGACTGCCAAACCAAAAATAGGTTCAGGAGAGTCGATGCTGTGTCCACCAGCAAGGGGGATGCCTGCTTCTTCACAAACAGAACGTCCACCGTCTATGACCAAACGTGCCACTTCATCACTAAGTTTTTTAACGGGCCATCCAAAAATGGCAATGGCCATCAAAGGTTTTCCACCCATGGCATAAATGTCACTAATGGCATTGGTCGCAGCAATACGTCCAAAAGTAAAAGGATCATCCACAATAGGCATGAAGAAGTCAGTTGTAGAGAGCACAGAAGTACCATTACCCAAGTCAAAAGCTGCCGCGTCATCTTTGCTGTCGTTACCCACAAGCAGTGCGGGGTACGTGATAGTTTCTCTTGCAGACTTTAAAATGCTGTCTAACTGTTTGGGTGATATTTTACACCCACAGCCTGCGCCATGGCTGTATTGGGTTAGTTTTACTTCTTCCATTGTTTCTTTTCCTGTTTCTACTATAGTGTATAAATTTAAACCATACTAATCCTCTTTCCCTAAAAAGGAGTTTAATGTTATGATAGTGAAAAAAGGTCTATGCCATGAAGAAAATTGAGATCCCTAACTACCAAAAACTTACCTTAGAACATGTCATCTTAGACTACAACGGTACCCTTGCCAAAGACGGAGAACTAAAAGAAGAAGTAAAAGCCCTACTTCCAGAGCTTTGTACACACTATCATGTGCATGTGATTACTGCCGATACTTTTGGCAGTGTCAAGTCCCAAATGCAAGGTTTTTCTGTCACAGTAAAAGTCCTTCAAACCGATAACCACACCGCAGAAAAAGCTGCTTATATTGACATATTAGGAAAAGTGCAGTGTGTTGCCATTGGAAATGGGAGCAACGATAAACTAATGCTTCAAAATGCCGTACTTGGCATTGCCATCATCGGAGACGAAGGCTGTGCCACCTCCACACTTTTAGAAAGTGATATCTCTTGTGCCAACATAGCAGATGCTTTAAACCTCATGCTCAATGAAAAACGTCTGATTGCTACCTTGAGAAGATAATTTGCTCCCTTTCCCCTCAATAAGTAGACATAGGTTAAGACCAAAATTTAGAATAAATTTAGGGGTCAGGTGAACGTAATCGTACACATATGTCAAAGGTGTTTCCTCGTTCCCATCGTCCCCGATGGGAACACATATCCTAACGCAATAAAGAAGATAAATTCAACATCATATAAGAACTAAAATATCAACTCCAAACTAAAAATATGTCATAAAATCATACAGCCAAAACTTATGTAAACAGATATTATGATGGTACAGTGGGTTTGATTGATATTGAAAGATTTTACTAGTATGGAACCTTTATGTATGCATTCCCATCGGGGACGATGGGAACGAGCTAAAGAACGGACAGATAAATTGATTTTTTCAAAACTTCCTGATAAGAATAATTTAGTTTCAAAAAAACTATTTACAAATATTGACATTAATACAGCTTTAGATAATTTGATTTCAGATGTTGATTAACTAAAATGCTAACAAATATGAGGAGACCAATAGTTTACCGCGAGCGGAAAACTATTGCTCACGACGAACGTTAGTCAGCAATCAAGGATGTCTCTTTAGGATCTGATCCATTTTATTGCTTTTGTCCTTCTTTAAATTTATGTATCAGTTTTATGGTAAAATAAAGGGAGGATGAAAGGTATTATATGC
>CAUZVG010000030.1:0-14126 GCA_963583215.1 Campylobacterales bacterium | reverse complement strand
TTTGAACTCTTTCAATCTGTTCTTTAATTTTTGGTGGAAGGTTAATAGTTCTGAGTTCTACTGATTCAAGTGCGACAGGTTGACCTTCAAGTGCATCGACACTCGCTTTTACTTTCACTTCAATGGCTTGGGCAATTTCGTTACGCATTTCAGGAAGTTGTTCTGCTGTGTATTGACCTACAACATCACGTACCACTTCTCTTACTTTAGAGTTGATGATTTTCTCTTCCCAGCTTGAACCCCATTTTTCAATGGTAGCAGGAGCAGTTGCTGCTCTAAGTCTGTACTGTACAGCAATGTCAATGTTTACAGTCAGTCCTCTTTTATCAAGTACTGTAATGGCAGGGTTTCTACGTAATCCACCTTCAAAACCTCTATAGCTGTCACCCAATGCACTTGTACTTACGTTAGAGTAAGTGATGAGTCTGATACGTGTGTTTACAGGGATTATTTTTTGTATGACAGGGATGAAAAAGTGTAATCCTGCTTCAAGTGGCTTTTGTTCAAATTTACCTGTGTTTATTTTGATCCCTACTTCACCTGAGTTGATGATGGTAAAAGGTTTCAGTACAAATCCTGCAAAAATAATAGCAAGGATGATAACAATAAATGGACCACCTTTTCCCATGCCTCCGAAAGGGTTGTTGAAGTTATTTCCACCTCCACCATTACCTGGTGTGCTTTTGTTCATTGTTGGTTTTTTCTTTTTAAAATAGTCATTCATATCTGCTGGCATAATTTTCCTTTTAGTGGGGAGTCAGGTGATTCATGATTCATTGCTTTGCAACAAATCACAAATCACCAGACCCCTAGTTTAGTTTATGTACGTTAAGTGTTGGATGTAAGCAGGGTTTTTACCTGCAACCACATCAAAATAGGCTGTTTGTAATTTTTCAGTCAAAGGTCCACGAGAACCAGCACCAATGATACGTGCATCTATTTCACGTACGGGTGTCACTTCAGCAGCAGTACCAGTGAGAAAACACTCATCAGCGATGTATGTTTCTTCTCTTGTAATGCGACGTCTTATGACTTCAATGCCCATGTCGTTCGCAAGGTCAATGACGGTTTGCTGTGTAATGGACTCCAGTGTATTGTCAGATGGTGGAGAGATAAGTTTCCCATCTCTTACCATAAAGAAACAGGCACCAGATGCTTCTGCAATGTAACCTTGGTCATCTCTTAAAAGTGCTTCATCATAACCTGCTTCTACTGCTTCAAACTTTGCCATTTGAGAGTTTAAGTAGTTGGCTACTGCTTTTGCTTTTCCCATACCTGAAGTGTTTGGGGTTCTTGTCATTGAAGAAATCTTAAGACGGATACCTTTACGTAATCCCTCTTCACCAAGGTACGCACCCCATTTCCATGCAGAAATGGAAACTTGAACAGGACAGTCTTTATGGTAAAGTCCCATCACACCATAACCAAGGTAAACCAATGGTCTAATGTAAGCACCATCAAAAAGTTCGTTTTCTTGAAGGAGTTTTACTTGTGCAGCGTTGAGTTCTTCTTCCGTGTAAGGTACGTCTATCAAGGTCATTTTTGAAGAGTTTATAAGTCTTTTTGTGTGTTCTTGTAGTTTAAAAATAGCACAACGACCATCTACCGTCTTATAGGCTTTGGTACCTTCAATGGCACCATTTCCGTAGTGTAGGGTATGTGTAAGAACGTGAACTTGTGCTTCATCCCAAGGGGTGAGTGTTCCATCCATCCAAATGTATTTCGATTTATCCATATAGTGCTCCAAAATGTGCAGGACTTGCACATCAAAATTAGTAAATTATTTTAGCTAAAAAGCTGTTAATTGTTGTTGACGGAACTTTTGAGTCTCTTGTGGTAAAATACCCAAAGGAATCATATGGAGCAAACGTTTTCCCCCAAGACTAAAACCTTACTTTTTTTCAATATTTTAAGCCTTCTGGCTTTTCTCTTTTTTATCTACGTAGTAGTAACACAGAGTGCTTTTATTGGTTTAGATGAAGACCTTAGTAAAGCCATGGCTAGCGTTCAAAAAGAGTATACAACTGCTTGGGTCTTGTTCCTCACTAACTTAAACGGTGTGATAGGTACAGGCATCTTTACCGTGCTTTTTTCTCTCTACTTGCTAAAGAAAAAGTATTATGCTGACTTGAAGTTTTACCTTACTTCATTTTTTCTCGCTTCTGCAGTCTTTGAGGGCATCAAGTTTTGGATAGGACGTGCACGTCCAGAACTCAAAATCATCGATGAACTTGGTTACTCTTTTCCTTCGGGACACTCAACGATGTCTATGACCATGGCTTTGGCTCTGTATTTTATTTTCTCAGAAAAGATGCAACAAGTAAGCCATCGTAGGCTTCTTTTATTGGCTGTACTACTGTGGCCATTTATGATAGTCTCGACAAGGTTGTATTTGAATGTGCATTGGTTGAGTGATACGTTAGCAGGAATGAGTTTGGGTGTTTTTTGTACGACGTTGATGATGATGATTTTACGAAGAGACCCTAATAGTATTTAGGACCCCTGTTTGAGAATTCTTTTTGGCTTAGACTAAAACTTATAGTCTAACATGGCCCAGAATTTACTCACATCTTTACTTGCTAAACGTGGCGCAGTGATGTCACCTTTTGAGAAGATGGCACCTTTTAAGAGTAAACTCACATCTACAAGTCCCGGTACTTTTGTTTTATATAAAAAGTCTAACTCTGAACCTAAGTCTGTACTTCCTACATCTGAGTCAAAACTGTGGTAAATTACTTTTGCCACACCAAACCCATCTGCTTTGTACCCTAACATAATGTTAGCGTCACGTAAACCTTCGGTAGGGGTTACCAAAAAGACATCTGCAAAACCGTTAAACTTGTGCAGTGTTGCTAGAGGGGTTGAAAATGCTGTGTCACCATCGAAGCCATTTGTACCTGAAAGTACTTCATAGTTCACACCTGCTAAAAAACCATGGTAATTTGCACCCAAAGCAAGGCTATAGTATGAAGCATCTGCGTCTGCAGGAACAGAATTCTCTTCTAAACTTGCATCCCCTTGAATGGCATACTCTGCACGGTAGTTGAGTGTTACTTCTCCTACTTTTGGTGAACCAGTAAGTGCTAAACCATAAGTGTCGTGAATAGAGCCAACGAGGTAAGCATAGCCTGTAAGATGTACATGGTCATTGAAAGTGTAGCCTGCATTAAAAAGGGCGGTAGAGGTATCAAATGAGTTTACTTTAACACCATCATCAAAAATCGTATTGACTCTGGTCACATAGGCACCCAACAATGAGAGATTTTCTATGCTTGTCGTGTCTACTATTGCAATGGCATCAAAGGTTTGAGGCATTTGTCTCCAGTCTACGGAACCTACAAAGCGCTGGTTATCTAAGTTGACAGTTTGGCGACCGAGTCTAAAGAGTGTTTCACCTGCTTTTGCATCTAGGTAAGCTTGTGTCACACGTGTTTGCGCGGGGTCTGCTACCACTTCATAGTTTAACTCGCCATTGGCCCAACTGTTGTAACGGCTGTTTCCTATGACATTGGTCATCTCTGCATAGGCAGATAACATACCTGACTCAAGTAAGTCCATTCCCAGACCTAAGGCAAAACGGTTGGTAAATGCATTGGCTGATGATTTCGTACTAGGATCAACTTCAACATATTCATAACGTGGACGTAGTTCCCCTTTTACTTTTAGGCTAGAGAAGATGTTGAATCCCTCTTCACTGCCTTCACTGCTTGTTTCTGCATAGGCAACAGTGTGAGATAATCCTAAGATTAATCCTGTAATAAGTGATAGTTGTAATTTTTTCATGTTTCTTCCTTTGTTGTTATATGACAATCATAACACAAGTACAAAGCCTTTTGTGTTGATGTCTATCAAGTATTTTAATTTTTAACTCTTTGGCTATAATAAATAAAAAGTTTAGGACATACACGTGGGGAAAGTATATTTGACAGGTGCTGGGCCTGGAGATTTAGAATTGTTAACGCTCAAAGCTTTACGTTTGGTTCGTGAAGCAGATGTGATTGTCTATGATAGATTGGTCAATAAAGACATTTTAAAAGAAGCCCAAGAACACTGTGAATGCATTTATGTAGGAAAAGCCAACAAAGATCACATCTTACCCCAAGATGACATCAATGCCTTACTCTACGAAAAAGCTTTAAAACATGATGTGGTAGTACGTCTTAAAGGTGGGGACTCTGTGGTCTTTGGACGTGGAGCAGAAGAGGCACTTTTTTTAGCGTCTAAAGGCATAGACTTTGAGTTTATTCCTGGGATTACTTCAGCGATAGCCGTACCCGAAATGGCAAATATACCCATTACCCATAGGGGTAAAGCTGTTTCTTTTCGTGTGGTCACTGGCTACGAAGCCCCTGAAAAAGGGTATGCCCAACTTGACTGGTCTTCGTTTAAACAAGATGAAACCATTATTTTTCTTATGGGGCTACACCAGTTAAAAAAGATTTCAACAGAACTCATGGCCATTGGAAAACCTAAAGACTATCCTATTGCTGTCATTAGTCGAGGCACACTTGAAGATGAAAAAGTCATTGTCTCTACTTTAGAAAACATTTATGAAGAAGCCAAAGATTTACCGACGCCTGCACTCATTGTTGTGGGAGAAGTGGTGCGTGTAAGAGAAGCCTTACAAAGGCTGAAGTAGTGGCATATTTCCCAGCATTCCTAAAAATGGACCATAGCAAAGTTTTATTGGTGGGTGGGGGAAACATTGCCAAAGAAAAACTTGAAAAACTGCTTGATTTTACTCAAAATATTGAGATTATTTCTCTTGAGTTCAGTCCAGAGATACAAGCCTTAATCAAAAGACATCAACTCTCTTTTGAACAAAGAGCCTATGTCATAGGTGACATTGAAGGTTTTGACATTGTGGTGGTTGCCACAGAGACAGAAGTCTTGCATAAAGAGATATATGAAGAGTCAAGGGCGTCAAGAATTTTAGTCAATTCTGTGGATAACACAGAGTATTGTGATTTCATCTTCCCTGCCTATGTGAAAAAAGAGGACCTCACCATAGCTTTTTCAACAGGGGGTGCTTCGCCTGCTTTTGCTAAAAAGATACGTACACATTTTGAAGACATCATTCCTGATGAGGTAGGACCTTTTTTAGCAAAGATGAAAGACTTACGTAAAACCCTTCAAAAAGGAAAAGAACGCATGGTTCATTTTGAGCTTTTGGTAGAAGATTTTTTTAAGAAGTATTTCCCTAAATCTTAAGTCCTAGCTAAGTCTAAACCTAGATGCATCTTAGTTTGCTTTGCTATAATAATACTTGATTTACTGCAAGGAATAGCGATTATGTACAAACTCAACGACCTCCCACTTTTTTCTACTTTAGATGAAAACCAAATTTCAGAACTACAAGCTGCTGTACAAGTACGAAAATATGAAAAAGATAGCATTGTTTTTTATGAGGGAGATGAGAGTAAATATTTGTATATTTTGCTTGATGGTATAGTAAGACTGTATAAAACAAACCCTAAAGGTAAGCAAATTCATATGCACAATTTTGAAGCGCCTGAAGCTATTGCTCTCTTTGTGGCCTTTGAAAAAATGCCTTTTCCTGCAAGCTGTGAATTTTTAACTGAGGGTGCTATAGGACTTTTGCCTTTGGAAAAATTTCATGACTGTTTAAATGACAGTAATTTCTCTAAAGCCCTTGTCGTAGCTTTGGCAAAAAGAATGAAAATGCTTGCTACACTGCTCCACAAAGAGACCATCTACTCCTCAGAAGCGAAAATCGCTGACTTACTTCACAATAACCCAAGCGTTTTTGAACGTCTGAAAAATACAGAAATCGCAGCCATGTTAAACATGACACCTGAAACATTATCTCGAACCCTAAGTAAACTTAAAAAAGAAAATATTATTACTGCAGATGAACATATAGTAACAATACTTGATGAAGCAGCACTTCTTAATATTGTTGAAACAAATACGATGAAAAGAAGTGTATCAGTTTAATTGAATATAAAGTCAACAGAACAACTTTATTTAATATGAGAGTAAAAAGAGCCTCTATTAATTTTTTTTATCATTGTAGCAGTTTGCATCACAAATAATCTCAGATTATATAAATAGGAGAGAAACACTCTTATTTATATCAATCAAAAGAGTATTATTATCCTATTTATACCCCTCCACAGCGTGTTTATAATTTAAGATTATTCAGATAAACTTTCACAAGTTATCTCAATTGTATGTGTTGAAAATCCTTGATTTGCCTCAATAAATGTGACAATGCAAAAGAGTACACTTGGTGTGTAAATATAAATCCCTAGGAGGAAAGATGTCATTAAATAGACGAGACTTTTTGAAAAATTCAGCAGCAGTTGCAGCAGCAGGTGCTGTAGGTATTAGCGTACCACAAGAAGCACAAGCCAAAGCAGCAGAAGCAGAGTCTACCTGGCGCTGGGACAAAGCAGCGTGTCGTTTTTGTGGAACAGGTTGTGGGATTATGCTTGCGACGAAAGAGGGACGTATTGTTGCGGTGAAGGGTGACCCAGCGGCCCCTGTAAACAGAGGACTTAACTGTATTAAGGGATACTTTAATGCAAAGATTATGTATGGGGCAGACAGGTTAAAAACGCCACTGCTTCGTATGAATGACAAAGGTGAGTTTGACAAAAAAGGGAAGTTTCAACCTGTAAGTTGGGAA
Organism: Campylobacterales bacterium; assembly: GCA_963583215.1. Taxonomy (GTDB): domain Bacteria; phylum Campylobacterota; class Campylobacteria; order Campylobacterales; family Sulfurovaceae; genus Sulfurovum. The sequence goes on along the minus strand of CAUZVG010000030.1, from coordinate 7,474 downwards.
CGTGCTTTTGATGAGATGGAACTTAACATCCGTAAAGCACTTAAAGCTTCTGGACCTGAGGGCGTGGGAATTTTTGCTTCAGGACAATACACCATTATGGAAGGCTATGCTGCTCAGAAAATGATGAAAGCAGGATTCCGTTCTAATGCCATTGACCCGAATGCAAGACACTGTATGGCTTCAGCGGTGGTGGGCTTTTACCAAACCTTTGGTATTGATGAGCCTTCAGGATGTTATGATGACATTGAACTTACAGACACAGTTGTTTCTTGGGGTTCTAACATGGCAGAGATGCACCCTATTTTGTGGTCACGTGTCACCGATAGAAAACTCTCAAACCCTGACAAAGTGAAAATTGTCAACCTTTCAACCTATAGACACAGAACATCTGATATTGCCGATATTGAAATTATCTTTACCCCTAACACAGACTTGGCATTATGGAACTACATTGCACGTGAAATTGTCATGCGTGATGAAAAAGAGAAAATCATTGATTGGGAATTTGTGAAGAAACACATGGTGTTTGCAACAGGACCTGCCAATATTGGGTATGGGATGAGAAGAGAGGGTGAAAAGTCTCTTACTCCTGTGAACAAAGATGGTTCAGCGGGTAAATACTCAGCTTTAGAAATGGAAACGATTTCCAAAGAGATGGTAAAAGTACTTTCAGAAAATGAGGGAAAAGCACTAGAACCTTACGGCTATAAAGCCGGAGACAAAATGGAAAACACCGCAGGAACGTTAAAACACTGGGAAATTTCATTTGATGAGTATAAAAAGTCTTTAGAGCCTTATACTTTAGAATACACAGCCAAAGTGACCAAAGGTGATAAAAATGAAGACATGGAAGTCTTTAAGAAAAAACTCCAAGCCTTAGCAGACCTCTACATAGAAAAAGGTAGAAAAGTGGTTTCTTTCTGGACGATGGGAATGAACCAACATACCCGTGGTACCTGGGTGAACACACTCGCGTACAATGTACACTTCCTGCTTAACAAACAAGCCAAACCAGGTTCCGGTGCCTTTTCATTGACAGGACAACCTTCCGCCTGTGGAACAGCCAGAGAAGTAGGAACATTCTGTCATAGACTCCCTGCAGATATGATGGTAAAAAATCCGAAACACAGAAAAATTACTGAAAAAGGTTGGATGGTACCAGAAGGTACCATTAACCCTGTAGGTAACCAGCACATCATGAAAATCCATAGAGATATTGAAGATGGTATCATCAAATTTGCATGGGTGAATGTGTGTAATGCGTATCAAGATTCAGGTTCTGCATCACACTGGATTAAGGCTGCGCGTGAAATGGATAACTTCATTGTCACCTCAGATGGATACCCAGGTATTTCAGCCAAAGTTTCTGACTTGGTACTGCCTTCAGCGATGATGTATGAGAAGTGGGGTGCGTATGGAAATGCAGAGCGTCGTACACAGCACTGGAGACAACAAGTCCTTCCTGTGGGTGATGCCATGTCCGATACTTGGCAGTGGATAGAACTTTCTAAACGTTTTACAGTGAAAGATGTTTGGGGTGAGTCTACACTTAGAAATGGTAAAAAACTTCCAGACCTTATGAAAGCAGCCAAAAAAATGGGATACAACGAAGATACAACGATGTATGAAATTTTGTTTGCAAACAAAAAAGCAAAAGCCTATAAACTCAAAGAAGAGTTCCCTCAAAAAGGCTATGACGATACAGACTCTAGAGGAGATGCAAGACAGGTCTTGGGTTCTGATGGAAAACCATGGAAAGGCTATGGATTTATGATCCATGAGTACCTTTTTGAAGAGTATGCTTCGTTTGGACGTGGACATGGACATGACTTGGCTCCTTTTGATGTGTACCATAAAGTAAGAGGCCTTAAATGGCCAGTGGTTGACGGTAAAGAGACACAGTGGCGGTTTAATGTGAAGTATGACCCATATGCGGCTAAAGCTGCCAAAGAGACAGGGGCTACTGACTTTGCTTTCTATGGAACTTTGGCCAAGTCTTTGGCTCAGGGTGACCTTAAAGGTATTAAAGATAAAAACAAAAAGTCGCTCAAAAATAAAGCGAAGATTTATGCACGACCGTACATGGATCCTCCAGAAATGCCAGATGAAACATACGATACTTGGCTCTGTACAGGTAGAGTCTTGGAACACTGGCACTCAGGTACCATGACCATGAGAGTACCGGAGCTTTTTCGTGCTGTGCCAGAAGCCTTGTGTTATATGCATCCTAAAGATGCAAAAGATAAAGGCTTTAAACAAGGCGGGCTTATTTGGGTCGATTCACGTCGTGGAAAAGTTAAAGCAAGAGTGGAGACAAGAGGACGTAACCGTGTGCCTCAAGGGCTTGTGTTTGTACCTTGGTTTGACGAAAAAGTATTTATTAACAAAGTATGTTTAGATGCAACTTGTCCAATGTCAAAACAGACAGACTTTAAAAAATGTGCTGTAAAGCTCTATAAGGTTTAAGACAATGGCACACTCTGCAAATAGAAGAAACTTTATGGCAACCAGCATCCAAAGTGTGGGTTTAGCTGCTTTAGGGGGACTGTTGTGGAGTGGTTATACAGACAGCGTCAAAGCATCACCTTGACAATGCATTGGAATTTGGAATAAGAAGTTTTACAAAACAACATTAAAGAGGAAGAAATGAAGACAATACTAAAAATAGTGGCATTAGGATCTGTGTTGGTCGCGACAAATGTTTATGGGGTATCTGTGACAGGATGTACAGGCTGTCATGGACAACATTTTGAAAAAGCAGCCATGGGTAAGTCAAAAGTGGTGAAAGATATGAGCAAAGCAGATATCATTAGCGCACTTAAAGGCTACAAAGCAGGTACTTACGGCGACACCATGAAACAGATGATGGTCACTCAAGTACAAAACTTGAGTGACAAAGACATGGAAAATATGGCTTTGCTGATTAAAGCGGGTGTAGGCTCACAAACAGAAAAAGCAACCGATTTTGCTGCAGCTGCTGCCATTGCCAAGTCTGGAGGAGCACGGTTAGATCTCAATGAAAATTGTTCAGATGAAATGCGTATTGAGCAAGAAGATTTAGGAAATCGTTCTTCTGTTTCTGAACGAGCCTTGGGACTTAGAAAAGCAGACTTGTATCAAGAAGTGAAAGGTACGGGGTCAAAAACAGATTATAGTAGACCATCTCCCGGATCTTCTACGCGTTTTGAACGTGCCTATAGAGATGCACCACCAATGATTCCTCACTCGGTTGAAGGTTTACTGCCTATTACTAAAGCAAACAACCAGTGTCTTGGCTGTCATATGCCTGAAGTAGCGCCTTCTGTGGGCTCTACACCAATCCCTTTGACACACTTCACTAACTACAGACCAGAAATGGCGATGCAAGATGGTTATGTGGTAAAAGACGGAGAAGTAATGGGGTACGACATCCATAACAGTACAGACATTAAACTCTCTAAACCAAAACGTACAGAAGATATTTATAAAGGGCGTTTTAACTGTACGCAGTGTCATGCTCCTCAGTCTAAAACAAAAACGGATGTGGCCAATATCTTTAGACCAGACTTTGGTGATGACACAGAAAAAGCACGTTCATCTCTTCTTGAACATATGAATGAAGGGGTGGAATAGTGCAAAACGAAGCACGTAGAGATTTTCTAAATATTTTTAGAAAACCTCTGATACAAATGAGACAAAATGAGGAGCGTCAGACCCTAGTGGTAAGACCTCCTTATGCTGGAAGTGAATCTCTTTTTCAGAAGGTGTGTGTGACATGTGACAGCAAGACATGTGTAGCATCTTGTGACGAAAAGATTATTTTCATAGCTGAAGATGGTACGCCAGCACTAAATTTTACAAGTTCTGGCTGTACCTTTTGTGAGGACTGTGTTGAAGCCTGTGAGCCCAATGTCTTAGACTTGGCGCATAGCCATAATACCCAAAAGCTCAATGCAACATTTAGCATTTCAACCCAAGGGTGCGTGGCACACAACGGGGTGATTTGTTTTTCCTGTAAAGAGCCTTGTATTGATGATGCCATACTTTTTAATGGCATGTTTAATCCTGTCATTGACATGGATAAATGTACAGGCTGCGGTTTTTGTATGGGGCGCTGCCCTACACAAGCCATAGACTTTACCCCAATAGCCCTAAAGGAGCAAGCACATGTCTAGTATAAATTTAGAAACGATGTATCCTAATATTTTCAAAGGTTTAGAAGAAGAGGTAGATGAACTACGTTACTTGGTGGTTGTAGATAAAAACTTTGATGATGTAGACTCCGATGAGTTTGATGCCATTGACCCAGAAGATTATAACTATCTTATTTATGTCACAGAACGTATACAAGACATTTTAGGAGAAGAGGGCATGGTGAACTTGGTTAAAATGTTTGAAGCCCACGCTTCAGTAGAACTCTTTTACCTTTCAGATATTGACTTATACGGGATACAGACAAAGTTAGAAGATGAAGAAATTGCACATTTGGTTTTGACTTTTGCAGAAGAGTTAGCTCTAAAGATTGCTGCATGAGAAAAAGTCTTTTAGGCTTTTTACTGCTTTCTTTCAGTCTTTATGCTGTCCCTACACTGAGTCCTTCAGCCAAAAGGGTTGCTTTTCCTATGGATGAAGCAAACAACATTTGGGTCTTTGAGACAGCGAGTAAACGTCATATTGCTTTGCTCAAAGGACAAAAAAGTAGACTCAACACACTCATCTTTAAAGATGAACAGACACTTTTTTCTGCCAGCGATGACAGCAGAGTGAATATGTGGAAAATACCATAACAAGGAAAATAAAATGAATATATCAAGTATAGTAGTACAAGTAAAACCAGAGAATTATGACAAACTAAAAGAAGATTTAGAGGCTTCAGGCGTGTGTGAATACCATTTTGGTGATAAAGAAAAAGGGAAAATGATTGTCACCGTAGAGGGGACGGGGGTAGAAGAAGAGATTAAAAAACTTGTCGCCATCCAAACTACGCCAGGGGTACTCACTGCAGACATGATGCAAACCTATCAAGAAGAGTTAGATGATGCTATAAAAGAGTTAGAAGCTGCAGACATGGTGCCAGAAGTCTTAGTCAATGAAAACATTGACATTCGTGACATCAAATACAATGGAGATCTTAAAAAGAAAGATTTCCATGGAGGTGTATAAATGGTAGTCATAGAATCAATCATTAAGTCAAATGCTTTAGGGCGTTGGTACATTGAACTTGAAGACACTATGAAAGAAGAAGACCTTGAGCATAGAGTTGTCTGTTTAGACATTAACGAATATGCCCAAAAAATTGAAATAATAGGTGAAGAATATGGGGGCGATATTGAAGTTTCTTGGTCGAGTGAAGAGAATGTAAGCCCAGAACAAATCCATGAAGTGCGTATACAAATGATGGCGTATGAGGCAGAGCAAGAAGCACTCAATGCAAACGCTTCACAAGATAATCCTATGCAAACCAATAGTGAAGAAGAAGCATGGACACCCTCTTTCTAACTGAACATTAGCTATAATCAACAATAAAATTTTACAGTAGTTAAGGGTAGACATGTTTGGAATATTCGAAGATAAAAGTGCCGTGGTGCATGCCAAGGTTTTTTTAGGCTCAAACGAAGAGAGTAGAGAAGAAGTACAAGAGCGTAAAAGCCCTTATGATGGTGCTGTGGTTAGTACTGCACCTGTGTGTTCTGTAGAAGATGTTGAAAAAGCACTCATTATGGCAAGGTTTGCCGCCAAAGCAGCTAAAAAATCACTGCTGTCTCAGCGTATCTTGTGGCTTGAAGATGTGGCAAAACGTCTTAATGAAGAGAAAGAAAACTTTGCTTTGATGTTGGCTAAAGAAGTGGCTAAACCCATCAAATTTGCACGTATTGAAGTAGAACGTTGTATTGAAACCATTAAGATTACGGTCATGGAACTTGCAAACCTTTCAGGGGAAACACTGCCAACGGACATTATGCCTTCAGGTAAAAAAACATTGGCTTATTATACACGTGAACCTGTAGGTGTGGTGGCTTGTATTACACCTTTTAACTTTCCCTTAAACCTTGTTGCTCACAAAATTGCCCCAGCCCTTGGCGCAGGAAATGCCGTGGTACTTAAACCTACACCAGAAGCACCAGCCACTGCCTATATGTTTGTGAAACTTTTTGTAGATTCTAAACATGCCATTACAGATGCTATTTCATTGATTTACGGAGATGCTGAGGTAGGCTCTGCTCTAGTAAGCTCAGACATTCCAAGAGTTATTTCATTTACAGGTTCTGTACCTGTGGGGAACATCATTACCAAACAAGCAGGCATTAAAAAAGTCTCTTTAGAACTCGGTGGAAATGCAGCAACATACATTGACACAAGTGCCGACTTGAAGCTTGCAGCGGCACGTTGTGCTTTTGGTGCATTTTATAACTCAGGACAAGTGTGTATTTCATTACAGCGTATTTATGTCAATGAAAAAGTCTATGAAGAATTTTCTGAGTACATGGCGAGTGAGACCAACATGTTAAAAGTAGGATCTCCTTATGAGGAAGAGACATTTATGGGCCCACTCATTGATGAAGAATCACTCAATAGAACAAAAACATGGATCGCTTCAGCGCAAAATGAAGGGGCAAAGATTATTGCTGGTGGAAAAGAAGAAGAAGGTATCTTCCCACCTACAGTGATGGCAGATGTGACCGATGAAATGAAAATCATTTGTGAAGAAGTGTTTGCACCTATTGTTTCTTTAGTCGCTGTTCCAAACTATGAAAAAGCCATAGAAAAAATGAATGACTCTCCTTATGGACTACAGTTTTCTATTTTTACCAATGACTTAAGAATGACCCAATCGTTTATAGAAGATGCAGAGTGTGGCGGTGTCATCATCAACGACATTCCAACCTTGCGTTTTGATGTACAACCTTATGGGGGTTCCAAACTTTCAGGGGTAGGGCGTGAAGGTCCAAAATGGGCTTTAGAAGAGTTTACAGAAGTAAAATCAGTGGTGATTTGTTAAGAGTATTTAGTTACTCTACAGCAATAGAAAAAAGGAAATACTATGGATTATATGTTTGAAGCAGGTTTTTTAGGTACACGCGCACCATTCTTTATGGATTTTGTGATGATTATGGTGGCACTTTTGCCTCTACTGGTCCTCATTGCCATCTCTTTTGCAAAAAAGAAGAACTATAGACTCCATGCACTCATGCAAAGTATCATTTATGTGGTAGCAGTCATTGTGGTTGGGTATTTTGAGTATGGTGTACGTGCTGGTGGAGGCTATGAAGGTTTTGTTGAAGGCTCTTCTGTTTCTCATAACTACGCGTTTTACGTACTCATCTTTCACATCGCTGTTGCCGTGATTGGCTTTGGTATCTGGACATATACTTTGGTGACTGCACGCAAACACAGTAAAGTGGGCACATTACCGGGTAGCTACTCTATAACACATAGGAAAGCAGGGAAACGTGCATTTATCTGGATACTCCTTACCGCAATGACAGGAATTTGG